>CAMOCK010000150.1 GCA_946610645.1 uncultured Bacteroidales bacterium
GTTGGAGTTGTGGCCGGGCAAAACGGGCATCATCGGGCTGTTGGTGCGGTCGTTGAAGTAGCCAGCGCCGTAGTATTGCTCGTCGCTGACGTAGCCGCGCTGGAACAGGCCGCCGCCGCTTTGCTGGGCAACCGCGCCAAGGCCCAGGCCGAGGACGATCGCGAAAATTAATGTCAGTTTTTTCATCGTGCTATTGTGTTTGGTTTGTTTTCTGATTCTATTCGTTGTATTGACTCGTGACTGCGGGACACGAGACGCGGGACTTTGTCCGTCCCGTAGTCTCGCGTCTTGTAGTCTCGCGTCCTCTTATTTCACCACGATCTTTTGCGTCTTCACACTGTTGTTGTCGGTGAGGCGGATGACGTACACGCCTTGGGCCCATCCGTTGGTAGAGACGTTGCGTGCAACGTCTTTACAGAGTACCGTGCGCCCCATCATGTCGATGACCTCGAGTGTGGCGGTGTCGTTGGCGTTGACCACCCATTCCGAACCATTGAAGAAGGCGAAACTGGCATTGGTCTCGGTGCCGTTTTCCTCAACGCCCGTGGTGCTAAACACCAAGCGGAAGCGCGAGGCGTAGTCGGTCTTCTTGGCGTTGAAGGTGTAGGTAGGCGTGGCCAAGAGGTCGACCTCGGTGCCCGTCAAGTTGTCAATGAGGTGGAGGTAGTCCATCTCCACGTTTTCAGGACGGATGCTAAGCGTGTAGGCGCCGTTTTTGTCGGCCTTGAAGTTGACGGGCAGTTCGCCTTCGCCTTGGCTGCGCACCACGGCGTAGTCTTTGCTGCCTTGCGGGATGCTGATGCCGCCGTTGTTGCCCATGAAGTTGAATTTGGGCAGCATACGGCCTTCGCCGAAGCGGATGCGGGCCGCGTCGATGGTGGCGGCGTTGCCTCTGTTGCTTTGGGCTTGGCTCAGGGTGATGTTGAGCACTCCGCCAGTGCTGGTCACTGTAGGATCCGTGGTGGTGAAGGTAACGTTTGTCTCGCCGCTTTCGGCGATCACAAAGATGCCTTCGGCAACGTTGATGGCTTTGTCGGTGGCCACCACAATCTTGTCACCGGCTTCGTTCATGCGATAGAAGTCGCGGTCATCGGCAAGGTAAGCCTTGCAAGTGAACGGGTTGCCGATGAGGTTGTAGCCCTTGAAGACCACTTCTTGTCCGTTTATGCCCTCGGCGTTGTAGGAGACCTCCACGATTTTGTCAACATTGGTCGGCACAAAAGGATAATCTGTGTGAGAATATTGGTTATTATTATAACCACCCAAGCCTATAGTCTTCAGTGTCAGGGTGACGTCGTTCTTGCTGGCATAGAGATAGCCTTCACCTTGTTCCATTCCGAGCGGACCGG
The DNA here is from genome assembly GCA_946610645.1 of uncultured Bacteroidales bacterium. Lineage (GTDB taxonomy): Bacteria > Bacteroidota > Bacteroidia > Bacteroidales > F082 > Limimorpha. The sequence continues at coordinate 1,350 of CAMOCK010000150.1, forward strand.
CAAAACTCGCGTTACCATATTTGTAGTTGCGCCATTCTTGGGCAACCATGGTCTGGTCGAAGCCATAGAAATCGACGTATTGATGATCGGACTGTTCTGAGGGGAACATGTTCGTTTGGCCCGTGGCATCGAGGGTGGCAGGCGTGGCAATCAGGTAATAGCCGCCGTTGCCGGTTCCGGTGTAGCTGCTGTAGCCTGTGATGTTCTTCAGCACGGTGCCGTTCACGCTGTTCGAGATTTTCAGCTGTCCGCCATCCTCGATGATGAGGTTGTTCCAAGCTTCTGACGTGGCTTCGTTGGTGAGCGTGTTGGTCACGTTCAAAGTGCCGCTTTTGATGGTGAGCTTTCCGCTTTCTTTGATGGTGCACTCATCGAGAGTGAGGTCACCAGCAACGGTGGCATTGCCTCTAACCAGATACTCGTCATCGACATAGATGTTGCCCAAGCCGATGTTGCCACCACTTTTATAAGTGTAGACCCACTTGATGTATTTCACATTGTCGTTGGTGTTAAGGAGCGTAAACGTTTGGTTGGATGAGGTAATCTCGCTATCGGTATAGGCGGCCAAATCGGTGTAGGTTTCGCCGTCCTCGGAAACCTGCACGGCGAAAGTGCCGCCCGAGAAGCTGTTGCCCTTGATGTTGAAGGTGATGGCCTTGGGGGAAAGCTCATACAACGGATTAGGATTGATTTTCAGAACGAGGCAGTCACCAGTACCATCGAACTTCAACTGAGTTGTCGGATTACTACTTGCATTATAATCACTTCCAAGACCCTCTTGCGTCAAACCGTTTTCGTTTTCAATGTCGGCCCTGCCTCCATTGAATTCATAGGGCAGGTAAGCATAGTCCGGCTTAAATTGGTGTTGGGTGAAGCTGACGACAGATTCCACAACTTCTTCGGTATCTTCAGCCAAACCTACAATCTTGAAGTAGGCCGTGCGGGCTGGGCCATCGTTATCGCCAACCGTATAATTAATGACGGTCACATCTTCGTCGTCGAGATTGGCGTTCAGCCAAAGCTCATAAGTTTCCGTTGGGGGCGTTGTTCCGTCGGCATTGCACCATACGAATTCAACCGAGCCAACTTCGGCCTTAACCTTGTGATAAACCACTTCCAGTTGGCCGCTACCGGCATCGCCAGAAATCAACACCTGGTTGTTGGGAGTAACGGTGATGGAAGGTTCGTCGCTCACCACTTCCTCGATGTCATCAGCACTGCGAGGCAGAATCTCCTTTGTTGTGTTGTACTGCAGATAAACACCCTTGATGTTATAAACCTTATCGGCTTCGAAAGTGTAGCTATACAATGTTGAATAAGGCTCGATAGCGTTGTTATCGGCATCAACAAGTTCAGTTCCGTTGAAGGTCAGATTCTCATAAGCGAGCAAGGCACCCGTGTTCACGCCGCCAAGTTCGTTGATGGCGATGTTCTGCTCCGTAACGGTGCCGCCGGCAGTAACGGTAAGACCTTCAGTTGAAGCAGTCAAAGCAGTCAATTCGGCAGAGCCTTGATAAGTTACGAGATTGCAGCTTGCCGTTCCGCTCAAAACGTCGTTCACATTGAAGCCATGGCCGCTCTGATAGATAATCAGACCGTTGCCAGCGTTGTCGGTGAGGTAGGCATTGCTACCCTTCACGGCCGAAATCACCCAGTTGTTGAAGGTGATGGTAACAGGCGTTGCAGTGCTTGTAGCAGCAGCAAACAAACCGGGAATCGTCGTGTAAACAACGGGGGCAGCGGCCTGTGTGATGCTGGCGAGGTTGGAATAAACATTGTTGGCGTTGCTGTCATAACCGAGAACCTTGAAGTAGGCGGTGCGGGCGACATTGCTGGTGTTCTCTTCAACGGTGTAATAGACGTTCCAGTCGGCGTCGAGGTCAACAAAAAGCCAATCGTAAGTGGTTTCGGTGCTGCCGTCCGACTCATAGAAGACAACTTCGGGAACATGGTTTTCGAAGTCAATGTTTGCGTAGGTCACTGCAATCGTGGTAGGAGTGGTGTGTGCATTGGCGTTCACTTCCACTTCGTAGGAGGCAAGGGTGATGGAAGGTTCGTCGCCAGGCATTGTAACGGTCACCACGATTTGGGTAGCTTGAACCTGTTTATTAGAAGCAACAAACGAAATCGATTCTGCATCTCCTACCCAAATACCATTGTTACCATCAAGAGTGAATCCCGTTTGCTCTCCAAAACCACTTGCAGGATTGCCTGATTTACATATAAACACTATTTTCGTGATAGAGCCAGAAGTAGTTGAAAAAGTGATTGTTGAGTTTTTATAAAGACGGTATTCATTACCATTTCCGAGAATGCCGTTATCACACGAGAATATAACTCCATTCTTTGTGATGGAACCCTCTCCAGCGGTAGTGTTACCAAAATCAGTCTTAGCATCAAATGTCACATCACCACCTTCGAATGGTGTGCTGTCGGTAATATCCACTGTGAAAGATGCTGAGCCTGCCTTGTAAGTGTCATCGGCAGCTTGGTTGACCGCTGCTTCTTTTACGCCATTCGTCACAGCCACAGGAGTAACGGTAATAGTCTTATTCGTTTCGTCGATTGCGGTTTCGAAGAAGTTGCTTGCAGGAATCGTCACTGCACCAGTGCTGGAAGTCGTGTAATTGATGACTTGCGGCTCGGCATTGTCATAAAGGTCGAATGTCAGAGCGACGGGAGCACCCGTCAGAGCGAGGTCGTTGTCTTCTAAAGTAGTACTAGAACCAGATGCTGTATAAGTCACCGTAATGCTGGCAATACGTCTGTTACCCGATGTTCCACCAACCGTGAAAGTCACGCTATTTGCACTACCTGACCACGTTCCGTTGGAATAAGTTTCGACATTCGTCGTGATGGCATTTGAGCCATCACCACTTCCGAACGTAATCGTAATGCCTGTAATCGTGTTGTCAGAAGAAACCGTAAAATAGTTACCTCCATAAGCGCGAATAGCCGTACCCGTAGTATAATATTTCGGAGCGTTGCTATTCGTTCCTTTGTTAAATGTTACAGAAAAGTTCTCAGCCTCAACAGTTGAGATTTCCTGCTGATTAGCATAACCTTGGGCAGAAAAATCGAGAGTTTCCTCATCCGCCCACGCAACGCCGACTACTGCCATGAGTAGTAGCGTGCAAAAATAACGTAAATTTTTTGTCATAGTTTTTATTTTAATTGTTTGATATTTAATTATTTACTTTTGTTTCAAATCCATTTCACCGACCTTGTTTGCGGGTTGTTTGTCGGGTTTTGGCACAATAAAGGCCCTACTTTCGGGCGCAAAGATAAGAAAATATCGCGAATTGGGATGGGAAAAACGCAAAAAGGGGTCGTTTTCTCGGCCATCAGGAAGAAAAACGTATCTTTGCAGCGCAATCGACAAAACAAAACCATCATGATCATTTTAGAAAAACCATACGTTTCAGCCCCTTTGGTGGCTTATTTGGAAGAAAAACAGATTCCCGTCCTCCACAACGACATGGCAGAGACGCTGAAGCAGCAAGGCCACAAGCTTAACCTATTGGACGACAAGCAGTTTGTGGAGAAATACGAGCAAACGAAACAGCTTTACGCCGTTTCGGAAAACGCCTTGGTGTGGCTCTATGCCCAACTGCCCGAGTCGGAACTGGTGAAGAAAGTCAAGATTCTGAAGGACAAGGCCGAGTTCCGCCGCATCTGCCAGCAAATCTACCCCGATTTCTATTATAAAGAGGTGGAGATGAAGGCTTTGCGCGACTTGAATCCCGATGAGTTGCCCTTGCCCTTGGTGCTGAAACCCGCCGTGGGTTTCCTCAGCGTGGGCGTCTACATCATCCGCAACAAAGCCGAATGGCAGGCTGCCTTGGACGACATCGACCAGAACTTTGCCCGCCAGTGCGCCGTGTTCCCCGAGACCGTGGTGCGCAGCGAGAAGTTTGTGCTTGAGCAGTTCATCGAAGGTGAGGAATATGCTGTGGACGCCTACTATGATGCCGAGGGCAAACCTAACATCATCAACATCTTCCACCACATCTTCAAGGACGAGACCGACGTAAGCGACCGTCTCTACTGCATGAGCAAGCAGATCTTTGAGGCCAACTATCCGGCTTTCAACCAGTTCTGCATCGACCTGAACGGTGTGCTA
>CAMOCK010000151.1 GCA_946610645.1 uncultured Bacteroidales bacterium
GCAGGTTGTTCAAGGCACTGTGAATGGAATAATCTTTCCCCGATTTTACCTCAATAGGCAGGATGCTCGTGTTCGAATAGTCGTCAATAAGGAAATCCACTTCGCCTTTCTTGCGGTTGTCGTAATAAAACAGTTTGTGCCCGTTGGCTTTAAGTTGTTGTGCGATAGCACTTTCGTAAACGGAGCCGAGATTCACGCTTCTTTCGTCTTCGAGGACGGGGCGCAAGTTGTTGCGATACAATTGTGCCGTCAGCATTCCCACATCGTTCAGGTAGAGCTTCAGCAGGTTCTTGTGTACGCTCTCGTTCAGCGGAAAACTCGGGTTGGAAACAGCGTGGACATCGAGTGCTATCCCCGACGAGATAAGGTATTCAAACTCATCCTGATACTGCATAAACCGATCTCCTTTCTTGTCGCGAATGTCCTTGGCCACAATCCGTTTCTTCTTGTTTTCCATCTGCGACGGAATCATGTCGTAAATCCGTCGAATCAGCAGGTGCTTTTGGCTGTCTTGCTCATATTTTGAGGCATCGTCGCCATACAGAACCCGTATGGATTCCTGTATTTCCCTGACTCTTATAATGTTATGCGTTTCCAAATAGACATTGACAGCATCGGGCATACCGCCAACGAGCAGATAGCGACGAAACAGGCCAAGCACATGTTGGTGTTGCTCCTCTGAAAGGCTTTCCTTCTTTGTGAACATATCCTTGAGTCTGGCAATGGCTTCCAAACCAAAGTTGTTGGCCATCAGAAACTCCTCGAAATCGAGTTGGTACATCTCCTTCCGGATGATGCTACCCACGGGAATGGAGGTCGTGGAGCGTAAGGCAATGCCCAATAGACTGCCGCTGGCGATGAAACGATAGCGGCGTTCCTGACGGAGAAACTTCAGCATCGTTAGGAATTGTGGATAGACTTGGATTTCGTCGAGGAAGACCAAAGTGTCATCAAAATTGCCGAGTTGGTTGCCTGCCACCATGCTCAAGGTGAAATAAAACGCTTCGGTGGAATGGATGTTCTTGAAGTGCTGAGGCCCTTCATCGTCCTCCGCAAAATTGACTTCCACAAAATTTTTGAACAATCTTTTTCCTATTTCCCTGATGATGAAAGATTTGCCAATTTGTCTTGCGCCTTCCAAAATCAAAACCTTGTCGGATGATGAAGTCAGATGCGCTTCGATTTCCTTGCTGATTTTCCTGTACAACATAGCCAAAATACACTTTTCAATAACTTTTCAGGTTGCAAATATACACTTTTCAATATGAAATTGACCTAAAAATATACACTTTTCAAAATTCAGTGTTTTTGCTTTGTTGAAAAACCACCGTTTTTTCCATTTGAGGCGGGAATTCTTTTTGTTTGTTTAAAAATTATAAAGTCGGTTCGCTTGAAATCACTATTTTTGCACACCTTTACGAGCAGATAACATTCTATTTATGAGCAGAAATATCTTAGTTTTGTTGGCATTCCTCATGAGTGCCCAGTGGGCTTCAGCTGTTACGGTGAAAGGCCGTGTTGTCGATAAATCCAATGGCGCTCCGATGGAGTATGCCACCGTCAGGGCGAGCACCTTGCCCGATTCCACTTTCGTGGCGGGTGTCATCACCGACCCGAGCGGACAATTTACGCTTGAATTGAACAAAGGCCGCTATGTGCTTGAGGTTCAGTATATGGGATTCATCACTCTCCACAAAAATGTCACGATTGATGGAACGAAAACCACGGTTGACGTGGGGCGGTTGAGCCTCACTCCTGATGCGCGGATGCTGGGCGAGGTGAGCGTGGTGGCCGAACAGAGCACTTACGAGATGACCTTGGACAAGCGCGTCTTCAACGTGGGCAAGGACGTGGGCAACACTGCCGGCAATGCCATCGAGGTGTTAGAGAACATCCCTGCCGTCTCGGTCGACGTGGAAGGCAACGTCAGCCTGCGCGGCGACGACGGTGTGCGCATCCTCATCGACGGCAAGGAGTCGGGTCTCTCGGGAATGAGCACACAAGACGCTTTGCGCACCCTGCAAGGCGACATGATTGAGCGCATCGAAGTAATCACCAATCCTTCGGTGCGTTACGATGCCGAAGGCTCGGCGGGCATCATCAACATCATCTTGAAGAAAGACAAACGCCAGGGCTTCAACGGCGCGGTCAACATCCGTGGCGGCTATCCGTGGCAGTACGGTGCGAGCCTGACGGCCAACTATCGCCTCAAGCGTTGGAACCTTTTCGCCAGCTATGGCTTCAACCGCAGGTCGAACATCGGCGGCGGCATCAACCAAACCAAGCGTTTCGATTTGGTGGACGGCGACACCATTTTCAACCAACTCACCGACCAGACCACAGAGCGCCGTATGCGCCGCATGGGTCACAACGTGCGCGTGGGTGCTGATTATTACATCACTGACAATGACATCGTTAGCGCGGCTTTTGTTTATCGCTATGGCAATTTGGAGACGCATCCCGTTGTGAAATATTATGATGAATATCCGTTGTTGGGCACTTCTTCCTACGACGAGCGTGCCGAGGATTATTTGGAGCAAGAGCCTACCTACGAGATTACGATGGACTACGACAAGAAATTTGTGCGCGAAGGCCGTAGCCTGAAGGCCAGCGTGCGTTTCTTCACAAACGCCGAAACCTCAAGCTCGGACATCACGGAGAAGGTCTATCCCGACAAGAACATGGAGCAGATTCTGTCGGAACTGTACCAAAAGACGGGAAGCAACCAAAACATGCGCAACTTGCAGGCCAGTGTTGACTATGTTCATCCCTTCCTCACCAAGGCGCAGTGGGAAATCGGCGCGAAATACACCAACCGAAACATCAACAGCCTATCGGAAGTGACTGAAAGAGATAGTCTTGGCGTTTATCATCAACTTCCAGACTATTGCTACGACTTCAACTACAACGAGCAAGTGGCTGCCCTATACACCAGCCTTGGCAACGACTGGGGACGCTGGTCGGGACAAGTGGGTGTGCGTGCCGAGATGACGAATATCTACACCAATTTGCGCGGTTATGCCCACGACGGCACCGACTCCATCAACGGCGGCAAACCTTACATCGACTTTTTCCCAAGCGCCCACTTGAACTATTCGGTGAACGAAAACAACCAGTTCCAGGTGAGCTACACGCGCCGCATCCGTCGTCCTGGCTTCTGGCAGATGAGTCCGTTCAGGTCCTATAATGACAACCGCAACATTCGCATGGGCAATCCGGCCCTGAAGCCGACTTATATGGACAGCTACGAACTTGGCTACATCCATTTTTGGGACAAGGCGAGTTTCAACTTCACGGCCTATTACCGCCACGGCAACAACATGATACGCAACTACACCTACGAAGACGATGGCGTGTTCTACAGTATGCCTGTCAACTTCGGCAAGGCCGACGACTTCGGTGTTGAGGCTGTGGCCCAAGGCCAGATGACGAAATGGTGGAACCTAAACGGAAATGTCAACTTTTTCCGTTCATACACAAGAGGCTACATCGAGGAGCGGTATTACGAAACTGAGAGTTGGATGCTTTTTGGTCGCGTCGTGTCGAAGTTCAAGGTGAGCAACTGGTTCGACCTACAGCTAACGGCCCACGTCATGGGACCGCACAAGGAACCACTCGGAATGCGCGACGGCAACTGGTGGATGGACCTTGCCGTGAGCAAGGAAATCCTCAACGGCAACGGCACCATCACCTTCAACGTGCGCGACTTGTTCAACTCACGCAGTTGGGGTGGCGAGTCGTGGGGAGACGGTTTCTGGCAATACAACACCAGCACATGGAACCGACGCTCGTTCTCGCTCAACTTCAACTATCGTATCAACCAGCAGAATCTCAAGCGCAACCGTCCTGGTGGTGACGACGGAGGTGACGAGGGCGGTGGCGAAGAGCAGATGGACGAGACGTACTAAATTGTTGGTTTACTGTTTGATGATGATGTCGTCCTTGATGTGCGTGAGGATGACGTTGCATCCCTCTTGGTCGTCGTAGAAGAAAAGCCAGAGGGTGCGGTTGGCGTGGTCGGCGGTAGTGATGTAGCCGCTATGGCCGTGCAATCTGGCATTGGTCATCATGTTGTCGCCTTCCTCCATGGCTTTTTGGTAGGTTTCGGTATCAACAATTTCCTTGATGCTGTCGCGTTGCGTGAAGTATTCGTCGATGATGTTGGCGGCAATGGCCTCGGCCACGGTGTGGATGTAGTCGTCGTAGTTGATGTTTTCGCCCTCGTATTCGATGGGGCCGTCGCCCACGACGATGGCGGCGGCGGGCATGACCGAGTCGGAAGTCTCGAAGTTGCTCAGGATGTTGTGGATTTGCATGGCTACGTTTTCGGAGAACAATTTGATGTGTTCTTCGGTGATTTGGTCGCGTGTGGTCAGGCTGTCCAAGCCTAAGCTGCCGAGGAAATCGGCCTCGATGCCGATGCCAACGGAGACCACTTTTCCCGGCGGATTGGGGCAGTCAGGGAGGTCGATGGCTTTTTCGCACGAGTCGTTCTCGACCACCATTCCGAAGTCTTGCCTGATGCGAAGCCAGTTATCTTCTTCGTTGGCTTGCAGCATCACCGCGTCGATGGCTTTCCCGTTGATTTCGAAGTCGCCAAGGTAGGCCACGGTGAGGTCGTCGTCGTCGGCGTATTTGCAGTACAACTCAAGCGCGGCATTCGTGTTGCAAGGCTTCGTTTCGCCTTTGTCCTTGTCACGGCAGGCGGTCGTGGCCATCATGAGCGGCAACAAAAGGAAAGTGACGAGGTTTTTCATGGCAGGTTTATTTTTTGATGATGTCGTTGGCCGAAAGCAGCACCTCTTGTGCTGAGCAGCCGTTGTTGCAAAGGAAGCGCACGGTTTGGCCGTTCACGTTCACCTTTTGTGCTTCTGGCAGTTGCATGGTGTTTGGTGTTTCGCTGCGGCGTGTGAGGCCGATGATGCCTATGCCGATGGCTATGCTGGCTGCAGCGGCGTAGGGAATCCAGCGTCCGCGTCGCCTGATGCTGAAGTGGACGGTGTTCTCTTCCTGAACGGCTGAGGCAAGTCGGGCAAGTTCGGCCATTTTCAGGATCGTGGCGTCGTTGGGCAGGCTCGAATCCTTCTCGTTTTGCCATGTTTGTTTGCGTCGTTCCCACTGCTGCCGGAAATCGTCGCGTTTTCGGGTTGCTTTCATTGCTGCTATGTTGTGGTTGTTTGTTTTCATGGTGTGTTTTCTTGTTCGTAAAGTTGTTTCAGTTTGCGTTTCGTCCGGGCGATGCGCATGGCCACCGCGCCCAGGGTGCCGCCGGTCATGTCGGCGATTTCCTTGTAGGAGAAGCCGTCGAGGAAGGCGCGAATCACGGTGCCTTCCTTTTCGGGCAGCGCATCGATGAGTTGCAGCAGGTGCTGGTAGTGATCGTCATGCGGCTCTGTGTCGGCAAGGCTCTCGTCGGAAGGGTCGATAGGCTCGGTTTGTAGGCTTCTGAGGTCTTTCCGGCGCAACTGTAGCATCGTGTTGGTGGCCACGCGCCACACCCATGTCTTCTCCGAGCTTCGTCCTTCGAATTGGTCGAAGCTCCGCCAAAGGCTGACCATCACTTCTTGCATACGGTCTTCCATGCTCCACTCGCGCCCCAAACTATAGTCGGAGCATACATGCCATAGCATGGCCTTGTGGCGAAGCACAAGGGCGTTGAAAGCCTCGGCGTGTTTTTCCATGGATGGCGTGGATGAAGCGGGCATCTTTTCAGGTCGGTTTGTCAAATTAGGTGCAAAGGTAGCGAAGAAAATAACACACCGAAAAAATTCGGGGCTTCAAATCGCGGAGTTACGATAAAAACCCTACCTTTGCCGCATTGTTCATCGCATAAATACTTGCGCTTATGATATGCTTTTTTCAATCTGATAATCAACGAATTATCGTTGTTGATTCAAAAACAGGACTATCTCAGGAAACCCTTTCCAAGCTTTCTTGGCTCTTTGGTGATGCCAAATGCATTGAAAAAGATGCCGTGAAAGGCTATTTCGTCGGGCCGCGCCGCGAGATGATTACGCCGTGGAGCACCAATGCCGTCGAGATCACCCAGAACATGGGCATCAAAGGCATTGTCCGCATTGAGGAATTCCAACGTGTGGAGTCGAAAGACGCGCCCTACGACCCCATGCTCCAAAACCGCTATAAGGACCTCGACCAAAATGTCTTCGCCGTCGACCGCAAGCCCGAACCGCTGAAATATATCGACGACATTGAGGCCTATAACCAGCTGGAAGGCCTGGCCCTCAGCGAGGAGGAAATCGACTATCTGAAAGGCATATCCGCAAAAATAGGTCGCCAACTGACTGATAGTGAGGTGTATGGCTTTGCGCAAGTCAACTCCGAACACTGCCGTCACAAGATTTTCAACGGCACCTTTATCATTGACGGCAAGAAGAAGCCCAACACGCTTTTTGCCCTCATCAAGCGTACCTCGAAAGAGAACCCGAACCGACTGGTGTCGGCCTATAAAGATAATGTGGCCTTCATCCTCGGTCCCAAGGTGGAACAGTTTGCGCCGGCTGAGCCTAACAAGCCGTCGGCCTTCCAAATCAAGCCCATCGACACGGTGATTTCGCTGAAAGCCGAGACGCACAACTTCCCGACCACAGTGGAGCCGTTCAACGGTGCGGCCACGGGTAGCGGTGGCGAAATCCGCGACCGTTTGGCGGGCGGACAAGGCAGTCTGCCTTTGGCGGGAACGGCCGTCTACATGACCTCATATCCGCGCACCGAGGCCGACCGCGACTGGGAAAAAGACATCGAACCGCGCAAGTGGCTCTATCAAACGCCTGAGGAAATCCTCATCAAGGCCTCTAATGGCGCTTCCGACTTCGGCAACAAATTCGGCCAACCGCTCATCAACGGCAGCCTTTTGACTTTTGAGTGTGCGGGCGACCGGGACGGTCGCGAACCCAGTGTGATGGGCTACGACAAGGTCATCATGCTCGCTGGCGGCATTGGCTTCGCCAAAGTGAGCGATGCCAAGAAGCTCGAACCCGAAGAAGGTGATGTCATCATCGTGCTGGGCGGCGACAACTACCGCATCGGTATGGGCGGCGGCGCTGTTTCGAGCGTCGACACGGGCCAATACAGCAACGCCATCGAGCTGAATGCCGTGCAGCGCGCCAACCCCGAGATGCAAAAGCGCGTGAGCAACGTCATCCGTGCCATGGCCGAGAGCGACCACAACCCCATCCGCAGCATCCACGACCACGGCGCAGGTGGTCACCTCAACTGCCTCAGCGAACTCATCGAAGACGCTGGAGGCGTGGTCTATGTCGACAACCTGCCCGTCGGCGACCCGACACTGTCCGACAAGGAAATCATCGGCAACGAGTCACAAGAGCGCATGGGTTTGCTCGTTCGCAAGGAAGATGCGGCCATCATCAAGGAGACCGCCGAGCGTGAGCGTGCACCTTATTATGAAGTGGGCGAGGTGACGGGCGACGAGCGTCTGCGTTTCGTCCGCAAGAAAGGCAAGGCTCCCATCGACTTGGCCATCTCCGACTTCTTCGGCAGTGCGCCCAAGACCGTGCTGCACGACACGACCAAGCCCTACCATTTCAAGAAAATCAGTTACACCAAACGTGACATCCACAAATATTTGGACCGCGTGCTGCAACTCGAAGCCGTGGCCTGCAAGGACTGGCTCACCAACAAGGTCGACCGCTCCGTGACGGGTCGTGTGGCGCAGCAGCAGTGCGTCGGCGAGATTCAATTGCCGTTGAGCAACCTCGGCATCAGCGCGTTGGACTACAACGGCAAGCGCGGCATCGCCACGGCCTTGGGCCATGCCCCGATTGCGGGCCTCATCGACCCTGCCGCCGCTTCGCGCCTCTCGGTCTCCGAGGCTTTGACCAACATCCTTTGGGCACCTATCGAAGGCAACCTCGAAGGCGTTTCGTTGAGCGCCAACTGGATGTGGCCTGCCAAGCAAGAAGGCGAGACGGCACGACTTTATGAAGCCGTGAAAGCCTTGAGCGACTATTGCGTGGCCTTGGGCATCAACGTGCCGACGGGCAAGGACAGCCTCTCCATGACGCAGAAATACCCTGACGGCGAGAAGGTTGTGGCTCCCGGAACGGTCATCATCTCCGCCGCTGGCGAGGTGTCGAACATCCGCCAGACCATCCAGCCCGTGATGAAGACCGACGAGAACACCGAATTAATATATATAGACTTCTCGAAAGACGGCTTCGAACTTGGTGGCAGCAGCTTCGCCCAAGCCATAGGCGCTGTGGGTCAGACGACACCCGACGTGAAGAGCGTCAGCTACTTCAAGAAGTGCTTCAACGCCATCCAGAAGCTGATTGAAAGCAATTTGGTTTTGGCCGGCCACGACGTGTCGGCGGGCGGGTTGATTACCACGCTGTTGGAGATGAACTTCGCCAACACGACCTACGGCATGAACCTCGACCTCAAGGCCTTCGACAAGGAAGACCTCATGGCCGTGTTGTTCTGCGAAAAGCCCTCGGTGGTCATCCAAGTCTCCAACGACGGCATCGCCAACCGCATGTTACGCGAGTTGGGCATCACCTTCAA
>CAMOCK010000152.1 GCA_946610645.1 uncultured Bacteroidales bacterium
CCTCGTCATCATCCTCGTCATCGTGATGGTCGTGTTCCTCCTCCACAGCGCCCTCCACTTCCTTGATCCAAGTGGCTGAAGTGGCCACCTTGTCGAAGTCGAACATCTTAGTGTTGAGGATCTTGTCGAAGTCGACATCGCCATAGTCGCAGGTGATGATTTCAGCCGTGGGCTGCAAGGCGCGGATGATGCTTTTCACGCGGCCCAACTCCTCGGGCGTGACCTCAGAGGCTTTGTTCAACAAAATGATGTTGCAGAACTCGATTTGCTGGATGACGAGGCTCTCCAAGTCGTCCTCGGCCAGGTTCTTCTTCATCAGGTCGTCGCCACAGCCAAACTCGCTCTGCATCCGCAGCGCGTCGACCACGGTCACGATGCAGTCCAAGATGGGCAGGCCGTCCTTGGTGAGCTGCCAAGCCATTTGCGGGAAGGAGCAAATCGTCTGCGCAATCGGTTCCGGCTCGCAGATGCCGCTGGCCTCGATGACAATGTAATCGAACTTCTGCATGACGATGATCTCGTGCAGCTGTTGGATGAGGTCCATCTTCAAGGTGCAGCAGATGCAGCCGTTTTGGAGGGCCACAAGGCTGTCGTCCTTCTGCCCCACCACGCCGCCTTTCTCAATCAATTCGGCATCGATGTTCACTTCGCCTATGTCGTTGACAATCACGGCAAACTTAATGCCCTTGCGATTGTTCAGAATCTTGTTGACCACTGTGGTCTTGCCGCTACCGAGATAACCGGTGAGCAGCAGTACGGGAATATCTTTCTTCATCTCTGTGCGGTTTTCAAACGAGGCGCAAAGATACAAAGAATTGAGGATTTAAGATTCAAAATTTAAAGATTTAAAATTCGCAGATGGAAACTTGATTTTTGAAACAATTTTCGCAGATGGAAACTTGATTTTTACACTCATTTTCGCAGATGGAAACTTGATTTTTGAACTATTTTTCGCAGATGGAAATGCGATTTTTTTTGAAATTTTCGCAGATGGAAATGCGATTTTTTTTGAAATTTTCGCAGATGAAAACTTGAATTTTTGTATTTTTGCAGCGCAAAACAAACAACTATGGAAGACGATTTCTTGAAACCCATCACTGACGCTTACCTGATGCGACTATCGGCTACCGACTTGAAGTTCAAGCGTTACATGTACGACAAAATCAATTGGGAGACGCGGCTCATCGGCATCAAAGGTGCACGCGGCGTAGGGAAAACCACGCTCATGCTGCAACACATCAAAGAGCACTTCCCGAAAAAAAGCGAAGCCCTGTATGTCTCGTTGGACAATCTGTGGTTCAAGACGCACACCTTGGAAGAATTGGTGGCCTACGAATACGCCCACGGCGTGACCCACCTTTTTCTTGACGAGGTACACAAATACCCCGACTGGAGCATCAGCATCAAGAACTTGTATGACACCTATACCGACCTTTACATCGTTTACACCGGTAGTTCGATGCTTGAAATCGACCATTCGAAAGTGGACCTGTCGCGACGGCAGACGCTCTACACGCTGCGCGGCCTCTCGCTGCGCGAGTACATGGCGTTTGAAGGCGCATTGACCACCGAACCCATCGCCTTGGACGACCTCCTCACGCGGCACATCGACATCGCCTACGACCTGTTCCAGAAAACCAAGGTGCTGAAACACTTTGCCGACTATTTGGAACGAGGCTACTACCCGTTCTACAAAGACGCGAAGAAAGACTACCTCATCCAGCTCGCAGAAGTAGCCAACTTGGTGATCGACACCGACTTGCCTGCCGTCGAGGAAGTCACCTACAGCACCGTAAGGAAGACCAAAACCCTGCTCATGCTGATTGCACAAACCCTGCCACTGATGCCCAACGTCAACAAACTGACCGTGCAGTTGGACACCAGCCGCGAGCTGTGCCTCAAGATGCTTTATGCCCTCGACCGCGCCGAACTCATCCAGCTACTGACCGAAAACGTAAAGGACTACAAGCACCTCATCACGCCCGAAAAGATATACCTCAACAACACCAACCTCATGCGGGCCTTGGCGATAAAAAGCGAGATCGGGACGGTTAGGGAGACCTTCTTCGCCAACCAGACCTCGGCAGTGGCCACGCTCACCATGCCGAAGAAAGGCGACTTCCTGCTTGACGGCACAACATTGTTCGAGGTCGGTGGGCAAGGCAAGAAATTCAACCAAATCAAGGACATCCCGAACAGCTACTTAGCCATCGACGAGACCGAGATAGGCTACGGCAACCGCATCCCGCTTTGGATGTTCGGATTCCTGTATTGACGTGGGACTTGGAGACACGAGACTACGGGGCATGGGACTAAAGAACACGGGGGCAGCCCCGTCACGAAGTGACGACACTTTATTAACCCCACACAAGCCCCGCGCAGTGTGGGGCTGAACACAAGCCCTACGCAGTGTGGGGCCAAACACAAACAAATATGAACAAACAAGAAAACTACCAACTCCTCCTCGCCCAAGTCAAGGCGATGGTAAAAGACGAAAGCGACGCCGTCGCCAACATGGCCAACGTGGCCGCCCTCATCCAAGAGACCTTCCGCTTCTGGTGGACGGGCTTCTACCGCGTCGTCGACAACCAATTGGTGCTCGGGCCGTTCCAAGGCCCCGTGGCCTGCACCCGCATCGGCTTCGGCAAGGGCGTGTGCGGCACCTCGTGGAAAGAAAAGAAGACCTACGTCGTCGAAGACGTGGAGCAATTCCCTGGCCACATCGCGTGCAGCAGCGAGTCGCGGAGCGAGATCGTGGTGCCTTTAATAAAACAAGGTGAAGTCGTCGGTGTTTTAGACATCGACAGCGAGAAATTGGCCACTTTCGATGCCACCGACAAGGAATGGTTGGAGCAAATCGCGGAGGTGGTGGCCAACGTTTTGTGACCGTCTCTTGTGCAATTCGCGATTTTTGCTGTATTTTTGCAACTTGATTCCAACGCCATCGACCATGAACATCTTCCAGAAATCACTTAAATACCTGCGGTCGCTCATCCACTTCTCGGACGAGATCGACTACGAGAACGCCAGCGCATCGATTCGCAAGAACATCGCTTTCCGTGGCACCAACGTGTTCATCTTGGCCTGCGCCATCGTCATCGCCTCGGTGGGCCTCAACGTCAACTCCATCCCCGTCATCATCGGCGCCATGTTGGTCTCGCCCGTGATGGGACCCATCCTCGGCTTCGGCTTGGGCCTGGGCACCGAGGACAACGGGCTCGTGAAGAACTCGCTGAAGAACTTCGCCGTCATGGTGGTCATCAGCATCTTGGCATCCACGGTGTTTTTCCTGCTCAGTCCGCTGAGCTTGGCCAACCCGTCGGAACTGTTGGCGCGCACCAACCCGACCATCTACGACGTGCTGATAGCCCTGTTCGGCGGTTTGGCGGGCATCATCGAGACCTCGCGCAAGGACAAGGGCACGGTGATTTCGGGCGTGGCCATCGCCACCGCGCTCATGCCGCCGCTGTGCACGGTGGGCTACGGCATCTCCATCTTGAACTGGACCTACGCCGTCGGCGCACTCTACCTGTTCACCATCAACAGCATCTTCATCGCCTTGGCCACCTTCGCCGCCGTCAAATACTTCCGTTTCCCCATCATGGAGACCACCGACGAGAACCACAAGCGCCTGCCCAAGCACATCATGGTGATCATCTTGGTCGTCGTCATCGTGCCGAGCATCATCTCCGCCATCTCGGTCGTGAAGGAAAACAACTTCATCATCCACGCCGAGCGTTTAGTGGCCGAGAACAAGAACCTCGGCAAATGCTTCATCTACGACCACAAGGCCTCCTATTCGCGCAAGACACCCAAGCTCGACCTTTTCCTTGCCGGCGAATCGCTGACCCACGACTCCAAGGAGAGTTTCTACAAAGAGGCCGAAGCCTTTGGCATCACACGCAGCCAAATCGTGTTTCACGAAGACGCCACAAGCCATCGAGAAGACCTTTCTGAAACCGAGATTATCAAAGGTATCTACGATCACAACGACCGGCAAATCAAGCGGTTGAACGACAGCATCGTTAAATTGGAGGCCATGCTTGCCGGCTACAAGGCGAAGGAGATTCCCGTCGAGTCGATTTCGAGAGAGCTTTTTGCCCAGTATCCTATCATCGTGGAAGTCAGCCTCAGCCGTGGGGCCACGGTGAGCGCAAACGCCGCCGCCACCGAGCAAATCATCGCCTTCATCACCACCAGCAAGCCCATGGATGCCGAACTGCACGACCGCCTCGTGCGCTGGCTGAAGGTCAGGCTTGATAACGAGAACGTCATGGTCGTAGGACAAAAGGAAAAAGCCGCTGAATAGCGGCTTTTTCCATTCGTGGAGATTACCGGACTCGAACCGGCCACCTTCAGATTGCGAACCTGACGCTCTACCAGATGAGCTAAATCCCCTTTCGAGGCTGCAAAAATACAACATTTTCGTTTATTAGGACAATTCCAATTGAAAATAATTACAAATCAGTGTTTTTACCTTGAGGATTAGGAATTAAAGTGTAACTTTGCCGCTCAAATCAAAAATGCACATCATTATGACCATCGAAGAATACATCGTTTTCAGGGTAAACGCCCTCCTACATGCCCACGACGCAAGAATCGTGAAACGCCTCGAAGGCGGCATGAGCAACTACACCTACGTCGTCGAATGCCAAGGAAAACAATATACCTACCGCGTGCCAGGCAAGTTCGCCGAAAGGTTCGTTGACCGCGTCGAAGAATGGGAAAACATACAAGAAGTGAACCGCCTTGGGTTAAACAATATCACCGAATACGTCGAAATCCGCTCGGGCGAGAAACTGGCCGAATACGTCGAAGGCACCATCATGAGCACTACCGACATCGTGTCGTACAACAAAATGTCGGTGGCTGCGCTGAAGAAAATCCATGGCAGCGACCTCAAATTCCGCGACTACAACGCCTTCGGACGCTTAGACACCTACCAAGCCTACTGCCTTGAAATGGGCTTCACCTTCCCGCAAGAATACCTCGACCTCCGCAACAAACTCGACAGCCTCCGCCCCACCATCGACAGTGTGCCCAAGGTGCCTTGCCACTGCGACTACCAACCCACCAACCTCGTCATCAGCGGCGACAAGCTGTATGTGCTCGACTGGGAGTTTGCCGGCATGAACGACCCCTTCTACGACATCGCATGCTACGGCAACGCGGGCTTCGACAAGGCTTTGGCCCTGCTGAAGGAATATGTAGGACGGGAGCCTGACAAAGACGAACTGCAACGCCTCTATTTCCACCGCGCCTTCCAGTGCCTGCAATGGTTCAACGTGGCCATCTTCAAGGACCGAGTGGGCCTCAGCAAGGACCTCAACATGGATTTCAACGCCGTCGCGTTCATGTTCCTCGGCATGGCAAAGGAGTTGTTGGAAAACTATGATAAATTATGAATGTAGAATTAAGAATGTAGAATTAAGAATGTAGAACAGATGCAAGGTCTTAACACGCTTTGCCTTATTCTGCATTCTTAATTCCTAATTCAGCATTTCAATACAGGAAATCCGAGGCGGAAAACGAACCGTACTCCCCGTCCAAGCCCAATTCGGCCTTGGCTTCGTCGGAAAGCATGTCGATGCTCCAAACGGGGTCGAAGGTGAGCTCCACATCGACGTTTTTCACGCCTATGATGGCCTGCACTTTCTGCTTTACCTCAACGGGAAGCGTTTCGGCCACAGGGCAGTTGGGGGCCGTCACCGTCATCACGATTTTCACGTTGCCTCCTTCGTCGACATCGACGCCGTAAATCAGGTGCAGCGTCCAGATGTCAATCGGAATTTCGGGGTCGTATATGGTCTTCAGAACGGCGATAACGCGCTCTTTCAGGGTTTCAATTTCTTTTTCGTTCATCGTCTTTGGATTTAATTGACCATGGCCGCGCAGCGGTCGATGATGCTGTTGGCCAAGCGGAAACCTTCGTCGCTTACGCCTTTCGATTGGATACCGTCATAGTTCATATACAAGTGCATCACATCGTATCCATCATTGACCAAGGCAAGCAGTTTCTTGTCGCGCCTGCCAACAGCCTCGCGATAATCCTTGATATCAACGCGCGTGCGCCTGTCTTCCCTAACGTTGAAAACAGCATCCAAGGCCATCAATACGCCGAGCCACAGGTAATTGCCTGCCGCACGGACATACTTCTCGTCATCGTAGCGGTTCAGTTCCGCATTAAACTCACCCTTTTCACGAAGGGTTTCGCGAGCGTTATCAACGTAACGCCTTGCTTCTTCAATTGGATTTTTCTTTCTCATAGTATTTGGGTATTAGTGTCGTTTCGCGCTGCAAATATACACAAAAATCATTCCACGGACGCCAGTTTGAACGCCTCGGCATAGAGCAGCATCTGCTTGAGCATCGCTAAGAGGCCGTTGGAGCGCGTGGGCGACAAATGCTCCTTCAGTCCGATTTGGTCCAAAAACGAAAGGTCAGCGGCGAGGATGTCGTCGGGCGTTTGGCCGTTGAATACCTTTATTAATAAGTTGACGATGCCCTTGGTGATGACGGCGTCGCTGTCGGCGGTGTAGTACACCTTGCCGTCCTTGAGTTCGGCGTTGAGCCACACGCGGCTCTGGCAGCCGTTGATCAAATGCGCCTCGTCGCGGTATTTGTCGTCGATGATGGGGCACTCCTTCCCCATTTCAATAAGCATGGCGTAGCGGTCCATCCAATCGTCGAACATCGAGAAGTCCTCAACGATGCTGTCTTGTATTTCCTTTATGGTCATATCACGGAATTTTCGCGCAAAAATAATAAAAAAGGGCGGCACCCCGAAGGATGCCGCCCAGTTTTTTGCGGGAATCAATCCCGCGGTGTCATTTATCTGACAACAGTCACACGTTGCGTGCTGACACCGTTTTCAGTGGCGATGCGGACCACATAGACACCAGCGTTGAACTGGGCCATGTTGATCTGGTATTCATCACCAGTGATGTCGTTGTCGAACACAACCTGA
>CAMOCK010000153.1 GCA_946610645.1 uncultured Bacteroidales bacterium
ACAATAATAGGGTTCTAAACTTTCTCATTCTTTGATGTTTTGGTTTGAAAAGACAACACTTTCATTATGTTTAAACAATCACTCTATTCCAGACTCTTCGTCTTTCTTTTTCGGTATGCGGGAACCGATGAGAAGAAACAGTACAACGACTATGGCACCTACAGCCATGCTTCCCGTCATGGTCCAGAAACCGTCCCAGTCTTGTTTCCCATAAACGTACACCAGCAGATTGAATGCCACCGTTGCCACAAGGTAAAGGACGCAGCAAACAAGGATTCTCTTTTGGTCTTTCGATAGTTTCATAATGTTGTGAGATTTATTTTGCGGCAAAGGTAACAAAAAAAACTTCCAAAACGGAAATAAGCCTATTTTTGCACGACAATTCAAAAGCAATGAATATCTCCTCAACCATTATTCTAAGCATCGCCGTTTTCCTCGGCATCGTCTTGCTTTTGGTGGCATTGCTGCTGTTTGTGCGCAACAAACTGATGCCTAAGGGGAAAGTGAAAATCACCATCAACGACGACAAGCAGTTGGAAGTGCAGCCCGGCAACTCCCTGCTGACCACTTTGGCCGACGAGCAGGTGTTTTTGCCCTCTGCCTGCGGCGGAAAAGGTAACTGCGGCCAGTGCAAATGCCGTGTGGTGGAAGGCGGCGGCTCGATTTTGCCTACCGAAACAGGGTTTTTCAGCCGAAAACAAGTGCAAGACCATTGGCGCCTAGGCTGTCAGGTGAAGGTGAAGGAGGATATGAAAATCGTTGTGCCTCAATCGGTTTTGGATGTCAAGGAATACGAATGTACGGTGGTCAGCAATCGCAATGTTGCCACCTTCATCAAGGAATGCAAGGTGCAACTGCCTGCTGGCGAGCACATGGACTTCATCCCTGGCTCCTACGCCCAAATCCGCATCCCGAAGTTCAGGATCAACTATTCCGATTTCGACAAGGAACTGATTGGTACTGAGTATCTTCCCGCTTGGGAGAAGTTCAAAATGTTCGACTTGCAATGCGTCAATACTGATCCGACTATTCGCGCCTACTCGATGGCAAACTATCCCGCTGAGGGTGACGTGTTTATGCTCACCGTGCGCATTGCCACGCCACCCTTCAAGCCCGACCGTTCGGGGTTCATGAATGTCAATCCGGGCATCGCCTCGTCGTATATTTTCTCCTTGAAGCCTGGCGACAAGGTGCTGATGTCGGGGCCGTTTGGCGAGTTTCATGTGAAAGGACTTGAGACTTTGGGACGCGGGACACGGGACTGCGGGACGCGGGACTGCGGGACGCGGGACGAGCCTCAACTGCCAACTGAAAACCGCCAACTGAAAACTGAAATGATATGGGTAGGCGGTGGCGCAGGCATGGCGCCTTTGCGCGCACAAATCATGCATCTGACCCGCACGTTGAACGTCCGCGACCGCGAAATGCACTACTTCTACGGTGCCCGAGCCTTGAACGAGGTGTTCTACCTGCAAGACTTCCTACAATTGGAAAAGGACTTCCCCAACTTCCATTTCCACCTGGCCTTGGACCGTCCCGACCCTACCGCCGATGCCGCTGGCGTGGCCTATACCGCTGGTTTTGTGCACAATGTCATGTACGATACCTATCTGAAAGACCACAAAGCCCCCGAGGACATCGAATACTATATGTGCGGTCCCGGCCCGATGAGTGCCGCTGTGGTCAATATGCTTGATAATTTGGGCGTTGCAGCGGAGAACATCATGTATGATGATTTTGGTGGTGGTGCACCCAAGAAATAAGCAAAGCCATGAACCCCATAGCCCTCCGACTCCTCAACCAACAGCTCATCTGCCCTCAGTTCGACAAGCCTGAGGAGGTGGTGAATTCTTTGGGCGCCATCCAAGCGCAGGAATACCGCCTGATGCGCTGGGGCGTGGCCATGCGGACCAAGAAGCCTTCTGCCAAGGCGTTCAAAAAAGCTTACGATAGCGGACAAATCATCCGCCTGCACCTGTTGCGCGGCACTTGGCAGCTCGTTTCCGCCGAGGACTATTGGCCCTTGCTCGACCTGTGTTCGGCAAAGGCTTTGGCCGTCATCAAAGGCTGGATGCGGAGCAACAACATCAGCCTCCCCGAGGAGGAAGTGACGGAAATCCGTGAAATCCTTGTGCGAACCGCTGCCGAAAAAGGCAGCGCGACGAAGGAAGACTTCGTGCAAGCCTTAGCGGAAAAAGACATCCACATGGACGAACACCGCTTGTCGTACCACATCCGTTATGCCGAGTTGTCGGGGACGCTTTGCAGCGGCGACCTGTTGCCGATGAAGGCGACCTACGCCCTCGCTGCCGATAAGGTGAAAAACAGAACCAAGATGGATCGAGACGCGACCTTGGCGATGCTCGCAAGGAAATTTTTCCGGAGCCGCCAGCCGGCCACGTTGGAGGATTTCGTGTGGTGGTCGGGGCTAAACATCAACGATTGCAGGCGGGGGATAGAAATTTTGGGTGATTACCTCCATGTAGAGACGTGCCATGGCGCGTCTCTACAACAACGCAGGGAATTTTATTTTACGAATGATTGCCGCACCCGTGGTTTCCGCAAAGGCAGATACCTCCTGATTCCGCCCTACGACGAATACCTCATCGGCTACAAAAGCCGCGACGTTGTCCTTTCGCCTGACTATAGCCACAAAGCACACAACAACAGCGGCAATTTCCTGCCTGTCGTCGCCCATGACGGCGTGATTTGCGGCAACTGGTCGCCTTTTGGCAAGGATTGCCAAGCGGCGTTCTTTATGGGTGAGCATGATACGGATTTGCGGGAAGAATGGACGCGATACAAGAAATTTCAAGAGACATAAACACATAAACCCATGGAAATGAAATTCTGTCAGAGCTGCGGAATGCCGCTCACCGATGAAATCCTCGGCACCAATGCCGACGGAAGCAAGAATGAAGACTATTGCATGTATTGCTACAAGGATGGCAAGTTCACCAAGGACTGCACGATGGACGAAATGATTGAGTTCTGCGCCCAGTTCGTTGACGAAGTGAACAAGAACATGCCCAAGCCCATGACCCGCGACGAGTACAAGGACATGATGCGGCAGTATTTCCCGATGCTGAAACGGTGGAAACAATGAAAAAACCGATGATCGGCGTCACCCCGCTTTGGGATGCGGAGCACCAAAGCGTTTGGATGTTGCCCGACTATTTGGATGGCATCAAGGCTGCGGGAGGCCTTCCCGTCGTCTTGCCCCTTGAAATGTCGGAGGAAGACGCGAATCAGGTTGTGGAGACCTGCGACGGATTCCTGTTTACCGGCGGGCAGGATGTCTCGCCCGTACTTTATGGGATGAAGGATGCCACAGGAACCATCGTTGCCAGTCCTGAACGCGACAAGATGGAAACGCTCTTGCTGACTAAAGCCCTGCAAGCGGACAAGGCTGTCCTCGGCATCTGTCGGGGGCTTCAGTTCATCAACGTGTTTTTGGGCGGCACGCTTTGGCAGGACCTTCCCTCGCAGCATCCTTCGGATATCGTCCACAGGCAGGACAAGCCCTACGTCAATCCCACGCATAAAGTCTCGCTGAGTGGCGACTTGCGTACGCTATTAGGCAAAGACACCTTTGAAGTGAACACGCT
>CAMOCK010000154.1 GCA_946610645.1 uncultured Bacteroidales bacterium
GGAGATGAACGAAACGGCGAGCATTTTGAATAATGTGTCGTCGCGGAGCCTCGTGCTGCTTGACGAAATCGGGCGCGGCACCAGCACTTACGATGGCATCAGCATCGCTTGGGCCATCACTGAGTTTTTGCACGACCACCCTGTGAGGCGGGCCAAGGTGATGTTTGCCACGCACTACCACGAGCTGAACGAGATGGAGGATTCCTTTGCCCGCATCAAGAACTACCATGTTTCGGTGAAGGAAGTCGGCAACAAGGTGGTTTTCCTGCGCAAGTTGAAGCGAGGAGGCAGTGCCCACAGTTTCGGCATCCACGTGGCCGAGATGGCCGGAATGCCGCGCAAGGTCATTGAACGCGCCACGGCTTTGCTCAGTGTTTTGGAAAAGTCGCACACGAGCGAGGAAGTGGAAAAAGCTGCGGCAAAAAAACAAGATGACGGTATGCAGTTGAGTTTCATCCAATTGGACGACCCGCTGCTTTTGCAAATCAAGGAAGACATTCTCAATACCAACATTGACACTTTGACCCCTGTCGAGGCTTTGATGAAACTGAATGAGATAAAAAAACTGCTTTCCAAAGTATAGTTTTAGCGTAATTTTATGCTTTGGAAAGCAGAAAAATTCCGATTTTTATACTTTGGAAAGCATAAAATTTTCTTTTTTTGTGCTTTGGAAAGTAGAAAATGCTTATTTTTGCAGCATAAAAAATTACGATTATGGATTATCAAGACATTTTACCTCTTGTGAATCAGTTTAATAACAAACTGATGACAGTGGACTTGACCTTCAAGCGTTATCTTCACCATAAAATCAACTGGAAGGCAAGGTTGATTGGCATCAAGGGCGCACGAGGCGTGGGAAAAAGCACTTTGTTGCTGCAACATATTAAAGAGAACTTTCTCGATGCGCAGAAGGTGTTTTATGCTTCGTTGGACGATTTGTGGTTTCGCGCCCACGACCTGATGGAGTTGGTGGAATACCTTTATACGCACGGATTCACCCATCTGTTTTTGGACGAAGTGCATAAACTCAACGATTGGAGCCGTTACATCAAAAACATCTATGACAGCTACCCCCAGTTGCATATCGTCTATACGGGTTCTTCGATGTTGGAGATTGACCATTCCAAAGTCGACCTTTCGCGTCGACAGATGCTTTATACCTTGCGCGACCTTTCGTTTCGTGAATACCTTGAGTTAGAAGGTGTTGGCGTGTTTCCTGCCGTGAGCGTCGAGGAATTGCTTGGGTCGCATTTGGCCATAGCGATGGACATGGTGTCGCATACCCGTGTGTTGCAGCATTTCGACCGTTATTTGCAAATGGGTTGTTATCCTTTTTACAAGGAATCCATCTCGATGGATGACTATCACTCACGTTTGCGAGAAGTTGTCAATGTGGTGGTGGAAAGCGACATGCCCGCAGTGGAGGATATTACATACGCCACGGTGCAGAAAGCCAAGCAGTTGCTGATGGTGATTGCGCCTAATGTGCCTTTGCAGCCCAATATCAGCCGACTGAGCCAAGAATTGGAAGTGACGCCTTCGCAATGCCTTAAAATCCTGTATTTGCTGGATAGGGCGGGACTGCTGTTGCTATTGACAAAAGAGCAAAAAGACTACAAACACCTTGCGAAACCCGGGAAAATCTTCCTTGGCGACGGCAATTTGATGTATGCCTTGTCAAGCACGGTGAATCTTGGCACTTGTCGGGAGACCTTCTTTGCCAACCAATTGTCGGCTATCGGGCAATTGACCATGCCCGAGAAGGGCGATTTTCTGTTGGATGGGAAATATTTGTTCGAGGTGGGCGGCAGCAGCAAGGATTTCAGGCAAATCGCCAACATCCCAGACAGTTATCTCGCCGTTGATGATGTGGAAATAGGTCATTTGAACCGCATTCCCTTGTGGATGTTCGGGATGCTGTATTGACATCCGTTGAGGCTTTGATGAAGCTGAATGAGATTAAGAAGTTGCTGAATCATTAGAGTCCTTCTCCAAATCCTCCAAAACCATCTCCAACTTCAGTTCGACTTCAGGCGAAACATACACATTTTTAATAAAATAGGCCACCAACAAAATTAGGGCAATCATTGAACACACAAAGAAAATGGGGAGCACTATTTTTAGGTTAGATGGCCAATTTAAGACAAGTACGTATGTTGCCCAAGCCATTATGAGCAAAATGGTTAAAATCCATAGAAACCTGTTCCCTATTTTGTAGATTTTCAGGGCTTTGCGGAGCCGCCGTGCGTATTCCGTCACAGGCATAGAGGCGGAATTGGCTTGGCGAACCACAAAACATGTGTAAATGCTTATTACGAGGAGACCCACGCACCAAAGTAGAAATATCCCAAGTTCAAGCCTCCAATAAAAGTAAGCTGCCCACAGGGTAATTATGACGATTCTGCCAATCAGTTTCCGCTGCAATTCGGAAATGTGTTTTTTTGTGGCTTCACTGACAAGCCTTTCGTCAACGATGCTTTCGTTTTCCAGCTTTTCGTTTAAGGTGGCCAATTGCGCCCGCATTTCTTCCAATTCGTTGTTTTCCATTGCTTTGCGTTTTTATTCGTTTGACATTTTCTTCAGTTGTTCCTTGATTCTGACCAATTTGACGGAGACGTTCTTCGTGGAGATGCCGATGATTTGCCCGATTTCCTCGTAACTCATATTTTCAAGCCAAAGCAAGATGATGGCCCTATCGACTACGCCGAGTTTGTTGATGCGGCGGTAGAGTTGCTGGATTTGCTTTGTGTCTTCGTCGGTGTCGGTGAAGAGGTTGATTTCCATTGAGAGCGGCACGGTTTCCACGCTGCGTTTCTTTTTGCGCTCGGCGGTGAGGCAGGTGTTGAGGCTGACGCGCCAAATCCAAGTCTTCATGTCACATTGCCCCTTGAACGTGCCGAAGCCCCGCCAAAGGTTGATGAGCGTCTCTTGGAACAGGTCGTTCACCTCGTCCTGGTCCTTCGAGAAGAGGTAGCACACGGTGAAGATGGTGTTTTTGTGTGCCTTCACGGTGTCGGTAAACTCTTTTTCTTTCTCTTTCATGGCTATTGAGCTTGTCGAAATATGGTCGGAATCGTTTGTCCATTAGACGCAAAACCAGCGAAAAAACTACAAAGAAATAAATTTTTTCTCAAAAATGCTTGCGCAATTGAAAAAAGTTGTACTTTTGCAGCGCGAAACAAAAGCGGAAATCCAAAGAAAAAGGATTACCGATTGTTGAAGACAAGCGGAAATAGCTCAGTTGGTAGAGCACGACCTTGCCAAGGTCGGGGTCGCGAGTTCGAGTCTCGTTTTCCGCTCAACGCAAAGCGGAGTTTTCGGAGCAGCGAGAGCAGAAGCAAACTTAGTTTGATTATGCCGAGTCGCGAACGAAAACGCCGACTGCTGAAAGCAGGCGGAAATAGCTCAGTTGGTAGAGCACGACCTTGCCAAGGTCGGGGTCGCGAGTTCGAGTCTCGTTTTCCGCTCCAGAAGGTCCCGATGGAAGTCGGGATTTTTTGTGTAAGTGCCTGAGTGGTGGAATTGGTAGACACGAGGGACTTAAAATCCCTTGGCCTTTAAAGCCGTGCCGGTTCGAGCCCGGCCTCGGGTACAACACAATCCCCTGTAAATCAA
>CAMOCK010000155.1 GCA_946610645.1 uncultured Bacteroidales bacterium
CCATGCTTTCGGGCAGTTTGTCCAAGACCAAGGACTGACGGTAGCCGATGATTTTCTTGCCGTCGATAGGCAAGGCAGGCAGTTCGCGAACGCGAGAACCCGTAGCCAAAATAATGTCGTCGGCTTCGTAAATGGTGACGTTGCCTTCGGCATCGGTCACTTCCACTTGCTTGTCGGCGGTCAGCTTGCCGTAGCCGGCAATAACTTCCACGTTGTTTTTCTTGAAGAGGTATTGCACGCCCTTGCTCATGGTGTCGGCCACGCCACGGCTGCGTGCCACGACGGCCTCCATGTCGGGTTTTGCTTCGCCTTCCACCTTGATGCCGTAGTTCTCGGCATGATTAATATAGGTGTAGACCTGTGCGCTCTTCAGCAGGGCTTTGGTGGGGATGCAGCCCCAGTTGAGGCAGATGCCACCCACTTCGGCCTTCTCGACGACGGCCACTTTCTTGCCCAATTGCGATGCTCTGATGGCAGCCACATAGCCCCCGGGGCCGCTGCCGATAACGATGATGTCGTATTTCATTGTTGTGTATTTATGAATTTGTCTTTTTCAGAGATTAATACTTTGTCTTGCTCCGAATCGTTGTTTTGTTTCCGCTCACTAATCCGCTTAATCACCTTGAGCAAAAGCACCCAAAGCACAAAAAACGCTACCACGCCGACAATCCAAACTATCAATAATTCGATGACCATATAGTACCTGTTTAAGGGTGCAAAAATACAAAAAACGACACGCATTAATTAATAAAGGTGCAAAAAATGTTGCAACATTCCGAAATTGCGTATATTTGCGCCATTAATCCAAACATGAATATTATGAACTACGACGCAAATCCAGTACATGTGCTCTACGACAACGAGTCGTTGAAACACATCGTTCAAGTCATCATCGAGCGCAACGATTCTCCCTCGGGAACCACTTTCGTGAACCTCTGCTACCAGATCAGGCAGCAGGCCATCCGCGACCGCGCCCTTGCCGACCTTGAAAACACGGTTTACACGAGCGACGAACTCGCCCCCGAAGACCAAGTGCGCGTCAGCCGCGTGCTTTGGGAGCTCATCTGGGAACATAAGATACACCTACTCTTCGGACGCAGCCCACTGCTCGGCTTGAGCAACGGAGAAGACCGTTTCGTGAAGTTTTGAGACCGTTTCGCAACATCCAAACAGCGTCTTTTTAAGTCACAAAGAGCTTGAAAAGACGCTTTCTTTATGTCGTTGTAGATCTTGTTTGTCTTATAAATATATGAATATCAAATAAATATATCGGAACGGTGATATTTTTTCGGAAAATTTTCAAAAAAATGCACGGCGTATTGAAAAATGTTGTACTTTTGCACCCGCTGAATTGAATGAGGGCTTGCCCTTGAAAATGATATAGTTAAGGAACCTGATAAGTTAAACGTAATAGGTTTCTACACGGAGTGACGCCAAAATCAAGCGTAAGAAATAGTCGCAACGTGGGTTTATAGACTTCTAAGCCGTCAATGGCTTACCATGAATCCCTAACTACATCTTGAAAAGTGCTGCCCTCGGCCAGTTTGGTGTGAGTTTGTAAGTCATTCCTAATCAACGGATTAACAATAACTAATTAACTAACCTAACAAATTAAAATGCCGACTATTCAACAATTAGTGCGCAAAGGGCGCAAGAAATTGATCGACAAGAGCAAGTCGCCTGCATTGGATTCATGTCCGCAACGCCGTGGCGTGTGTGTTCGTGTTTACACGACCACTCCCAAGAAGCCTAACTCGGCCATGAGAAAAGTGGCTAGGGTTCGTTTGACCAACCAAAAGGAGGTCAACTGCTACATCCCTGGCGAAGGTCACAACTTGCAAGAACACTCGATCGTCATGGTCAGAGGCGGCCGTGTTAAGGACCTCCCCGGTGTCCGTTACCACATCATCCGTGGTGCCTTGGATACCGCCGGTGTTGACGGACGTCGTCAGCGCAGGTCGAAGTACGGTGCCAAACGACCCAAACAGACAGCCGCAAAGAAATAACGATTAGTCAAACACAGAAAGACTTAAAGACATGAGAAAAGCTAAACCAAAGAAGAGAATTATCCTTCCCGACCCGAAGTACAATGATGTGCAGGTCACGAAATTCGTGAACAACATCATGCTCGAAGGTAAGAAGAATTTGGCTTATCAGATTTTCTACGAAGCAATGGACATCGTTGAAAGTAAGCTCAACGAAAATCCAGTTGAGGTGTGGAAGAAGGCACTGGCCAACGTCACACCCCAAGTGGAAGTAAGAAGCCGTCGTATCGGTGGCGCCACGTTCCAGATTCCTTCAGAAATCCGTCCTGCCCGCAAGCAGAGCATCGGTATGAAGAACCTGATCGGCTACGCCCGCAAACGTCACGAGAAATCGATGGCCCTGAAGCTCGCTTCGGAAATCATGGCAGCTTACAAGGAAGAAGGTTCTGCATTCAAGAAGAAAGAAGAAATCCACAGAATGGCAGATGCCAACAAGGCATTCTCGCATTTCAGATTCTAAACGCTTAAGTTAGAGATAATTATGCAAAACGTCCACGATAATATGAACCCGCTCTGCCTCACGCGTAATATCGGCATCATGGCACACATCGACGCCGGTAAGACGACGACGACGGAGCGTATCCTCTATTATACGGGACGCAGCCACAAGATCGGTGAAGTTCACGACGGCGCCGCCACCATGGACTGGATGGTTCAGGAGCAAGAACGTGGCATCACCATCACTTCTGCCGCCACAACGGTGTTCTGGCATCTCAACAACGAGGCATACAAAATCAACATCATCGACACGCCCGGCCACGTGGACTTCACCGTCGAAGTGGAACGGTCGTTGCGCGTTCTGGACGGCGCCATCGCCATCTTCTGCGCCGTCGGCGGTGTGGAGCCTCAGTCGGAAACCGTTTGGCACCAGGCCAACAAATACAACGTTCCGCGTATATGCTACGTCAATAAGATGGACCGCGCCGGAGCCGACTTCTTCAAGGTCTTGGACCAAATCAAGGAGCGCCTCCACGCCACCCCCGTCGCCCTCCAGCTGCCCATCGGCGCCGAAGACGATTTCGTCGGCATCGTGGACCTGGTCAAAAACAAGGCATACGCATGGGAAGAACAAGACAACGGATCCGTTTTCGAAGAAGTGGAAATCCCCGAAGACATGAAAGACATGGTGCAAGAGTACCGTGACAAGCTGCTTGAGGGTGCCGCCGAAGACAACGAAGCCCTGTTCGAGAAGTACATGGAAGACCCCGACAGCATCACCGAAGACGAGCTTGTCGCCGAGTTGCGCAAGGCTACGCTTGACCTTCGCATCTGCCCCGTGCTGTGCGGCTCGTCATTCAAGAACAAAGCTGTGCAGCCACTGCTCGACGCCATCGTCAGCTACCTGCCCAGCCCGCTTGACATTGACGATGTGAAGGGTGTCAATCCCAAGACCGAACAAGAGGAAGTGCGCAAAGCCGACCCCAAGGAGCCATTCTGCGCCTTGGCATTCAAGATTGCCACCGACCCCTTCGTAGGTCGCCTGTGCTTCTTCCGCGTCTATTCCGGAACGCTGAAGTCGGGCGAAACCGTGCTGAACGTCTCCACCGGCAAACGCGAGCGCATTGCCAAGATTGTTCAGATGCACGCCAACAAGCAAACCCCGCTCGAAGAGATTTCGGCAGGCGACATTGGCGCAGCGGTAGGCTTCAAGCTGATTCGCACCGGCGACACCCTGACGGTGGAGAACAAGCCCTTGGTGCTGGAGAACATCAAGTTCCCCGAACCCGTGGTGAACATCGCCATCGAGCCTAAGGTTACGGCAGACTTGGACAAACTCGATCAGTCCTTGGCCAAATTGACCGAGGAGGATCCCACACTGTTTGTGCACACCGATGAAAATTCGGGCCAGACCATTTTGTCGGGTATGGGCGAACTGCACCTTGATATTATCATGGACCGCTTACGCAGAGAGTTCGGCGTCGAAGTCAACTCAGGTCGTCCACAGGTCGCATACAAGGAAGCCTTTACTCAAACAATTCAGCATCGTGAAGTCTATAAAAAACAGACCGGTGGCAAGGGTAAGTTTGCCGATATCGCGTTCACAATGGGTCCGGCTGAAGAAGGTGTGCAGGGTTTGCAGTTTGTCAATGAAGTGAAGGGTGGTGTTCTCACCGCCGAGTTCATCCAAGCCACGGAACGAGGCTTCAAAGGAGCCTTGTCCAACGGCGTGCTGGCAGGATTCCCTGTCGAAAACCTCAAGGTGACGCTTACAGACGGTTCGTTCCATCCTGTCGATAGCGACGCACTCTCGTTTGAGTCCGCCGCCCACATCGCCTTCAAGGAAGCAGGCCTCAAGGCCGGAGCCGTGCTGATGGAGCCGATCATGAGAGTGGAAATACATTGCCCCGACGAATACATCGGTGACGTCACGGGCGATTTGAACAAGAAGAGATCCATATTGCGCGAAGTAGAAGCCAACATTGGATTCCAAGTGATCAAGGCAGACGTGCCGCTGGCGGAGATGTTCGGCTACATCACCACACTCCGCTCGCTGTCGTCGGGCCGCGCCAACTTCAACATGGAACTGAGCCACTACGCGCCCGTTCCAGGAGCGATTGCCGATGTGGTGATCAAGAAAGCAAAAGGACTATTATTCGTTTAAGGAACAGAAATCAAATTATAACTATTGTGAGCCAGAGAATTAGAATCAAGTTAAAGTCGCACGATCACAATTTGGTTGACAAGTCAGCCGAGAAGATCGTTAAAACCATCAAGTCGACTGGAGCTATCGTCAGCGGTCCCATCCCGTTGCCGACCAACAAGAAGATCTACACGGTCTTGCGTTCGACCTTCGTCCACAAGAAATCGAGAGAGCAATTCGAGCTTTCGACCTACAAACGTTTGCTCGACATCTACAACTCGACCTCCCAGACGATCGACGCACTGATGAAGCTGGAGCTCCCCAGCGGTGTGGAAGTAGAAATCAAATTGTAATTAAACCTATCTAGTACAAACAATTAAAAGCTAAAACAGCATGTCAGGATTACTAGGAAAAAAGATTGGGATGACCAACATCTATGACGAAGCCGGGAAGTTCATTCCCGTGACCGTCATCGAGGCAGGCCCTTGTGTTGTCACCCAAGTCAGAACAGTAGAGAAGGACGGTTATAGCGCAATCCAGTTAGGTTTCGATGAGAAGAAGGTGAAGAACACCTCCAAGGCCGAGCAAGGTCACTTTGCCAAGGCCAACACGACCCCCAAGAAACTGGTGCGCGAGTTTTCGCGTTTCGAAGAAGGCCACAGAAAACAATTGGGCGAAACGCTCACCGTCGATGTGTTTATGGAAGGCGAGTTTGTCGATGTCAGCGGCATCAGCAAAGGTAAAGGCTTCCAAGGTGTAGTGAAACGCCATCATTTCAATGGCGTTGGTCAGGCTACTCACGGACAACACAACCGTTTGAGAAAGCCAGGTTCCATCGGCGCTTGCGCCTATCCCTCGAGAGTGTTCAAGGGCTTGCGCATGGCTGGACAAATGGGTAACCATAAGGTGAAGGTGACGAACCTCCAAATCGTGAAGGTCGTTCCCGAGAAGAATTTGTTAGTGGTGAAGGGCGCTGTTCCTGGCCACAAGAATGGATATTTAATGATTGAGAGATGGAGTTAACAGTTTATAACATCAAAGGCGAAGACACCGGCCGTAAGGTTCAGCTGAATGACGACATTTACGCTATCGAACCCAACGAGCACGTCATGTATCTGGCAGTGAGACAATACCTCGCCGACCAGCGCCAAGGCACTCACAAGTCGAAAGAACGCAGCGAGATCGCAGGCAGCACCCGCAAGCTTTTCCGCCAGAAAGGCACAGGCGGCGCACGCCGTGGCGACATCAAGTCACCTCTGCTGAGAGGCGGCGGTCGCGTGTTTGGCCCCAAGCCGCGCGACTATAGTTTCAAACTGAACAAGAAAGTCAAGGTGCTGGCCCGCAAGTCGGCCCTGTCAAGCAAGGTCAATGACGGCGCCATCAAGGTCGTCGAAGACTTCAACTTCGAAGCCATCAAGACCAAGCAAATGATCAACGTGCTCGACAACTTCAAGGTGAACGGCAACCGCAACCTCTTCGTGTTCGCCGAACCCAACAAGAATGTCGTCCTTTCCTCAAGGAATATCCAACGCACCGAGGTCGCCTTGGCCCGCAACCTGAACACTTATGATATTCTGAAAGCCAAGAACATCTTCCTCACCGAGAGCGCACTGCAGCCCATCGTGGAAGTGTTGAACCGTGAGATTTAACCCTTAAAACGTTAGAGAGATGATTATCATAAAGAAACCCGTCATTACAGAAAAGATGACCGCAATCAGCGAAAAGCTGAATCAGTTCGCATTCATCGTCGATAAGAACGCCAACAAATACCAGATCAAGGACGCCATCGAAGAACTCTATGGCGTGAAAGTGGTTTCCGTCAATACGATGAATTATCAAGGTAAGAAGAAGTCACGCTACACCAAGTCCGGTGTCGTCACCGGCAGGAGAGCTGCTTTCAAGAAAGCCGTCGTGACTTTGAAAGAAGGTGATACAATTGACTTTTTTAGCAACATCTGATCATGGCTTTAAAGAAATACAAACCCACAACACCCGGTCAGCGCTTCAAAGTTATCAGCGCATTTGACGAAATCACGACCGACAAACCCGAGAAGTCCCTCTTGAGACCCAAGAAGAGCACGGGCGGCCGTAATTCCAGCGGTGAGATGACCGTCCGCTACAGAGGCGGCGGCCATAAGAGAATGTACAGAATCATTGACTTCAAACGCGACAAGGACGGTATCCCTGGCGTTGTGAAGACCATTGAATACGACCCGAACCGTACCGCCCGCATCGCACTCGTGTTCTACAAGGACGGCGAGAAGCGTTACATCATTGCCCCGGCGGGCCTCAAAGTCGGTCAGGAAATCCTCTCCGGCAAGGGCATCCAACCCAACGTGGGCAACACGCTCTACCTGAGCGAGATTCCCTTCGGTACGATCATCCACAACATCGAGCTTCGCCCCGGCCAAGGTGCCAAGATGGCCCGCAGCGCCGGCAGCTATGCCCAGCTGATGAGCCGCGACGACAAGTACGCCATCCTGCGTATGCCCTCCGGCGAAACCCGTATGATTCTCCAAGCTTGCAAGGCTACCATCGGATCGGTTTCCAACGCCGACCACAACCTTGAGAAGTCAGGCAAGGCAGGCCGCAGCCGCTGGCTCGGTCGTCGCCCGCACAACCGTGGCGTCGTCATGAACCCCGTCGATCACCCGATGGGTGGTGGTGAAGGCCGTGCATCCGGCGGTCACCCACGCTCACGCAAGGGCTTGCCGGCAAAGGGCTACAAGACCCGCTCGCCGAAAGCCGCCTCGAACAAGTACATCATCGACAGAAGAAAGAAGTAATCTAATCAGGAAAATCGAATAATACTATGAGTAGATCATTAAAGAAAGGCCCGTATATCCACTACAAACTCCTCAAGAGAGTGATGGAAAACGTCGAAAGCGGCAAGAAGACCGTTATCAAGACATGGTCAAGAGCATCGATGATTTCTCCTGATTTCGTCGGACAGACCATCGCCGTTCACAATGGCAACAAGTTCATCCCGGTGTATGTGACCGAGAACATGGTTGGCCACAAGTTGGGCGAGTTCGCCCCGACCCGAATCTTCAGAGGTCATGCTGGAAGTAAAGATAAAGGTAACAAGTAAAACAGGTAACAATGGGAGCAAGAAAACATAACAGAGCGGAAGCTTTGAAAGAAGCCCGCAAGACCGTCGCCATCGCGCGCTTGAACGATGTCCCGACGTCGCCTTACAAGATGCGCCTTGTGGCCGACATGATCAGAGGCATGAAGGTAGAGCTTGCATTGCATTCCTTGCAATACTCGACCAAAGATGCCGCGAAGCCCGTGTACAAACTGCTTCGCTCGGCAATTGCCAACTGGGAAGCCAAGAACGAAGGAAAGCGCGTAGAGGAGAGCAACCTTTACGTGAAAGAGATCTGGGTCGATGAAGGCCGCACGCTGAAGCGTATCCAGGCAGCCCCCCACGGTCGCGCCTTCCATATCCGCAAACGTTCGAACCACGTCACTATCATTGTGGATAGCAGAATCGCTAAAGAAGAATAATTGGAGAACAAAAAGATTTGAATAATGGGACAAAAAACTAATCCTATAGGTCTTAGATTGGGAATCATCAAAGGATGGGATTCCAACTGGTATGGCGGAAAAGACTTTTCGGCCA
>CAMOCK010000156.1 GCA_946610645.1 uncultured Bacteroidales bacterium
CTTGGCGCGGTTGCCCAGCAAAGCGGCGGCGGCCTGTTCCAGCGCGGCTACGTCAGCGACGAGCAATACTACGGCGCTGGCTACTTCAACGACCGCACCAACAGCCCGATGATGCCCGTTTTGCCCGGCCACAACTCCAACGACAACCAAGACGCCAGTCCGTTGGGCAGCGGCATCGCCCTGCTGCTCGGCTTGGGTGGCGCCTACCTTGTGGCCAAGAAACGCCGCGAGGAATAACGAATACAAACATAAATGAAAAGAGAGCCGCACCTTTTGGCGCGGCTCTCTTTTCATTCATCCCCTGTCGTAATGTGGCATGTCGTCCGGCAAGACGATGGAGAACTCGATGAGTCCGCCTACGACCTTCTTGTCGTCGTCTTCAAACCAGGGCGTTTGGTAAATCAGTTTCTTCTTGCCTTTCTTCGAGATGGTATAGACATTGGTGGCTGCATCGTCGAGCAAATGCTGGATGATTTTCTGCGAATGAGGGTTGTGGCAGCCCATCAGGTCGCGGCCACGGGCGTCGCCGTTCACTTCGATGCTGCTGTCGTTCTGGTAAAGGATTTCGCCATCCTTGGCGCTGATGGTGATGGCCAGGTTGAGGCCTTTGAAATAGTCTTGGGTTTCCATGTTTCTTTCTTTTTTTTGACTGCGGGACTTCGCGACTGTGGGACGCGAGCCAGCGGTCTGTTGTGACTTTTTTGGGGCAAAGATAGAATTTTTCTATTTTTGCAGCGTTAATTTCCAGATGAAAAAACTTTACCGATATATCACCAAATCGTTCATCGGCCTGTTTATGTTCACGTTTTTCATCGTGCTATTCGTGCTGTTGATGCAATGGATATGGCTTTATGTCGATGAATTGGTGGGCAAAGGCTTGGAAATGCGCATTTTGGCCGAGTTGTTTTTCCACATGTCCATCACATTCATCCCGATGGCTTTGCCTTTGGCCTTGCTGCTGGCTTCACTGATGTGTTTCGGCAATTTTGGGGAGCACTACGAGTTGGTGGCCATGAAAGCCTCAGGCATTTCGATGTGGCGCGTGATGCGTCCGTTGGTTGTTTTTTCGCTGATACTAAGCGGTTTAGCCTTTATAATTTCCAACAACTTGATTCCTGTGGCCACCCTGAAGGCCCGCACCCTGCTTTTTGATGTTCAACGCAAGAAGCTGGCTTTCAACATCAAGGAAGGGGTTTTCTATAGAGACATCGACAATTATGTGATTTATGTGGAACGCAAGGGCGACGATGGCAGCAGCATTTATGGTGTGAAGATTTACGACCACACCGACCGCATGGGCAACACCAAAATCATCACTGCCGACTCGGGCATGATGAGCCTCAGTCCCAACCAACGCAACATCATTTTCACGCTTTACAACGGCCACAACTACACAGACATCACCACCGACAACTACAAAGAAACCCGGCCTTTCGAGCGGATGTCGTTCAGGCAGGAGCAAATCAAGTTCAGCTTGAAGGACTTCGACCTGACGCGGTCAAACGAGGACATCTACAAATCGTCGCAACAAATGATGAACATACGACAACTCGGCTCCGCCCTCGACTCGTTGGAAAACCGTTACGAGCAACGGCAGACGGCTTTTACCGAAAACTTCGCGAAACGTTGGTCAAACTATGCCACGAAAGACCAAGAGCGAACCCAAAACGCCGTTGCCGACACCCTCGTCCCCTCCGTTGCCGAATTGACTTGGCCGCTGCTTGCCCAATATGAGGGCGACACCTTCAAGGTGATCCGCGACATGGCCCTTGCCAGCGCAAACAATGCCAAGGACAATGTTTCGTTCAACAAAGTCGATTTCAATACCCAAACCGAGAACATCAACAAGCACAAGAAAGAGTGGCACAAGAAGTTTACGCTAAGCATTGCCTGCCTCATCTTCTTCTTCATCGGTGCGCCGCTCGGCAGCATCATCCGCAAGGGTGGCTTGGGCCTGCCCGTGGTGATTTCGGTGCTGTTTTTCGTTGTCTACTATGTCATCTCGACCTTGGGCGAGCGCATGGCTGTGTTGGGCCAAGTCAACATGTTCGTCGGTATTTGGCTGTCGTCGATTGTGCTGTTGCCTATCGGCCTGTTTTTGACTTTCAAGGCCACCACCGACGCTGCCCTGTTCGATGCCGACAGTTGGAAGAGATTCTTCCAGAAAATGTTCAAGAGAAAGCCTGACAACAACGTTGAAACATCTACATAAAACTCACGGCTGCCGTAATACCACACTTACAAAAACCTCGAATTATCATTTCAACAATCAAACGACCAACGATTCAACATGAAAATACTCCTCCTCTGCAACAAGCCCCCTTACCCCGCTTCCGAAGGCGGCCCGATGGCCATGAACAGCATCATCAGCGGACTGCTCGACGCTGGACACCATGTGAAGGTCTTGGCCGTGAACAACGAGAAATACAACGTCAGCGAGGCCGACATCCCCGACGACTACAAGAAAAAAACCGGCATCGAACTGATTGACGTCGACTTGCGCGTCAGGCCAACGAAAGCGTTCTTCAACCTGTTCACCAAGAAATCATACCATGTGGAGCGCTTCATCTCCAGGGATTTTGAAGCCAGAATCGCAGAATTGCTTGAAAAGGAGCAATTTGACGTGATTCAATTAGAGATGCTCTACATGATGCCCTACGTCGAGACCATCCGCCGGCACTCGAAGGCCATGGTGGTGTTGCGCGCCCACAACGTGGAACACAAGATTTGGGAACGCATGGCCAAGGAGACCAGATTCTTTCTCAAACGCTGGTATATCAACCACTTGGCCAGCACATTAAGGGATTACGAATTGTCGGCATTGGAAACCGTCGATGGCATCGCGGCCATCACGCGCAAAGACGCGGCCTTTTTCCGCAAATACTGCTCGAAGCCTGTCATCGACATCCCGTATGGCGTTTATCCTGAGGAGTTTACGCCAAAACACGAAATCGAAGGCAAGCCCAAGTTCTATCATATCGGCTCCATGAACTGGATGCCCAACGAGGAGGGTATTCGCTGGTTCATCGAGGAGGTGTTGCCCAAAACGGTCGAGAAAGTGCCCGATTTCGTCTATCACCTCGCGGGGCGCAACATGCCAGAATGGCTCAAGTCGCTGAAAAACAAGCATGTGAATGTCGTCGGCGAAGTGCCTGATGCCAAGGCGTTTGTCACCAACAACGACGTGGCCATCGTGCCCCTGCTCTCAGGCAGCGGCATCCGCATCAAGATCATCGAGTCGATGGCCTTGGGCAAGACCGTCATCACCACCCGCGTGGGTGCCGAGGGCATCCTCTACGACGAGGAAGTGAACGTCATCATCGCCGAAAACATCGCCAAGATGGTGGAAGCCATCCGCGCTATCAACGAAAACCCACAAATCGCCGTCCGCATCGGCCAAGCTGCACGAAAACTCGTTGAAGAACAATACGATAACCGCAAAATCATCGCCCGCCTGCTGATGTTTTACGAGGAAATCAAGCCAGGGAGCAAGATTACGTTTCTTTGACGCGGGACTTCGGGACACGGGACGCGCAACAATTAAACAATTAAACAAATCAACAATCAACAAAAACCCTTATCTTTGTCCCCATCAATCCAAACGAGATGAAGATTTTCGTCCTTCTGTCCCGCATCCCTTATCCGCTCGAAAAAGGCGACAAGTTGCGGGCTTTCAACCAGATAAAGCAACTCTCGAA
The DNA here is from genome assembly GCA_946610645.1 of uncultured Bacteroidales bacterium. Taxonomy (GTDB): domain Bacteria; phylum Bacteroidota; class Bacteroidia; order Bacteroidales; family F082; genus Limimorpha. The sequence goes on from CAMOCK010000156.1 coordinate 3,699, forward strand.
GCGCAACGAAATCGTCCTTTGCGCCTTGAACGACGACCCGAAAGTCAGCAAACAGGACGCTTTTCGCGCCTTGCAACCCTATTGCCAGTCCATCAACTTCGTCAGAATATCGAAATTGCAGATTCTTTTGGGGCTTGTCCGGGCTTTCTTTAAGGGACTGCCCATGCAATGTGGCTATTTCTTCAATCGCAAAGCGGCAAAGAAAGTCAACGCCTTGATTGCCAAGCACAAGCCCGACATGCTGTTCTGCCAATTGTTGCGCACTGCGGAATACATCCGCCACAAAGACATCCCGAAAACCATTGACTATCAAGACATTTTCTCCTACGGCATGAAACGCCGCGCCGATGTGGCCTCGTTCCTTACGCGGCCTATATATACTATGGAGTACCGCCGCCTCTGCCGTTACGAGGCCGCCATCTTCGACGACTTTGACGTGCGCACCATCATCAGCGAGCCCGACAGGGCTTTGTTCCCGCATGAGAAACGCGACGAAATCCTCATCGTCCCCAACGGTGTCGACCACGAGAAATACCATCCTATGGACTGCGAGAAGAAATACGATTTGGTCTTCACCGGCAACATGAGCTACGCGCCCAACGTGAACGCCGTGGAATATTTGGCCGACGAGATCCTGCCCATCGTGTGGAAATCGCGCCCCGAAACGACCCTTTACATCGCCGGCGCCACGCCCGACCCGAGGGTGAAGAAGGCCGCTTCGGACAAAATCATCGTCAGCGGCTGGCTCGACGACATCCGCACGGCCTACGCCGAGAGCCGCGTCTTCATCGCGCCCATGCGCATCGGCACGGGACTGCAAAACAAGCTGTTGGAGGCCATGTCGATGCGGCTGCCCGCCATCACATCGCCCTTGGCCAACGCTTCGTTAGGCGCAAAACCTAACGAGGAAATCTTGGTCGGCATCAACGCCCAAGAGATGGCACAACACATCATCACCTTGTTGACCGACAAGGAAAAAGCCGACCGTCTCGCCCAAGCGGGCTTCGACTTCACGAACCGCGTCTATGACTGGGGCAAGGCGACGGAGGTGATGGAGGAGGCGATGCGCAAAGCCCTGTAAGGGCGACACACCATAAGCAGGCGATGTAAGTCCCTGCGCAAAACAAAGACAACAAAACAACACATCAATATGGCACAACCCGACGA
>CAMOCK010000157.1 GCA_946610645.1 uncultured Bacteroidales bacterium
CGTAATCGTCCGCTTCGCGGACGCCACACGGGCAGTTTCAAAGTTGGTGAAGTTCTAAAAAGATGTGTTTTTGAATTCCTTTTGGTTCGGGGGGATTTGCAATCCGCCCGTCCCGAGGAAGGGATTTGTAATCCCAATGAAAAGTCATCTCCTCATAGCCCTCCTTCTCGTCACAAACTGGGCCACAGCCCAGCAAGTGGACCCCGTGCGCTATGAGGTGAACCGTTGGCATAAGGCGCAAGGCTGTCATTTCCAGTCGTTTGACGAAAATGGCGGCCTTTTGCTTTACGAAACCGAAAAGACCGACAAGGCGAAGCACCGCCTCTGGAACTTCGCTTGCGTCGACAGCAGCCTTTATGAAACCCGCAGCGACCTCATCCCCTTGCCCGACAAAATCAAATTCTTCGATGCGGGCAACGATGCGCGTTTCGCAGCCTTCCTTTTTGTGAACGAAGACAACAAAAAGGCAGCGGATTCGCTTGATTTTCTTGTAGTTGCCTACGACCGACAAGAAAATGCCTACCGCACTTTTTGGGACAAATGGCCCGAAAAGTCGGTGCCGCTTTCCGTTGAGGTCGTTGACGGCACGATGATGATGGCCTTGAACAACAGAAACGGCAACGGTTCTCTCCGTTTCTACGACCTCACAAGCGACCAATGCCGCACGATAACTCCATCATCGTCAGGGAATTTTGTTTTGTTCCAAACTGATGCCTTTGCCAAGGAGCATTGCTTTGTGGTGGCCGCCAAGGAGTTTGACAACAAGCGTTTCGTTTCCACGTCCTTCCTCGTATATTCGCCCACGGGCAACCTGCAAGGCACTTACCGTTATGAGAACATTCCCAATGCCGCCTTGGGCCGCATGGTGTTCCGTTTCGACGAAAGCCGAAACTTGGTGGTTATCGGCACTTTGGAGCGCGAAACGGGCCGGAAAGTCAATCTCGAAGGCGTGACCGAAAACTTCGACAAGGAAAGCCTTGGCGTGGTGTGGATGCGCTTTGTTTCGGGAGTTCCCGACAGCAAAGTGTTCTTGTTCAAGGACATGCCTGAAATTGAGCACGCTTTGACCGCCTCTGACCGCGTGCGCCTGCGCGAGGAAAAACTGAAAAACCAAAGAAAAGACAACCCCACGAGGGGCGAAATCGCGTTCCAGTTCCTGAAGCCCCGCCTCACCGATTTTGGCGACCTGACCATCTTTGCGGTGGAGGCTTTCATGCCTTATTACCACACCGAAACCCGCATGAATTATGGCTATTACGGCTATTACGGCGGCTATCCCTACACTTACACCGTGTTCGATGGCTACGACTTTTTCAGCGAAATCATCCTTGCTTTCGACCGCGACGGACATCTGCAATGGCAACAGTCGGTGAAATTCGACAATGAACTGACTTACGACCTTTTCCCACCCTCGTCAGAAGGGGTGTGCTATGATGAGTTGGTAGTGGCTTCGCCCTATCGCAACCAATTACGTTACACTGCTTTCGATGCCAACGGACAAGCGTTGATGAACCAACAAAGCGAAAAATTGGCTCCGATTTATGGTGCTGATTATGTGGAAGATGAGTATTTCGCGCAGTTGGGCAAATGGTATGGTAGCCGTTTCCTCATTTTCGGGTCGCAAATCATCCAAAACGGCAGTCAACCCAAGCCGAGGCGGACGGTCTACTACCTGCAAAAGGTTCAATATGATTGAGTTATGTTGACAAGTTACCTGAAGTATTTGTTGCAGCGCAAGAGCGAGTATGGCATCCATTCTCCTTTCGTGTATGATTTCATGCGCAAGGTGCTGAACGACAGCGGCTCCAACCGCGACTACGACACCATTTATCGCGTGGCGCGGCTGCTGGACAAGCGGAAATACATCCACTATACCCTTCGCAAGCAAAGTAGGCTGCTTTACAGGATGGTGCGCTATTTCGAGCCTGATTCTGTGGTGTCGTTTGGGCGACTTACCGCATTGAATACCACGGCGTTGGCGTTGGGACACTTGCAAACCAAAATCTATTTGGAGCAGTCGGATGACTTTTTGGATACCTTGAACTCGATGGGCATCGTCAATGTGAACCTCATCCAGCCCGCCGAGTTCGATTCGGAGCATTTCAGGCAGTTGAACACGGGTTTTGTCTTCTTCAGTCGCGCCTCCTTCGAGGACGACACTTGGGACTATCTCGTTGATTGCCTGAATTATAAGACCGCTGATTCGGTGTTTGTCTTCGAGGGCATCCACCACAACAAAGCGATGGAAGACGCTTGGGAGGAAATCAAAGGCAACGAGGATGTGTCGGTCACCCTCGATTTGTATTGTATCGGCATGGTTTTCTTCCGCGAAGGCATTGAAAAACAGGACTTTGTATTAAAATATTAGAGTTTAATACCACAAAACATGCAAAACCTACACAACAACGGACAGAGTGGGGAAAGCACGCCAACCGGCTGCTTTCTGGCGGCGATGCGGGTGCATAGCAGCCACAACCAACGAAAGGTTTTAAAAGCTTTGTCGGTTTTGTGAAAAACAAATTACAACGAAGAACATCACTTATACGAAA
>CAMOCK010000158.1 GCA_946610645.1 uncultured Bacteroidales bacterium
AAGACCAGCTGGACTTCCCAACGGTCTACGGCTCGTCGAAGCAAGGCTGGATGTCGGACCCCTGGAACAACGTCACCGACAACGTCTCCTATCTCTTGGACGTCATCATCGACACCATTCCGCCCGCGAAATACGAAGAAGGCACACCGCAGATGCTGATTACTTCGCTGGATTACAGTTCCTACGTGGGCCGTATCGCCGTGGGCCGACTGAAACGCGGCACATTGCAAGCCGGACAAAACGTCTCGCTCGTAAAACGCGACGGCTCCGTTACCAAGTCGACCATCAAGGAGCTTTACACTTTTGAGGGTTTGGGCAAGGAACGCACCAAGAAGCCTGTGGAGGCTGGCGACATCATCGCGCTGATGGGCATCGACGACTTCGAGATTGGCGACACCGTGGCCGACTACGAGAACCCCGAGCCGTTGCCACCCATCCATGTGGACGAGCCTACGATGAGCATGTTGTTCACTATCAACAACTCGCCTTTCTTCGGCAAGGAAGGCAAATACGTCACTTCGCGCCACCTGCGTGAAAGACTTTACAAGGAGACAGAAAAGAACCTCGCCTTGAAAGTGGAAGACACCGATTCGCCTGATTCTCTGATGGTTTACGGTCGCGGCATCCTGCACCTCAGCATCCTCATTGAGACCATGCGCCGCGAAGGTTACGAGTTCCAATTAGGCCAACCCAAGGTGCTCGTCAAATACATCGACGACGTGAAGTGCGAGCCTGTCGAGGCCTTGACCGTGCTTGTCCCCGAAGACTTTTCGGGTCGCGTCATCGAGCAAGTGAGCGCGCGCAAGGGCGAAATGACCCAAATGGAGCCCAAGGGCGATCGCATGTGCTTGGACTTCGACATCCCATCGCGCGGTCTCATCGGTTTGAGGAACACGCTGCTGACCGTCACCGAGGGCGAAGCCATCGTGTCGCACCGTTTCAAGGACTACGAGCCTTGGAAGGGCGAGATGCCGAGCCGCAACGTGGGGGCCTTGATTTCGATGGAGACTGGCACGGCCATTCCATACGCCATCTGGAAACTGCAAGACCGTGGCGTTTTCTTCATCAACCCGAATGAGGACGTGTATGCCGGCGAGGTGATTGGCGAGAACACGCGCATCAACGACATCGTGGTCAACGTCAACAAGACCAAGCACTTGACCAACGTGCGAGCCTCTGGCAGCGACGAAGCCATCCGCCTTGTGCCGCCCGTGCGCATGTCGCTTGAGGAATACATGGAATACATCCGCGACGACGAGTATCTGGAGGTCACCCCCAAAAGCCTGCGCCTGCGCAAGATCATTTTGGACGAGACCGAGCGCAAACGCGCCTCGCGCCGTGGCGAGGAATAATTTTTCCGAAAAGTCGGGCTGCGTGTCCGACTTTTTTCGTATTATTGCAAACTTGAAACGGGTGCTGTAAAACCCGCTTTTATTCATTAACAACCAATTGAAAATCAAAAAGTAAAGAATATGTCAAGACTGAAGAGAACTCTTATCGTGTTGTTCGTCGCTGTGGGATTGGCCTCCTGCGACGCAATGACCCAAGTGGCGCAAATGGCCACTTTCGCCAAGTGCAACTTCGATTTCAACAGCGTCAACCAAATCCAGATGCTTGGCATCAACCTGAGCAAAGGCATGACCAAGGAAAACCTGAACATCTCACAAGGATTGGCTCTCGTCAACGCCATCACAAACAAATCGTTGCCCGTCACCTTCAACGTCAATCTTGACGTCGACAACCCGAACTCCATCGCCGCTTCGATGGCCAAGATGGACTACATCGTGACGCTCAACGGGAAACAAGTCATCAGCACGACGATGAACCAAGCCGTCAACGTTCCGGCCAACGCGAAGAACACGATTTCCATCCCCGTTACGACCGACCTGTTCCAGTTGTTCAGCGGCGAGTCGGCTGATGCCATCGTCAACTTGGCTTTCAAATTGGCCGGTGCCAGCAGCAACCCCGTCAACGTTGGCCTGAAAGTGAAGCCCTACATCAGCATCGGAAGCCAGCAGCTTGCCTATCCCGACTACATCTCGTTGAACAAAACCCTTCAATAAGAACACATCAACACATTGACAATGAACATAATAGAAGAAAAACACTATAGTGTCGATGCAGGTATGGGCGAGAAAATGGAGGGCTGCCCCTACTCGCTTTTCGAAGACGGCCATGATGTCAGGAATTACATCATTCCCCCTCGCGGCCATGTTTTAAAGGGTTTCAGGTTAGAGCCGTCAGACACCCCTGTTTACGACGGAAAACTGATTGCCCAATTCGAGAAGGAACCGCTTAGGGAGCGAATGTCGGCGGTATGGCATGTCTTGGCTTGGATCCTCATCGCCAGCATCATCATCGGACTGATTACACTCCTGACCATCGGCATCTTCAAGCCTCAAAAACCGCAGAACCGCAATCCTCATCCCGTCGAAACACCTGCCATCCCAATCGATACGGTCATGGAAACCGAAACAACTACTGTGGATCCCCAAAGCCCTGACACGGCTGACAATCCCGCCCCAGAAGTCGCGACACCTGTGGAAGTCTCAGTGCCTGTAACCGAAACGCCACAGCCTGTCGTCGCCGATGACAACGCCCTGTTCAAGCAGGCGTTTTGGGACTTGATTCACAAACGCGAGTTGGCAATGGATGCCTACGACGGGCTTTACAAGCAATACAAAGGCAAAGTCGGCGGGGAAGAGTTCGACTACCTGCGCACAATCATCCTGAAAGACTACCCGACCTACAAGGAATGGAGCCGGAAACTTCGCAAGTTGCCGACCGATCAGGCCGAAACCCTTGAGTCTGTAGAGACTTTGAAAGCAAAATTGAATGATATTAAATAACAACCAATAAGTCAACGTTTTATGATCAGAAACAACTTCATCAAACGCCACAACGGCCCCACCGCATCGGATGCTGAAAAGATGCTCAAGGTCATCGGCGTCGAGTCGCAAGAACAACTTGTCGACGAAATCATCGCTCCCGAGATCCGCCTGCCGAAAGACCTCAACATCGGCGACGGCATGAGCGAATACGAAGTCATCAGCCACCTCAAGGCCATCGGCGCGAAGAACAAGCAGTTCCGCAGCTACATCGGCTTGGGCTACTACAACACCATCACCCCCGGCGTCATCATGCGCAACATCCTTGAGAACCCGGGCTGGTACACCTCTTATACGCCCTATCAGGCCGAGATTTCGCAAGGCCGTTTGGAGGCTTTGGTGAACTACCAAACCGTCATCAGCGACCTCACCGCCCTGCCGTTGGCCAACGCCAGCCTGCTCGACGAAGGCACCGCCGCCGCCGAAGCCATGCTGATGTTCTGGCATTCGCGCAGCCGCGCCCAAGTAAAGGCCGGCGTGAAGAAGTTCTTCGTGGCCTGCGACCTGTTCCCGCAGAGCATCGAGGTCATCAAGACCCGCGCCCACTTCCAAGGCATAGAGGTGATCGTCGACGACATCAACAAGTTTGAAGCCAACGAGGAATATTTCGGCGTCATCATCCAATGCCCGAACCAATTCGGCGAAATCGTCGACAACCGCGCCAAGGTTGCCGAATGGAAAGCCAAAGGGATGCAAGTGGCCGTGGCCGCCGACCTGCTCAGCCTCACCCTCATCACGCCTCCCGGCGAATGGGGCGCCGACGTAGTGCTCGGTTCCAACCAACGCTTCGGTCTGCCGATGGGATTCGGTGGCCCGCACGCCGGTTACTTCGCCACCACCGAGGCCTACAAGCGCGAGATGCCCGGCCGTATCATCGGCATCAGCATCGACGCTCTGGGCAATCCTGCCTACCGTTTGGCCCTGCAAACCCGTGAGCAACACATCAAGCGCGAAAAAGCCACCTCTAATATTTGCACCGCTCAAGCCCTGCTCGCCATCATGTCGGGCTTCTACGCCCTCTATCATGGTCCGGAAGGCTTGACCGAGATTGCACACCATATTAATTGCCTCGCCGGCAAGCTCTGTGG
>CAMOCK010000159.1 GCA_946610645.1 uncultured Bacteroidales bacterium
CATCACATAGACACCGGGTGCCATTCCCTTTGTAGAGACGTTGCGCGCAACGTCTGTACTAAGAACCACGCGACCCATCATGTCAATCACCTGCACGGTGGCGTCGGCGGAGGCGTTGATGACCCATGCGCTGCCGTTGTGGAAGGCGAAGTTGTTAGCGTTGTCGCCCTCGAAGGCCGACTTGGCCACAAACACCACCTTGAAGCGCGAAGCATAGTCGGTCGTCTTGGCCTCGAAGGTGTATTCGGCCACTGAGCCTGTCGAAGTGGCCAGCAGGTCCACGTCGGCGCCGGTGAGGTTGGCGATGAGGTGGCAATACACGAGGCCTTCGGTGGCGTTCTCGAAGCTGAGGGTGTAGGTGCCATCCTCGGCGGCCTCGAAGTTGAGCGGCATTTCGCCCACGGGCTGGCTGTGCATCACGGCCATGTCCTTTTTCTGCACAGGGATGTAGAGGCGGTTGGCGTCGGCCATGAGGTCCAAGTGGCCGAGGTTGCGGCCTTCGCCGATGGCGATGCGGACGCGGTCCAAGGTTAAGGCCGTTGAGCCTGTCGAAGAGCCGTCCCTCGTTTGTTCCGCTTTGCGCAGGCTGAAGTTCAGGACGTTGGCGGCAGCGGTGGGTGGCGTCGTGGTGAACGTGATTTGTTCGCCATTGGAAGCCACTTGCACAAACACGCCCTCGCAAGGCTTGAGCTTGTTGCCGCCGTTGTTGCCGTCGGCAAGCACGATGCGGTCGCCGTCGGCGTTCATGCGGTAGAACGAGAGATAGTTGTCGCCTTGCTTCAGGTAGGCGTCGCAAGTGTAGGGGTTGCCGATGAGGTTCCAGCCGGCCAAATCAGCGCCTTCCGAGTATTGCAACTGATGCATGCGGGTCTCGATGTCCGTCGTGGTGGCGGGGAAGGCATAGCCCGTGTGGTCCGTGCTGAATTCCACCGTCTTGTCGTCTTGGCAGGCATAGAGGTAGCCCTCGCCGGCAGCCACCACTTGACCGGCGTAGATGGAGCCGTATGCCATCGTTCCGCCAGGGACATCACAACCGCCTTCGTTGTCGCACTTCACGTTCACCCATTCATGGTCATGACTTTGGTTGAACATATAGAAGTCCATCTTGCCGAATTCCAATTCGCCGCTGGTTTCGGGCACCAAGGTATGGTTGACCGTGGTCTCCGTGGGCGAGGCGATGAGATACCAGTCCTCGCTAAGGCTCTCGTTGCCCTCGCCATAGCCCGTGATGCTCTTCTGTATGGTGCCGTAGAACGCATTGTCCGACTTCACCTGGCCGCCGTTTTCGATGACAATCCTGTCGTGATTCATTCCGCCCGTGTTGATGGTGGAGGCATACAACGTGCCGCCGTCTTTCACCACGACGGAGTTGGCCGCACCGGGGGTTAGTGTACCAGTGATGTTTAGTACACCCTCACTAGTAACACCATTTATCACAATGGAGTTGGCATCCACCACACTAACATCATGAACATTCACAACAGAAAGACTAGAGATTTTTAATGGGCAACTGGTTATGCCGTTATTATTTCTACCTATTTTGGCAAAGTCAGAGGAAAAAGTTTCTGCTACATTTAAGGATGCGTTCCAAACTAGTATTTGTCCCTTGGCACCAACAACGATGGATTTTGCATTCCCATTGCAATTATTTAAGAGTCTAACCTCACCGCCCAATATTCTAACATCGTCATTGATTGTCGGAACACCAGTTGGATACCAATACTGACCATCATTCCATGACACATTTGATGAGACCGATCCTTTATCAAAGATTTTAGTGTTTGGATAAGGATTGGCAACTATATCCAATTCATCAATATAGCAATTTTGACTAAAGTACTTGACAAATTCGATTCTTATGACATTTCCCATAAACGATGACAGCGATAATTCTATATATCTCCAGCCATTAGTTTTTGGAATATCGTATAACACTACTCCTTCATTAGAACCGACATAAACATTTATCCGACATCTCAAAGAAGCATTGTTTGCCCAGAAACGGAGTACAACATTGTCATTTGTAGAGCTTAGATTTGTAAGATCTATTTCTGGCATTTGTATTGCTTTACCAGAAGCTGCACAATACAAACTACTCGTCCCACTATGAGCATCTTCAGTAGTCACATGCCAAGCCGTTTCGTCAATGTCGCCAGTCCAGCAATCCGTCCCATTAAACAACTCCTCAAAGTCCTCGGTGTAGCTGCGGCTTGGCGTGATGGTGTAGGTGCCACAACCCGTCGTGGCGATGTAAGGCTCGCAATAGTCCGACCAAGAGGCGGTGTAGTTGCCGTAGCCGTCTGGCATGGGCATGCTCGCTCTTGCGCGGGCACGGAACTCATACGTCGTGTTTGGATAGAGGCCGTTCACCGCCAAGGTGTTTTCAAAGGTGTAAGGCGCCTCAAGGGCAAGCGCAGGGTAGGTCGTCCATTCTTCCTCGGGCTGGCCCAGCTCGCGGTATTCGCGATACTGAACTTCCATCTCCGTGGAATACAGGTCGTGCTCGATGGCGTAGTCATAGAGCGTGATGTTGGCCGTGTTGCCTTCGCAAGCCACTTCGGCGATGTAGGGCGTATGGCTCTTGAAGATGTCCACCTTCAGGTCGTCGAGGTAGCAGCGTTTCCACCATTGATCTGAGTCAGCGCCTGTGAAACGCAGGCGGATGTAGGTCTTGGTGTAAACGAAGACCTTTCGCTGATACTTCACCCAGCCCGTTTCGGCGGCATGGCGCTTAATCATGCCGCCCGCTTCCGCTGTCCAATTGGTTCCATCGGTGGAATACTCGATGGTAACACCCACGCCGTTCGGATTGGCTTCCGTGTTGTCGTGGTACCACCAGAAGCTCACCAAGGCATTCATCGTGCCCGAACTTGGCGCTATGGCAGGCAGCACAAGGCAGGCCTCGCCGCTTGAACCTGAAGTGAAGCCCAACAACCTTTGGCTTTCGCCGCCAGCGTGGACAGGCAGTTGGTCTTGGGAATTAGAGTAATCATAAATCTTGAGGCGATCCAAAGCGCCGCCAAGGGTGAGGCCATCGTCGAAGTAGGTGGGGGTCTCGAAGCCGTAGGTCAGCGGGAAGAGGGTCACGGGGTCGGTCCACGGCGCGATGGTGAACTGGATGGGCTCCGACCAGTCGCTTTCGCCAACAATCGAATTGGTGCTATTATCGTAAACAGCGGTCTTCACGCGGAAGTGGTAGCTTCCGGGTGCGAGGTTCCGTTCCCAGCCGTTGCTCGGCAAGCCTGGGTTGTCAGCGCCCCAATCGTCGGGGTCGGTGGTCAGTTGGTAAGTGTAGTTGCGGCGTTGTCCTTCCAATTCCAACTCTACTGGTGACCACATCACTTGAGCCATTGAGGTGGTTTGACCGACGACGGCCAAGTTGGTGGGACGAGGGCATTTCGTTGTAAACCAACTAGTGTAATCCTGCCAATCAGAATAGACGGAATGGCCATTGGCGGTATAGACGGAACGCACACGCGCACTATAGAGTGTTAAAGGCGTAAGGCCAGTGAGCGTTACCGTTTGCGGATTTTCAGTCACATTAAAGGTGGCAATCGGGGCACCTTCATAAGTGTTGACAGCAGCTGCAGGCTCGTATTGCACTTCATAGCTCGTGGGGGCAATGCCTTGTTCAGGTGCATACATCGCCAAAGGAGCTTCGGTATCGGTGACTTGAGAATGCAAAGCAGCAACCGCAGGCGGATATACGAGAGAAGACCATGTGACGCTCACGTTGTCGATGGCGCCGGGCGGGTTTTCTCCGTCAACCCTTACTGAGCCCTCATTTCTCCACAAGACAACAATCATGTAATTGCCTGGTTCGTAGGTACCACCAGGATACACATCAAGCGTGACGGTGGTTTTATCTTTCCAGTGATAATAATTAGCCGAGTAGCCAGTAAGCTGTTGCCCTCCATCGAGTGCGAACCAGCCATCGGGCGTGGTATTATAGCTAAATCCGTCATCCATCACTCCGGCCTCAATTGCCGTTTCGGCAGGCACCAAAACCACACGCATATAGTCTTCGTTGGCAATACCTTTGACGGCGTATCTATAATCAAACGCATAGTGTCCCGCTGTCAATGTGAACGTCTTCACCGCGTATGAAGTAGCAGGAGTTGGCAAATAGTTGGTTTGGTTATTAATGGTGTATGATTTGCGCTTCGAATACTGCCATTTGTAATTAATAATCATGCCAGTAGCTTCAGAATTTGTAATGCGCAAACCATAGCCTTGATCTCCATTAAACTGACTACTATACGAGGATCTCTTCCATCTGTTACCAGAACCACCATCTATGAACATCCAATTTCCAATACCGCTCTCAAAATCCTCATAATAAGAAGCATTTTCGGCATTCATCACCACGGCTTCCTGCATCAAGGTCTTGAAAGTGCCGAAGTCGCCATCTTCCCAATCGCTATACAGGCCATCGCCATACTTGGCTCTTACCTGGGCCGTATATTCGGTATTGGCGGTGAGGCCAGTGATGGTATAGGTGGGTTCGGTCACGGCGACGGGTGTTCCGTAGTTGTTGGCATCGGTTCCGTAGCGCACTTCCCATTCGGTGGCTGCGCCCGCGTTCCAGCCAAGGGTGGCCGTGGTGTTGGTCACGTTGCTCACCACGAGGCCGGTGGGGGCGGCAAGGCGCGTCACCACAAAACTGTCCACTTGCACATAACCATCATAATAACCCTTATTCACTTGGAGGGCAATATGGCCGTATTGGATGTCAGAAGCCCAGTTGTCGCCGAAGTTGATGTTGTGGGTTCCTATGGAATTCCCCACATATTCCCTGCTCCTGAATGACGAAACATCAAACGGGTCTGTCATCACACCCACAGTTACATACCCTCCGCCTCCCCTATTCTCAAAGCTGAACTGCAGCGAGGCCAAGTTCCCGAAATAAGGCAGGATGATGTAGGCGTTGCGTTCGCTTACCCAATTGCCACTTATTGCAGAAGTAAACGTTATTCCCTCGTCATCAACATAATAACGATAGGTAGTGGAACTGGTTTCGCCTTCAATCCGCCAGTATTGCGGCAGTGCGTCGAGGCCGGTGAAGTCCTGCTCGTATGGCACTTGTTGTTCGGGGCAATGGGTGCCAAACGTAAGCGTGGCGGAGTTCTCTTCGTTAGTGCCGGAGATGGTTTTCACCATCGCCTCGTATTGGGTGTAGGGCGTCAGGCCCGTAAGGGTGTGCGAAGTGCCGGTCACGGTAATGGGGTTAGACCATGTGCTGCTGCCTTTTGTTCTATGGTAGAGTCTCAGCGTGTGCGTGTTGAGGTTGTCGTCCGTCCATGTGATTTTGGCCGAGGTGGTGGTAACGTCGGTTGCAGCCAAACCGGAGGCTGGAATGACGTTGGCAAGTTTGCGCACGTTGATATTGTAGAGGCTGAATGGCCCCGTCGCCGTGAAGCGGATTTTATAGCAATTGTGCAGCATCACAGAAGAAACAGCCAACCCATCCTTTAGGCGGAAGGAGAAAGACTGGTATGAGTTGCAGGTCAAGTTCTGTGAAAACAAGGTTTCATTTTGGTATTCGTCAACCAACTCCACCAGCACGGGGTTTTGGGAGCCTTGTGGCTGATTCATATTAAACTCCAGCATGAGTCCATTGGTGGCATTGGTGAAATGCAACCGAGGCAAAGTGACGGTGACGGTGTTTTCTCCGGAGTACGAAAGGCAACCCCCGTATGTCACAAGATGGGTATCGTTGCCCGTAACGGTCAGGCCGTTAGGATGGGTGCCTTCGTCGAAATCGAAAACGATGGGGCCTTCGTCGAGGTTGCCGCCATGTTGGGTGGTGGCAGTGGCCGAAGCGGCCTTTGAATTGTAGGTCACGATTACCGTCGTCCGTGCCCGGACGTACAGGTCGTAAGTTGTGTTCGAGGCAAGGTTTTCAAACGTATAATAGGTGTTGCTCACCGTGACAGCGTTGCTCCAGTTGGGCGTTGTGCCACGCTCCACGCAAAGCACTTGGTAGTTTGAGCCGGTGTAGTCGCCGACTTCCCAAGACAATCTGATGCTGCTCGAACTCAACGCCGTTGCCACGGGGTTTTGCGGTTTGTTCGTGTTTGCCCATGTGGCTTCGTCAAGGTAGGTGAAGGTGACCTTGGGCGCGAAGTTTCGCACTTGATTTTTGGCGAAAACCGTACCGCCATTCAAAAAAGTATTCTCTTGTTCAGTGTTGCAATACTCCAATGCATACCCAGTGTGGTTTACGCCGTAGTACAAGGGAAGATTGTCGATACCGAAAGGCGAAACCAACCAATTGTGTTTTTCGGATTCGAACTGCACCACGAGGTTGTTTTCGCCGCTGTAGAGAAACGACGAGCTGAAACGGACCACGATATTCCCTTTGCCATCAAAATCGAAGCTGCCGTTCCTTTGCTGATCTTCGAGGGTGGTGTTGGGATTGATGCGAAAAGCAGGGCTGTCGCCGCTATAGCTGCCGCTTGTTGCCCAGTCTTTTTCCCTGATTCTCACGGCGTAGCTGCCAGAGGTCGCCATGTACGACGAGGGCACGGGCACGGCCACATAGAGTTCCATCTTAGTGATTTGCTTTCCGGCCATTTCCTGAAGATAGGCCTTGTCGATGACGAACTCGTTTCTGTACCATTGATTGATTTCCCTGCCGCCGTATGCCGGCACTCGGTGGTACTTGTCCGTTCCGTTATTCACGGTCACGGTACGCTCCACCTGCGCGAGGGCTGCCAGCGGCACGGCGAGTGCCAAGAGCAGCGTGAGTAGTAAATATTTCCTTTTCATTTGAAGATTTAAGAATTTAAGTATTTGACATTCAATGATTTAATATTTCAAATTCAAAATAGCACACTTCATCGGTGCAAAAATATAGCGAAAAAACGGGATGGAAACAGGAGAAAACTCCTGAATTTCGGGGTTGGAGCGAAAAAAACACCTTCTCCCCTACCGCCATTGAAACTGAAAGGCCGGCAGCCTGCGCCACCGACCTTCAGCAATGGTTATGAAAAGGAAACGTTTTGCTTGATAGATTTACCGGCCTTGGCTGATACCAAGGCTTATTCAGCCTTGCGTCGTCTGCCCACGAGATAGGCGCCGCCAAGGGCTACGAGCACCGCGATGCCGCTGCCCAAGGGGCTTTCGTCGGCGTTTTGGTCGTCAATGAAGCCGTGCTGGGTGGGCAGCATGGGTCCGCCATTGCTGCGGTCGCCGTGGCTGTCGCTTGTCTCGCCGCGTTGGAACAGGCCGCCGCCCAAAGGCTGTGCCACGGCACCTGCGGCCATTCCGAGGATGAGGGTTAGGGTTATTATGGTCTTTTTCATTGTTGTAGTGTTTTGTTATTTAGTTGTTTAGTTGGGTTACGATGACCTTTGACTATGACTATGGCCATTTCGGGCTGGGGCGCAGAGGTTGGCGCCTTGGGTGTCGTGGTCATAGTCATGGTCATTGGTCATGGTCATTGGTCAAAACAATTAATCGACGACAATCTTCTGCGTCTTCACATCCTTTCCGTCGATCAAACGCATCACATAGACACCGGGTGCCATTCCCTTTGTAGAGACGTTGCGCGCAACGTCTGTACTAAGAACCACGCGACCCATCATGTCAATC
>CAMOCK010000160.1 GCA_946610645.1 uncultured Bacteroidales bacterium
AAGAGCGTTTACCCTGCCCAAGCTTACGGCAAGCTGAGCACCCAATACCTCAACGGTGGCGGCTTCGCCTTCTCGGCGTTCACCCCTGTGCAATATGTGCCTGGCACGGGTGAAGTGCGCTATGCCACCAAAGCCACCGTGCGCGTCACCACCACTGCCGCCAAAGCAGACCAGAGCCGCAAGCTGTGGCTCACGGGCAACAATGCGGAACGCGCCAAGAACCTTGCCCAAAACCCTGAGATGCTTGAAAGTTACGACACCCGTGGCCGCTCCGTTGGCGGCTACGACCTCCTGGTGGTCACCACGGCACCTTACATCAATTCGTTTGACGAGTATGTGGCTTTCTATCAAGCCCGTGGACTGCGCACCCGTGTCGTTGACCTTTCAGACGTCATCGCCAACAACGAAGGCCGCGACGACCCAGAGAAGTTGCGCAACTACATCATCCAAGAATATGAAGAGAACGGCATACAGATGGTGAACTTGGCCGGCGACGTGCCCAGCATCCCCTATCGAGGCCTCTATTGCTATGTGACCAGTGGTGGCGGCAACCAAGAGGACAATGACATCCCCGCCGACCTTTACTTTGCCGCCCTCGACGGCACATGGAACGACAACGGCAACAACCGCTGGGGCGAAATCGGCGAGGACGACCTGCTGCCCGAAATCGGCGTCGGGCGCATGTGCTTCAGCAACCAAACTGAACTGGACAACATGCTCCACAAGACCTTCACCTACCAAGCCGAACCCGTGCTTGGCGAGTTCCGCAAGGTCATCTTGGCCGGCGAGCACCTCTACGACAACCCCGTGAGCAACGGCAGCGACTTCCTTGAGCTGCTCGTCGGCACACACGACGACAATGGCTACACCACAACGGGCATCCCGGAGGACTACGACTTCACGCGCCTCTACGAAGAGGAGGGCAACTGGAGCGGTACCGCTTTGCGCAACGCCATCAACCAAGGCATACAATACGTGCACCACGATGGTCATGCCAACACCATCTATGTGGCCGGATGGCTCACCTACGATATTACTGACAGCAATTTCAGCGGCGTGAACGGTGTGGATCACAACTACACCTTCTTCCACACCTCGGGCTGCATCTGCGGCGACTTCGCCAGCGACTGCATCCTTGAGCGCATGACCAAGATCGCCAACTTTGCCGTGGCCACCTTCGGCAACTCGCGCTACGGCTGGTTCAACGAAGGCCAGACCGAGGGACCCGCCATCCATTTGGCACGCGAGACAGAAGACGCCTATTACAACGAGCGAATCCCATACGCAGGCTTGGCCCTCAAGGAATGCAAGATACAAACCGCACCTTGGGTGAACGCCCCAGGCCAATGGGAAGAAGGCGCACTGCGCTGGAACTTCTACGACTTGAACATCATGGGCGACGTGGCCGTCAGCGCCTGGCACGACGAGCCTTTCACGCCAAACGTGAACTATGGCGGCGTGGTCACAGAAAGAATCTCAGCATTGCCCGTCGTCGTCACCAACGACAACAACGAAGGCCAGAAAAACTTCCGTTGCACCCTCTTCGACGGTGAAGAGCTGATTGGTGTGGCCTACACCGACGAAAACGGCAACGCCAACATCGTCTTCGACGAGCCTATTGAACTTGCCGTCGGCATGACCCTCATCGTCACCGGCTGCGACGCCTGGCCGCAAACCATCAACTTCGACATCACCGCCGCCGAGGAAAACGCCATGGTCGATGTGCACATCCATCCCAACCCCAACAAGGGTCAGTTTACGATCAATTTGCCAGAAGCAAATTGCGACATTGTTGTCGTCAACAGCCTTGGCCAGACGGTGCACCACACTGCCGCCAGCGGCCTGACCACCCTCAACGTTGAAAACCTCAGCGAAGGCATCTACTTCGTCACGGTGAAGAGCGAAAGCGGTGTTAAGACGATGAAGTTTATAAAAGAATAAACGACACCCCTGTCAACAGGTTTGAAAACTCCCTGGAGCAATGCTTCGGGGAGTTTTACGTCGTGCTGTCACTCATCTTCCTAAAGTATGCCGGCGACTGCTTCGAGCAACGCAGACAGGAACTCATAGACCAGGACTTGAAGGAATACATGGACACCGTGGAGTTCTACGCGACGGAAAACGTGTTCTACCTTCCGGAAGAGTGCCGCTGGTCGTACATTATGCAGAGTTGTTGCAGCAGGAGGAAAAGAGCAAAGAAGAATTGATGGGGCTCTTTGATAAGTTAGGATACAAAATTTACTAAAACTTGCCAATTTTGCAAGAATTAGCAAGAATTATCAAATTTATTTGTATCTTTGCGCTTTGATTAAAGAACTTGATTGATGATGGAATTGCCACCCAAAATAGAAAAGAAAGCTTTTTCCGATGCCCTTTTCGGGAAAACAAGTGAAGAGATCAATTTTCTCGTTGACCAAATCAACGAGGAATATGATTATTGGGATAAGGTGAAATACAAGAAACCTTTGCCAAATGGTGTTACTCCTGAGATGTTGTGGTCATACGTCAAAGCTTCAAGATTGAAACAGAGTGTTATGATATGGGATAAATATGGCATAAAACTATGTGTAACAAGCCATATACAGCGCCTTTGTCATGAATTTGATATGCTTTTTGGAAGTTTTTGGTCTTCTGAAAACGATTCTCAAAGTGCAGAAAGGAAATACTATTTGGCCAGCTCTTTAATGGAGGAAGCTATCTATTCCAGTCAGATGGAAGGAGCCTCCACAACCCGTGTTGTGGCCAAAGAGATGTTGAGGAAGAACAAGTCGCCTCAGAACAAATCCCAGCAGATGATCGTCAACAACTACAACACGATTCAGTATATCACCCAACACAGAAACGATCCTTTGACCGAAGAGAACCTGCTGCATATCCATCGGCTAATGACGGAGAACACATTGGATGATCCCAATAATGTCGGCCGTTTCAGGACCAACGACGAAGTTGTTGTGGCCGATGTCGTCGCTAACGAGATCGTGTATACACCTCCCACCTATAAGGAAATCCCTGAGTTTTTGGATGCCATTTGTTACATGTTCAACGAGGACAATCCGCGCGTTTTCCTGCATCCTATCATCAAGGGCATCGTCATCCATTTTATGTTGGCTTACATGCACCCGTTTGTGGACGGGAACGGTCGTACTGCTCGTGCTCTGTTTTATTGGTATATGTTGAAAGAGAATTACTGGTTGACGGAATACATGTCCATTTCTAGGGTGATTGCCAAGTCGAAAAAGACTTACGAAAAGACATTCCGCTATAGCGAGAACGACGAAAACGACATCGGCTATTTTGTAGCATACAACCTGCGGGCGTTGAAAATATCCTTCCAACAGCTTACCGATTATATCCAGAGGAAACAAAAGGAAAAGAAAGCCGCCAATGCATTTATGGCATCGGGCAATGTCAACCAACGTCAAGCGTTGATTCTACAACAATTTGCAGAGGACCCCGATCTTGTTCTTACCGTAAAAGAGGTGCAATCCCGATTCTCGGTTGCCTCGATGACGGCAAGAAAGGACTTGTCGGAGCTGGTGCAGCAAGGCTATTTGCAAGAGATTGCCATCAACAAGGTCACCAGAGGTTATCTGCGAGGACTTGATTTTAATGAACTGAAAAACATGAAATGATGGAATACCAGCGTTTAGGCGACTATATCAGAGAGGTGAACGTCCGCAACAGCGAGTTGAAGGTGACGAAGCTTGTCGGCCTCACAATCGACAAGGCTTTCATCCCATCGGTGGCGAATGTCATTGGTACAGACCTTTCTAATTATAAGGTTATACGAAAAGAGCAGTTTGCTTGCAGTTTGATGCAGGTGAGCCGTGACGGAAAGATGCCTGTTGCCATGTTTGAGGAAGATGAAGCCATCATGTCGCCAGCATATCCAATGTTTGAGGTAGTTGACAAGACGGAATTGTTGCCTCAATATCTGATGATGTGGTTCTCTCGCAAAGAGTTTGACCGCGAAGCCAGTTTTTATGCTGTTGGCGGTGTGCGTGGCAGTTTGACTTGGGAGGATTTCTGCAATTTACGCCTTCCCATCCCATCCATCGCCCGCCAGCGCGAAATCGTGGAAGAATACGAAACGCTGAGCCGTCGCATCCGCCTCAACGAGCAAATGATTGCCCGTTTGGAAGAGACCGCGCAGGCCTTGTACCGCAAGATGTTCGTGGATGGGATTGACAAGGAGAATCTGCCGGAGGGATGGAGAAGGGGGATGATTGGAGAGTATTGTAAAGAGATGAAATCTGGTGGTACACCAAGTAGAAGTCACAATGAATTTTGGGACGATAAAGATTTTCCTTGGTTGAAATCAGGCGAGGTACATAATAACATCATTATTAGTGTTGAAGAATACATCAGTCAAGCAGGATTAGAAAATAGTTCTGCGAAGATTATTCCTCGTGGAGCTGTTGTGATGGCAATGTATGGTGCCACTGCAGCACAAGTTGCATATTTGGATTGTGACACAACGACAAATCAAGCATGTTGTAATATGCTTTGTTACAGCAAGGAAGATGCTGCATATTTATTCTTCCATCTTTTGGCTAACCAAGATGAAATTAAAAAATTAGCTAATGGTGGAGCGCAGGAAAACCTTAGTCAAGAATTGATAGCACAACAACCAATGTTTATTTTTGATGATAAAGAGAAAAAGGCCATGTTTGTGCCGATACTTGATAATCTAATTGTACTATATAAAGAGAACGAGAAATTAACCGAATTACAGTCTTTGCTATTGGCGAGGATGGGGAAAGAGAAATGATTTGCCCATGACAGAGAAATTCAGAGACAAATATAGGATACCGTCAAATCGTTTGCGGGGATGGGATTATGCCAGCAACGGGCATTATTACATTACCATTGTCACCGCTGGGCGTAATAGGTTGTTCGGTGAAATCAAAAACGACGAAATGATTTTGAACGATTTGGGGCAAATTGTTTATGATGAATTTTTCAAATCGTTCGAATTGCGCGAGGAATTGTTTTTGGGCGAATTTGTTTTGATGCCCGACCATTTACATGCCATTGTCATATTGGATAAATCGAAATGCGAATGTTCCGGCCATGTTGGAATGCATGACCGTGTGGGGATGTGCGACCGTGTTGGAACGCACGACCGTGTAGAGACGCACGGCCGTGCGTCTCTACCCCAACCCCAATCCCAACCGCCAACCCCACAATTCCAACGCCAACCCAAATCAATATCGTCATTCGTGGCCGGTTTCAAATCGTCAACCATCAAACGGATTGACGATTGGATTGATTCGAACAATGTGGCAATGGCGAAATTCAACAAAAACAATCCTCTGTGGCAATCGAATTACCACGACCATATCATTCGAAACGAAATAGAATATCGACACATTTCCGATTATATCATTCGTAATCCAATAGAATGGAAAGAAGATGCGTTAAACCAGAAATAATGAACAAGATGCCATATTTCAACGAGAGCCAGTTAGAACAGTCCATCATCACCCTGCTGCAAGAGCAAGGCTATGCGCATGTGAAAGGTGAGGACATCGTGCGCAACCTCGACGAGGTGGTGCTGCGCGACGACTTGGCGGAATATCTGCACAACCGCTACAAGAACGACGGCATCACCGACCAAGAGGTGGAGACTGCTATCCGCGTCATTATGCAGCAAACCGGTGGCTCGCTCTATGACGAAAACAAACACACCATACACCTGCTCATGGATGGCTTTTCATTGAAACGGGAAGCCCCTTCCAAACAAAACATTTATATCTATCCCATCGCCTTCGACGAGCCGAACCAGAAACACAACCTCTTCAAAGTTGTCAACCAGTTCGACATTGTCGGCAACCAACACCGCATCCCCGATGCCATTGTTTTCGTCAACGGTCTGCCCGTGGTGGTGTTCGAGTTCAAGAACGCACTCAAGCAGAACACGACCATCGAGACCTGTTTGAGGAAATTAAGAAAGAGAACAAATTGCCCGAAGGCATTCCCGACATCGAAGTGAAAGCCTTCTACGACATCCTGAAATCCGTCGCTGAGCAGTATGGTTTCCTTGATGAATACACTGAAAAACAATACATTTCCCTTGCCAAAGACGTGAAGGATGTGGTTGACGACAAAACCCAATACATCGATTGGGACAAGAAAGCTGACATCAAAGCGCAGTTGAAAGTGCAGATTATCCTCACTCTTGCCAAGCACAAATACCCGCCCGCGACACGCGATGAAGTTTTCAAGGCGATATTCGAGCAAGCTGAAAACTTCAAGAAGAACAAGACTTATATATCTACGGTAACGGTGATTCCATATCCGATGGATGAAGAGGATAATAGCTATAGTTTAGCTGCGGAAGCCACAAAATAATCCGCCGATTCAATCCCTCAAAGCACCCAATAGGCACCACAAACACGCCATCGTTACATCAATAGGTCAATATTCACAACAAAATTTGGAGCATTGGCGCACTTTTACTTGGAGCGTTGGCGCGTCTTCATACCTATTTTAAAAGGCTATTCCAATCTTTCTTCAAAAAATTCCTCCTCCCATATTGCATTTTCAACAACAAATTCATATCTTTGCGCCTTAATTTCAAAACCGAAAGAAAAAAGTTAATTCACTAATAATCAATTAAGAAAATGACAAAGTACGTTTACACCTTTGGCGGAAAGACCGCTGAAGGCAATGCTTCGATGAAGAACGAGCTGGGCGGCAAAGGCGCCAACCTGGCCGAAATGTGCCTACTCAAGCTGCCCGTACCGGCCGGTTTGACCATCACAACCGAGTGCTGCACAGCCTATTACCAGAACAATTGCCAACTTCCCGCTGGCCTGATGGACGAGGTCCACGCCGGCATGAAGAACATGGAGAACATCATGGGCATGAAATACGGCGACCCCGACAACCCGCTGCTCGTCAGCTGCCGTTCGGGCGCGCGCAAGTCGATGCCCGGCATGATGGACACCGTGCTCAATATCGGTCTCTGCTCCAAGAC
>CAMOCK010000161.1 GCA_946610645.1 uncultured Bacteroidales bacterium
GGGGCCAAGGTTTTGTACACGTTTTTTCATTGTCTCTGAATTTTAAGTTATTGATAAGGTTGGTTGCTTGCCGCTTTGCCGAGCCAAGCCCTTGGAAACAATGAAAAAAGCGTGAAACTTTTTGCATTATCTGCCACAGTGGTTTTTATTTCTGGACTACCAATCGGAAAGATAAATGCAAAAGCCCACGCAAAAGCGTGAACTTTAGTCAATTATTCTCTTCCGATGAAAGTGTCCAGTTTTCTGTGGTGAGAACAAGAGCGTAAAGCTCAGGGTTTTAATATGTCAGGTTAGTTTCTTTTTTGTCGTTGTATTTGTCTTGTTGGTTTATAATGATTTCAATTCGTCTTCGTTCAATCCCGTCGTGGCCAATATGACGGCATCGTCAACGCCTGCGGCTTTCAGTTTGCGGGCAATCTCAAAGGCTTTTTCTTTTGCGCCTTCTTCCTTCCCTTCGCGGAAATGCTTTGTGTTACTGTTATTGATGTCGTTGTAGTCGAACAACGACTTCTCGTATTGCATCCGCGCCTTGGGCTGCATCTTGTCAATCTCGGCATGGCGGAAAAGCGAGGTGAACACCCGCTCCTGCAACGCGGCAGGACGTTCCATCAGCCGCGAGAGGTTGCGCAGCACGAACAGCCACTTGTCGTACAAGGTCACCAACTCGTCCTCTTTCTTGTTGAACTTCGGCAGCTCAATGGTGATGAACGACAGCTTGTCGTAGAAAACTTCCTTCGTGGCCACGTTCATCAGCTTGGCCTCGTGGTGTACGTCGTCGCTCTGCTTGTCGAAGATGAAGTTGAGGATGCCGATGGTATAGACGGGGTTCAGCTTGTAGTCCCAGTCGCCGCGCTTGGCCTGCTCGCGAATCGGGAAAGTGGAATAATACACCATGCGGTCGGCAAAGTAGTCCTGGTCCACGTTCTGCATCTCCACGATGATGTGGTCGCCTTGGTCGGTGGTGCAATACACGTCGAAGATGGCGCGGCGGGAATACACCACCTCGTCCAAATGCTCCGAGTTCTGGTAGGTGACATCCTTGAAGTGGTGCCGGCCCTCAAAGAGCGCGTTCAGGAACGAAATCAAGTATTCCTTGTTCAGCTCGCTGCCAAAGATGTACTTGAAACCGAAGTCGGTGTAAGGGCTGATATAGCGTTGTCCTGTCATGGCGTGATGGATTTCACCCTGCAAAGGTAAGCATTATTTCGGTTTGCACAACAAAAACCGGCAAAAAGAACAAAATGTGGCGCGGCGCGGTTTTTGTTCGTACCTTTGCGTCGCCGAAACAACGGACGCATTGGCGTTTTGGTTTTTTGTCAAATCATTGAAATATAAAGGAATAACATTATATGGATGCAAAATTTTCTCCCCGCGTGCGTGACATTTTGTCACTCAGCCACGAGGAAGCGAAACGACTTGGCAACGCATACGTCGGATTGGAACACCTTTTTTTGGGCATGTTGCGCGAAGGCGGCAGTGCGGCCATCAAGATGCTGGAAAACCTGAACCTCAACATGGAAGTCTTCACCAAGAAGCTCGAAGCCTCGGTGAAAACGGCCAACCCCTACCCTAACAACAACCTCGCCCTGCCGCTCACCAAGCAGGCTGAGCGCGTGCTGAAGTTCACCTACATCATCGCCAAGGAGTTCCGCTCCGACATCGTGCGCTCCGAACACCTCATGTTGGCCATCTTGCACGAAAAGAACAACATCATCTCCCAAAACCTTGAGTTTGAGGGAATCAGCTACGACAATTTCAAGGCCGAACTGATTCGCTACAACGCCGAGATGGGCAAAAACAACCCCGCCGAACCGAAGGAGGACCTGAATGCGCCGCAGGGCAGCGTTTACGACGACGAGAACGACGACAACCTCTTGGACGACATCCGTATGCAGGAAAAGCCCAAGAAAACCAGCAACATAAAGAGCAAGACGCCTGTTTTGGACAACTTCGGGCGCGACCTCACCAAGGCCGCCGAAGAGAACCGCTTGGACCCCATTGTGGGCCGCGAGCGCGAGCTGGAACGCATCGCCCAAATCCTCAGTCGCCGCAAGAAGAACAACCCTATATTAATAGGTGAACCCGGCGTGGGCAAGTCGGCCATCGCCGAGGGCTTGGCCATCCGCATCGTGCAGCACCGCGTGCCGCGCACCTTGTTCAACAAGCGTGTCGTCATGCTCGACATCGGATCCATTGTGGCGGGCACGAAGTATCGCGGCCAGTTCGAGGAACGCATCAAGGCCATCCTCAAGGAATTGGAAAACAACCGCGACATCATCCTCTTCGTCGACGAAATCCACACGCTCGTCGGCGCGGGCAACGCCAACGGATCGTTGGACGCCAGCAACATGTTCAAGCCCGCCTTGGCGCGTGGCGAGCTGCAGTGCATCGGCTCCACCACGCTTGACGAATACCGCCAATACATCGAGAAGGACGGTGCGCTTGAACGCCGTTTCCAGAAAATCCTCGTCGAGCCGACCACACCCGAAGAGACCGTCGAAATACTGAACAACATCCGTCCGCGCTATGAGGACCACCATTTGGTCAGCTACACGCCAGAGGCCATCGAAGCCTGCGTGAAGCTCACCGACCGCTACATGACGGAACGCCACCTTCCCGACAAGGCCATCGACGCCTTGGACGAGGCCGGTGCGCGTGTCCACATCAAGAACATCGACGTGCCGAGCGAAATCACCGAGCTGGAAAGCCGCCTTGAGGAAGTGCGCAAGGACAAGAAAGCCGCCGTCGCTGAACAGAAATTCGAGGAAGCGGGAATGTATCGCGACGAGGAGGTGAAACTCCTCGACCGCCTCGAAACGGCCAAGAAAGCATGGGAAAGCAATGCCGTTGCCCACCGCCAGACCGTTACGGAACAGAACGTTGCGGAGGTGGTGGCCATGATGACTGGCGTGCCTGTGCAGCGCATCGCCAAGAACGAAGGTGACCGGCTGATGAACATGGCCAACGAATTGGCCGGCACCGTCATCGGGCAGGACGAGGCCATCAAGAAGGTGACCAAGGCCATCCGCCGCAACCGCGCCGGACTGAAAGACCCCAACCGCCCCATAGGCTCGTTCATTTTCTTGGGTCCGACGGGAGTCGGAAAGACCTACTTGGCCAAGGTGTTGGCGAAGTATCTCTTTGATTCCGAGGACGCTCTGATTCGTATCGACATGAGTGAATACATGGAGAAATTTGCCGTGTCGCGCCTCGTGGGTGCACCTCCCGGATATGTCGGCTACGAAGAGGGCGGCCAACTGACCGAGAAAGTGCGACGCAAGCCCTACTCCATCGTCCTCTTGGACGAAATCGAGAAGGCACACCCCGACGTGTTCAACCTGCTCCTGCAAGTGCTTGACGATGGCCAACTTACCGACAGCCTTGGCCGCAAGGTCGACTTCAAGAACACCATCATCATCATGACCTCCAATATCGGCTCGCGCCAGCTGAAGGACTTCGGGATGGGCGTCGGTTTCGGCACACAGGCCAAGCTCAACGCCAAAAACGAGTACTCGCAAAGCGTCATCGACAACGCCCTGAAGCGCACCTTTGCGCCAGAGTTCCTCAACCGTGTGGATGACGTGGTGATGTTCAATTCGCTTGAAGAGGCTGACATTCATAAGATTATCGAAATTGAAATCCGTCAGGTGGTGAAGCGCGTCGAAGAAATGGGCTACCGCATCGAACTCACCGAGAAGGCCATGGACTTCATCGCCGAGAAGGGTTGGGACGAGCAATATGGTGCCCGACCGCTGAAACGCGCCGTCCAGAAATATGTTGAAGACGTGTTGGCCGAGGCCATCATCGCCTCCAACCTCCACATCGGCGACCTCATCTCCATCGACTTGAGCGAAAACGGCGAGGAAACCGTTGTGAACATCGTCCCGAAAAACGCGAAAATCCTTGTAGAATCATCTGTTTTACAATGAATTACGATTTCAAGAAACATATCAGCAGCCCGATTTTCAAGGTCATCGCCTATTCCAGCATGGAGTTGGGCTACAAGAGCTATGTCATCGGCGGCTATGTGCGCGACATTCTCTTGCGCCGCCCTTCCAATGACATCGACGTGGTGACGGTAGGCAGCGGCATCAACCTCGCCAAGAAGGTGGCCTCGCACCTGCCCGGACACAAGGAAGTAAAGTATTACGGTGCCTTCGGTACGGCCATGATCAACTACGAGGGCATGGAAATCGAGTTTGTGGGCGCAAGAAAAGAGTCGTATGACCGCAACAGCCGTAAACCGGTGGTAGAGGACGGCACGTTGCAAGATGACCAAAACCGCCGCGACTTCACCATCAACGCCATGG
The DNA here is from genome assembly GCA_946610645.1 of uncultured Bacteroidales bacterium. Lineage (GTDB taxonomy): Bacteria > Bacteroidota > Bacteroidia > Bacteroidales > F082 > Limimorpha. The sequence goes on from CAMOCK010000161.1 coordinate 4,311, forward strand.
CCATCAGCCTCAACGAGAAAGACTTCGGCACTTTCGTCGACCCTTTCAACGGCATGGCCGACCTTGAGGAAGCCACCATACGCACGCCTTTGGATCCCGACATCACCTACAGCGACGACCCGCTCCGCATGATGCGCGCCATCCGTTTCGCCTCACAACTGCGCTTCTACATCGACATGGAATCGTTTGCTTCCATCAAACGCAACGCCGAGCGCATCAAGATCGTCTCGATGGAGCGCGTCACCGAAGAACTGAACAAAATCATCCTCTCACCACGGCCTTCCGTCGGCTTCAAGCTCCTCGACCAAAGCGGGTTGCTGAAGCTGGTGTTCCCCCAACTCACACTTCTCAAAGGAGTTGAAATAGTGCAAGGAAAAGGACACAAAGACAACTTCTTGCACACTCTCCAAGTACTCGACCAAGTGGCCGAAAAGAGCGACGACCTTTGGCTACGCTGGGCTGCCCTGTTGCACGATATCGCCAAGCCCCAAACCAAACGCTGGGAAGACGGCAACGGCTGGACCTTCCACGGGCACGAGTTCCGTGGTTCCAAGATGGTGCCCAAGATATTCGCATCCATGAAGTTGCCGCTCAACGAGAAGATGAAATATGTCCAAAAACTGGTGCAATTGCACATGCGCCCCATCGTCCTCGCAGAAGACATCGTGACCGACAGCGCCGTGCGCCGCCTCCTCTTCGAGGCCGGCGACGACATCGACGACCTGATGTTGCTATGCCACGCCGACATCACCTCGAAGAACGAAGAGAAGGTAAAGAAATTCCACCACAACTTCGAGATTGTAAAGGAGAAACTGAAGGAAATCGAGGCCAAGGACCATCTGCGCAACTGGCAGCCGCCCATCGACGGCACGGCCATCATGGAAACCTTTGGCATCCCGGAAGGCCGTAAGGTCGGCATCATCAAGAACGCCATTCGCGAAGCCATTTTGGACGGCATCATTGCCAACAACTTCGCCGAGGCTTACTCCTTTATGAAAGAAGAAGGCAAAAAGCTGGGACTGAGCGTGGTAAGGGAATTGGAAGAACCTGTAAAGGTGGCCAATAATGGGCCCGTGCCGAATAAGAAGTTGAATGCAGAATGTTGAATGCGGAATTAAAAAAGACCCTCATCGTCATCGCCGGCCCTACGGCATCGGGGAAGACCGCCTTCGCCATCGAATTGGCGAAACGGCTCAACACGGCCATCATTTCCGCCGACAGCCGTCAGTTCTACAAGGAAATGAGTATCGGAACCGCCGCGCCATCTCCTGACGAACTACTTCAAGTAAAGCATTATTTTGTACACAATATCAGCATAGAAGACAAATACGATGTAGCGGATTATGAGCGCGAAGTTTTAGCTTTGCTTGACGCTCTTTTCAAGACCAACGACATCGTAATTCTCACAGGTGGCTCAGGCCTTTTCATCGATGCGGTGTGCAACGGCATCGACGAAATGCCCGACGTGGATCCGACGATTCGGGACAACGTTGGGAAAATGCTCCAAGAACATGGAATCATCGCTTTAAGTAACAAACTTCAACAACTTGACCCTGAATATTTTGCTATCGTAGACAAGCAAAACCCACGTCGGTTGCAACGCGCTTTGGAGGTTTGTTACCAAACGGGGCAACCCTACTCATCGTTTCGTAGCGGCAACAAAGCCAAACGCGACTTCATCATCAAGAAATATGCCCTGCTTTGGGATCGCGAGGCCTTGATCAAACGCATCGACCAGCGCGTTGATTCCATGATGGAAAACGGCCTTTTGGACGAAGCCAAAGCACTTTATCCAATGCGTCAATTGAATGCACTTAACACAGTGGGTTACAAGGAATTGTTCGACTACTTCGACGGCAAGTGTGCGCTTGCCGAAGCCATCGAGCAAATCAAGATCCACACGCGGCAATACGCCAAGCGTCAGATGACCTGGCTCAGACGAGATGACAGTTACCATTGGATAATGCCCGAAGAGATAGACGTGGTAATTCGAGCTTTCCAAACATGAAGAATCACAGCAGAAAAGCATTGCCGTGATTCTTTAGACTTGGCACATAGTTTAGATTACAACCGTTCATTCACCACGTCCCAGTCCACGATTTGCCAAAGGGCGGCCAAATGGTCGGGGCGGCGGTTTTGGTAGTCAAGGTAATAGGCGTGTTCCCACACGTCGAAGGTGAGCAACGGTCTCAGGCCACGCTGCACGGGATTGCCGGCATTGGTTTCTTGTGTGATGACCAATTTCCCATCGGCATCGGCGGAGAGCCACACCCAGCCTGAGCCGAACAACGTGGCTCCCTTCTTCACAAACTCGTCCTTGAATGCTTCGAAGCTGCCAAACTGTTGGTCGATCCATTGCGCGATCACACCCACAGGTTTGTTGTCGGCTTTCGGGGCGCGGAACTGCGTGAAGTAAAGGTTGTGGTTGAGGATTTGTCCGGCATTGTTGAATACGCCGCCGTCGGCGGTCTTAACAATCTCTTCTAATGACATTTCCTCGTACTTGGTGCCTTCTATGGCGGCATTGAGGTTGTTCACATAAGCATTGAGATGCTTGCCATGATGGAAGCCGATGGTTTCCTTGCTGACTACGGGTTCGAGGGCGTTTGCCTCGTAAGGCAATTGAATAAGTTGGTGTTTCATGATTTGCAGGTATTGATGAGGGTGCAAAAATAGGAAAAAGTGGGATTCCGATTCCAAAATCCCACATTTTTCATTGGTTCATGTACATTTGGTAAAGAGGCGAATCAGGTTCACTCCGCAGCCGTTTCAAAGCACGGTCGCGGATTTGGCGCGTGCGCTCGCGCGAGATGTCGAGCTTCATCGCGATTTCTTCTAACGAGTACTCGCGTTGGGTTCCTAAGCCAAAATACATGCATAGAATGCTGCGCTCCTTTTCGGAAAGCAGGTCCAACGAATGCCTGATGGCACGGCTTGCCGACTCGCGTTCAACAGCCGTATCAGTCTGAACCTCATCGTTTTGCACGAACACATCAAGGAAGTTGGCATCGTCGCTGTCGTCCAAAGGCGCGTCGGTCGAAACATGGCGTGAGCCGAGGCTCATCAACTGTTCTACCTTGTCTTCCTCCATGCCTACAGCATCAGCGATTTCTTTCACCGTCGGTCGGCGTTGCAGCTTCTGCTCCAAGAGCGAAATGGCCTTCTTCACCTTGGCCAAAGCTCCCACTTGGTTCATGGGCAGGCGGATGATTCGGGCTTGTTCGGCCACGGCCTGAAGGATGCTCTGGCGAATCCACCACACGGCGTAGGAGATGAACTTGAAGCCGCGTGTCTCATCGAAGCGCTGGGCAGCCTTCACCAAGCCCAGGTTACCTTCATTAATAAGGTCTTGCAGGCTCAAACCTTGGTTTTGGTATTGTTTGGCCACCGACACCACGAAGCGCAAGTTGCTGCGTACCAGCCTGTCCAGAGCTGTTTGGTCGCCGTCCTTGATGCGCTGGGCCAGTTCCACTTCCTCGTCGGCGGTCAGCAGACGCTCCTTGGCAATGTCGGAAAGGTACTTGTCCAAAGTGCCCGTGTTGCGCTGCGTAATCTGTTTTGAAATTTTAAGTTGTCTCATTGTGTTAAATCTTTATTTGTTTTGCATAAATTCCTCTCTGCATAATCAATCGCCACTTGATTTTTTTCGCATACTCTGTGGGTTCAGAGAGAGTCGGTTGGAGCCGACTCTCCCCTATCCGAAAAATAAAATCTATCAAAAACCGTACCGAAATCGTTGGATTTCAGTTAAAAGTGCATCAAAACGTAAAATTAGTAGAAGAAAGAGCCCATCATGCCGTTGGGATACACGCCTTCGATGGTGGTGCGGCGCGAGCGGTTGTTCTGCAAGGCGCTCTCAAGGTCGGTCTTGTTGTTCACGGCATAACCGTTCACCTTGGTGATGACGAAATCAACGGGAACGCCGGAGTTCATGAAACGTCCTTCACGTATCTCAACGATTTTCAGTCCGTTACGGATGTTCAACCGACTCATCTCGTTTTGGTTGACCGACTGCAGCATCAGGCCGAACTCGGCGTTGTAGAAGCTGTCGCCACTCCTGACCACATCCACGTTGCCTGCCTCGTTGAGCAGGGTCAGCTCGTAATGATGGTGCGAGCCATGACGGTTCACTTCCACATCGATTTTGTCGCCTGGACGGTATTGTCCGACGCTTTCCCGCAGTTGCGTGGTCGAGTTCACGGCCTTGCCGTTGATGGTGGTGATGACATCGCCAGCCTTCAAGCCCGCTTGTTTTGCGGCGCCGCCATCGGTGACACCGGCAACATACACGCCGTCAATGTTTTCCAAGCCTTCCTTTTCGGCCAATTCCTGCGTTAGCTCGGCGATTTGAACACCGAGATAGCCACGTTGGGTGGTGCCGTAGAGTAGCAAGTCATCGACAACTTTACGGACAATGTTCGACGGAATGGCGAAGGAATAGCCTTCATAAGAACCTGTGTGCGAAGCGATTGCCGCATTTATGCCAATCAACTCGCCTTTCGTGTTCACCAAAGCGCCACCACTGTTGCCAGGATTGACGGCTGCATCGGTTTGGATGAAGGATTCCACCGAGGTGCCTTCACCCAAAATGCTGAGATTGCGAGCCTTAGCACTCACGATGCCCGCAGTGACGGTCGAGGTCAGGTTGAAGGGATTGCCGACGGCAAGCACCCACTCACCGATGCGCACTTGGTCGGAGTCACCAAAGACGAGGTAGTCCAAGTCGCTGGCTTCCACTTTGATAAGGGCCAAGTCGGTGGTCGGGTCGGTTCCGATGACGGTGGCGGTGCGCTTCACCTTATTATTGAAGGTGACCTCCACCTCGTCGGCGCCTTCCACGACGTGGTTGTTGGTGACGATATAGCCGTCGGGTGTCAAGACCACGCCGGAGCCGTAGGCCACCATCGTGTTGTTGCGTGTTTGTCCCGGATAGCCGTAAAGCTGTCCGAGCAAGGCACCGAAAAAGTCGTTGTAAGTGGTGCTTTGTTTCACCACTTTCGTCATGATATGCACGACCGCATTGACGCTGTTTTCGGCAGCATCGACGAAGTCGGGGGTGCTTTGCGCCTGCGTGAAAGCTGCACGTTGCACCGTAGGTTGCTGAACCTGTTCGATTTGCGAAACGGGTTCCTTTTCAGTTTGGTTCGGTTCGTTTTGTTGGGTTGAATGGCCACACGATGCCGCCATCAGCAGTCCGGCGAGCACCCACGTCATACTCAGTTTTCTCATCTTAACTCAATTTTAGCGTTGTTTTTTGTCTTTATATCCTCATTAATGCGATTTTTCGGCCTTTATTGCCCCGAAAAGTGTAATTTTGTCGGAAAATTTGGTCGGTATTGCATATCAAAATGCGTGCCAGCCTGCCAATAAATGACAGATTTTCAACCATCGAGCCGCCATGTTCATAAAAAACGACACGATTTCGCTCCGTTGCGCCGAGCCCGACGATGCCGAGCGGATTTATGCTTGGGAGAACGACCGATCCATTTGGCGCGTCAGTGGAACTTTCGTTCCCTACACGCGCTTCCAAATCGAACAGTTTTTGCTGAATAACAACGACTTGTCCAGCCAGAAGCAGCTCCGCCTGATGATTGACCTGAACGAAAGCGGCGCTTCCATCGGCTGCCTCGACCTCTACGACTACGACCCCATCAATGCGCACGTCAGCATCGGCATCCTCATCGACGCGGCACACCGAAAGCAAGGCTATGCCCAAGCCGCCTTATCACTTTGCATGGACTATCTCTTCCACGACTTGATGCTCCACCAAGCCTTTTGCGTCATCGACGAGTTAAACATCGAAAGCCAACAACTCTTTGAAAACCAAGGCTTCACCCACTGTGGACGGCGAAAGGAATGGATTAAGACGGCGAAGGGATATATTGATTTATACGAATATCAGAGGTTAATCCATTGATATACCTGGCTTGTTGGCATGCATTGGCTATGTCAGGATTCCTGATGACATGCTCTTTCAGCTCCTGAAAGGCATAGATGGAGAAACAGCAAGCAGCCATTGAAATCTTGCTTGCCGACTTGATCTTACGGGCATAGATAGGGGAAAAACTAATTGGGAGGAATAACGTAGAAAACCGTTTCCTAAATTGATCTGTCTACCCAACAATGGTTTTTCCGAAAATTTGTACCTTTGTAGCCAAATTCAACCCGCATGGTAAAAATAGAAACCAAACTCCCGAAGGAGAATAAGAAGAAACGCAAAAAGAAGAACGCAAAAGGCGCACGATTCACCGTCTTTTTGGTAGTTGGCATCCTACTTGTTTTCGCCTTGGCCTTTGGCTATTGGGCCTACCGCACGGTGATGTCGCCGAATGTGACCACCCCTGACGGAAAGGAAGCTGTCGTTTTCATCCCGACGGGCAGCAACTATGACGATGTCCAAAACATCCTTGACGAAAGCCATCTGCTTGCCAACCCTAAGAGTTTCAACTGGGTGGCGCAACGGAAAGGTTTGCCCGAAAATGTCCGTCCAGGCCGCTATGTGCTGAAACATGGCATGAGCAACAACCAACTCGTCAATATGTTGCGCGGCGGATTGCAAAGCCCAGTCAATGTGACATTTAACTACATCCGCGATGTGGACCAACTGGCAGGCCGTATTGCAAGACAAATCGAAGCCGACTCGGCCTCTATATCAGAACTGCTTCACGATCAAGACTATATCGGAGAACACGGATTCAATGGCTTCACCATCCCTGCCCTATTCCTACCCGACACCTACCAATTCTATTGGAACACCGACGCGGAAGGTTTCGTAACACGTATGTTACAGGAATACAATAAGTTCTGGAATGACGAGCGGAAGGAACAAGCCAAAAGAATCGGCCTCACCCCTATCCAAGTCAGCACGTTGGCCTCCATCGTCAACAAGGAGACCAATATGACAGACGAGATGCCGCGTGTGGCAGGCGTTTATCTCAACCGACTGAAAAACAACTGGTTGCTCCAAGCCGACCCCACACTCATCTTCGCCCTTAACGACTACAGCATCAAGCGGGTGCTGAATGTGCACAAAGAGGTGGAATCGCCGTACAACACCTATAAATATATTGGCCTACCTCCCGGCCCGATTTGCATCCCGTCCATCGCGGCAGTCAAGGCCGTACTCAACGCCGAACAGCACCATTATTTCTATTTCTGCGCCAAGGAGGACTTTTCGGGCTATCACCACTTTGCGCAGACCCACGCCGAACACAACCGCAACGCTGCCAAATACCAACAAGCATTGAACCAACGTGGGATCATGAAGTAACATGCGTATATTTCACTCTCTCAACCCAAGAAACATCGTCATAACCAAACAACTGCAAACTCCCAACTCCCAACTCCTAACTCCTAACTCCTAACTAAAATGAAAGCCTTCAAAGCATACGACATCCGTGGCGAATGGGGCACCGACCTCAACGAAACCATCGCCTACCGCATCGGCTACTTCCTGCCAGACATCCTCGACACCGACACCTACCTTGTGGGGCGCGACATGCGGCTCTCTTCCGACACCTTTTTTGAAGCCCTCACACGAGGCCTCACCGACCGTGGCCGAAACGTGGCCGACATCGGCATGGCCACAACACCATTAGTTTATTGGGCTACAGCAAAATACGGCTATGGCGCGTCCGTACAAATCACGGCCTCGCACAACCCGAAGCACCACAACGGACTGAAAATCTCAGCCGCCAACGCCCTTCCCGTCGGCTACGACACGGGCTTGAACCGCCTCGAAGCCTTGGTTGAAAGCGACAAGCCTACGCCGCCTTGCGCGACCAAGGGCAAGATTCGCGGCAAACAGGTCTTGCCTGACTATGTAGCGTTCCAACGCCAGTTTGTCGGCGACCTCTCCAACCTCAACATTGCCGTGGATTGCAGCAACGGCATGGCTTCGTTGCTCGTTCACAAGCTCATCAAAGAAGCCCATTATATCAACGACATCATGGATGGCAACTTCCCCAATCATGAGCCCAATCCTTTGGAACCCAACGCACAAGAACAAATAAAGGCATTGGTACTCCGAGAGAAATGCGATGTGGGTGTGCTGTTCGACGGTGATGCCGACCGCGTCACTTTCATCGATGAGAAAGGGCGTTTCATCTCCCCCGACCTCATCATCGCCTTTTTGGGCGACTTCTTCATCGGCGAGCAGAAACAGAAAGGCATTGTCTTGCAAGATATTAGAAGTTCGCGAGCCATTCAGGAATATTTGGAACGTTATCGAGCCAAGGTGGAAACGTGGCGTGTTGGACGAGCCTACGCCGCCTTGAAGCTCCGCGAATTGAATGGTGCTTACGGAGGCGAATTGGCCGGGCATTATTATTTCCGCGACTTCTACTACTCTGACTCTGCGCTGCTTGCGGCTTCCATTGTGCTGCGGCTCTTGTCGGAACGCAAGGCCAAGGGCCAAACCTTGAGCCAAGTCATCGACGAAATCACACCTTATTACAATTCGGGCGAAATCAACTTCAAGATCGAGCGAAAGCAAGAAGCCATGGATGCCGTCCGCGACCATTTCACAAGCCTTGAAAAACCAGAACGATTCCTCGATTTCGACGGCTATCGCCTTGATTATCAAGACTGGTGGTTTAATATAAGGCCTTCCAACACAGAACCTTATCTCCGTTTTTTATGCGAGGCGAAGAGTGAGGCGAAGTTGAAAGAGATTGTGGAAACGGTAAGAAAGATTGTTGGGCAATTCAATCCCTGAACGCCCTATTTTATCAGATTCATGAAGCTGTCCAAGTCAAAGTCCTCAGACTTTACGGTGATTTTGGCTTGCTCGTAGAACGGCAGTCGCTCGGCATAGTGTTGGCGGATGTATTCGGCCAGCTCGACTTCGTTCTTGTTGTCGGTGAGCGGGCGTTTGCGTTTTGAGTGTAGGATTCTATCGGCGGCGGCTTCGGGACTGATGCGCATGAAAACGGTAAGGCCGTGGCGGTTCATCCATTCCATGTTGTCGCAATGGCAAGCCAATCCGCCACCTGTCGAAATCACCGTGTTTTCCATGTTTTCGGTGCTTTTCAGTATTTCCGACTCCAACTTGCGGAACAGAGGCTCATCGTATTTATGGAAAAAATCGTGTATGGAAATACGGTATTTCTCCTCAAACATGGCGTCGGTGTCGGCCACGTCCCAGCCCAAGCGCGTGGCGATGCGCTTAGCTGCAGTGGTCTTGCCTGCACCCATATATCCGACGAGGTAAATTCTACTCATATTGACACGAGACTTCGAGACGCGAGACACGAGACTATGGACACTACCCCGAGTCTCGCAGTCCCGCGTCCTGTGTCCTAACATTAGCTGTTTATCATATTGTACTGACAAATTTGCAGTTTCCCGTCGCCGTCGCGCAGGTGGAAGCCGTTACCTTGGCAATAACGCCACATCTTGCAACTGGCGCATTGGTCGGTCTTCATCCATTTGCGGTCGCGGTAGGGCTGGAACTTGTTGGTCCACACGTCCCAAAAGCTATCCGTATAGATATTGCCCTGATGGTAGTCGCTGCGGATGCTGAGGCAGCCCGAAATGGCGCCGTCGGCAAGCACCGAGGCGATGTTGATGCCCGCGCTGCACGAATAGTAGTGGTTGCGCACCTCGCCTTCATACTTGCCGAGGAAGCCGTCGCATCCGTAGTCGGCGCGGATCTTCCCCTCAAGACGTGTCTGCTTGATGAACTCCATCATCTCGACGAATTGCGCATTGCTGAGCTTGAAGTCGGGCTCGTTGGCGGCGCGACCGAAAGGAAACACCGTAAACAAACGCCAACGGCGGATGCCCAACGAAACCAAGAAGTCGCGGAATTGAGGCAAATACTTGATGGTGCGTTGGTTGACGCAGGTGATCACGTCCCAAGTGAGCGTAGGATGTTGTTTCATCGCTTCCACGGCGCGGAGCACGTTCTTGTAGCTGTTGGGGTTGCCGCGCATCCAGTTGTGGTCGTCCTCGAAGCCGTCGAAGCTGACCGCTATCGACTTGAGCCCTGCCGCCACGAACTCGTTGAGCTTCACGGGGGTGAGCAACATGCCGTTGCACACCATGCCCCACACGAAGCCGCGTTTCGAGATTTCCCCGCCGCAATGTGCCAAGTCCTGCCGCATGGTGGGCTCGCCGCCTGTGGTGATGACCATCACCTTGACGGGGTCCATGTGCTGCTTGATTTCGTCTAATACTTTCAGGAAGTCGTCGAGTGGCATGTCGTCCTTTTCGGAAAGCATACGGCAATCGCTCCCGCAATGCCGGCAGTTGAGGTTGCAGCGCAGGGTACATTCCCAAAACAGTTGGTGCAACTCATGTTCTTCCGTGCGCTTTTGAAGCACGGCGTGGTTGAGTTCGAGCAGCACTTTTTTATGGAAGCCGAGTCTTTCACTCATTCTCGATGTCCTCGATCTGCTGTTGGATTTTCGCGGCCTCTTGGCGCAGACGGCGCGTTTCGCGGCCGTATTCCTCGATGATTTCGGGCGAGCCATAGACGCACGATCCTTCGCGCTCGCGGATGGTCGCCATCAGGCCATCGAGCCTCATTCTCAATTCTTTGGTTTTCATAAAGTTGCTTACTTCTTTTTCGCGTTTTCTGAGTTGTTCGGTGCTTTTCTCAATGTCCACGTCCTCGCCGAGGCGGAAGTTGATGGAGTCGAGCTTGTTGCGCATACGCATGGTTTCGAGGCCGTAGTTCATCATGACTTCGGGCGAGCCGTAGATGGCCGAGCCTTCGCGCATGTTGAGGAGTGTTTGGATTTCGTCGCGCTGCTTGATGAGTTGCTTGCGTTCCGAGCGTGAGAGGCCGTTCTTGGCGGTGCAGGCGGCAAGGAAGGCCAAGCCCGACAAGGCGCCGATCCATACTGTACGTACTATCTTTTTCATTGTTTCGAGGTGTTATAACGCCGCAAAGGTAAGCATTTTCCGCAAAAACGCGCATTTTATTCCGCATAGTTATCAACAATCTTTCAACAGCCAGTCAACGGCTTGCCAACAGGTTATGAACAGCGGATGTTGAAAAATAGTGCGGCCGCCAACTTTTATTAATAAGGTGCTTTTCCTTAATTTTGCGGTCTTGGAACAACAGCGGGAAACAAGTCCCGTAGAATAAACGCAAATCATTAAAAGTCAAATAATTAAAATCGTTACAAAATGAAGAAAAAACTACTTTTTTTGTTGACAGCTGCCATTGTGCTGCTGATGACGACGCTCCTTCCATTGCGGATGGTGGGACAATCGCAAAACAACTATGCCTACACTTTCACGGCAAAAGTGTTTGACGCAAACAACCAAACCAAAACGCTGAACGAGGTTGATTGGACTTTTTCCGGAATAGCAGGCGATTTTTACGGCTACGATGCCACAAAAGGCCAACAGTTTGGTAGTAGCAGCAAGCCTTTTTCGTCTTTTACGTTATCCACTTCCGGAATTTCGGGAACCATCACCGAAATCAAGGTGAACACGAGCGGTGCGAGCAACATTGCCGGAACACTCAATGTCACCGTGGGCGGAAATGCTTTTGGCAATGAATACACGCTGACCAAAGACGCGACGGAAGTCACGTTTACCGGCTCGGCATCCGGCGCAATCGTTTTCAACTACGCCCAGACTTCGTCGAAAGCCATCTACATCAAGTCCATTTCGGTTACCTACAGCGGCGGCTCCAACCCACCCGTGGCGCAAACCGTGGCCACGCCCACCTTCAGCCCCGACGAAGGCACCTACACCGAAACACAATCGGTGAGCATCAGCTGCGCCACCGACGGCGCCACCCTGCGCTACACCTTGGACGGCACCGACCCGACCGAAAACAGTGCGACCTACTCCACTCCATTGGACATCAACGAGACCACGACGGTGAAAGCCAAGGCTTGGAAAGACGGCTTCGACCCGAGCGAAGTGGCCTCGGCGATGTATACCATCGAAACGCCAACGCCGCCCGCCCAACAAACCGCTTACAAGCTGATAACCAACGCAAACGGACTCATTGTTGGCGACAAATACATCATCGTAGGCATCAAGGGCGAGGATTACAAGGCCTTGGGCAAGCAAAATACCAACAACCGCGTAGCCGTGGACGTGGACGCGCCCGTTTCGGATTCAATATCCGTCATCGCTGCCGCCGCCGCCGATGACGACGCTCCCTTCGAACTCACCCTCGATACGGCAAACGGACACTGGACCTTATTCGATGCCGTGAACAACGGCTACCTGTACGCCGCAAGCTCAACGTCAAACAATCTAAAGACCCAACCCACCAACGATGCCAACGGCGAATGGACCATCGAGATTGCCAGCAATGGCGTGGCCACCATTAAGGCACAAGGCAACAACACACGCAATTGGCTGCGTCTCAACAATAACGGCACTCCCTTCTCTTGCTACACTCAAGGCCAACTCGACGTGTATCTTTACAAGGCCGGCGACATTCCATCCGCGCCAACCAACCCCACCCTCGCCACGTCCGTGACGGCCCTTTCGGACTTCAACTACACCGAGGGCAACGGCCCGTCGGCAACCCAAAACTTCACCCTTTCGGGCAGCGACCTGACGGAGGATGTCGTCGTCACGGCCCCGGCCAACTTCGAGCTTTGCCTCACCGCCAACGGCACTTTCGGAAGCACCGTCAGCATCGTCCCGACCAGCGGAGCCATCGATGCCACCTCGGTTTACGTCAGGATGGCCGCAGGCCTCAGCGTGAACAGCTATTCGGGCAACCTCACTGCCGTTTCGGGCAGCGCCACCGCCACCGTCGCGTTGGGCGGATCGGTGACCGACATGCCCATTGCCGCCACGCCCACCTTCAGCCTCGCCGAAGGCACCTTCCTCGCCGAGCAAAGCGTCAGCATCGGCTGCACCACCGAAGGCGCTACGATATACTACACCACCGACGGCACCAACCCAACGGCAAACAGCACAGCATACACTGAACCCATCACCATCAGCGAGACCACGACGCTGAAAGCCGTGGCCTTCGCCGAGGGCTATGCCATGAGTGCCATCGCTTCGGCCACCTACACCATCGCCGCACCAGTCAACATCGCCAATGTCCGCGCTTTGGCCAACAACGAAATGGCCTGTGTGGAAGGCACGGTCATCTTCATCGACGGGCGCAACGTCTACATCCAAGATGCCACCGCCGGCATTGACCTTTACCTGAACGAGGCCGTCCGCACCGACCTTGCCCTTGGCGACAACGTGCGTGCCTATGGCAAAAAGACCGTTTACAAAGGCCTCGTCGAGCTGACGGGCATCAACGGCAATGACGACAACGAGTTTGCCGTCCTATCTTCGGGCAACGACCTGCCGTTGGCCGAAGCCACCATCGCCGAAATCAATGCCGACTTCGCTGCCGAAAAC
>CAMOCK010000162.1 GCA_946610645.1 uncultured Bacteroidales bacterium
AAAGCAGCAACGGCCAGGTGTAGCGAAGCATTTGTTTGAGCAGGTCGCGGTCGAGGCCGAAACGCAACTTCCTGATTTCGGGGATGAAACCGAGCGTGATCAATCCAGTGCAAATCAGGTTCACGATGAAGATATAGCCGACTTGGTAACTGTTTTCGTACCAGCCCATCAGCGCGGGATGGCTCTCTTTCAGCCCAGGTGCGGCCAAGAAAACGAACAGGTTCAGGCCGATGTTGAGGAAGATGAACAGCAGTTTGAGCGCGGCAAATTTTATGGCCTTGTTTTCATAGCGCAGCCGGGCAAACAATATGGCCTGAAATGCGTCCAAGGCCACGATGATGGCCATAATCTCGACAAATTCGGGATGGTTGGCATAATGCAAGGCGTTGGAAATCGGCTTCAGGAAAAGGCTGACCAGAACGACAAAAACCAAACTCACCAAACCCACCGCCAAGCCCGATGTGGAAAAGGCCTTGTCGGGGTTCACGCCTTCCTTGTTGGAGAAGCGGAAGAAGGTGGTTTCCATACCAAAAGTGAGGACGACGAGGAGTAGTGCGGTGTAGGCATACAGGTTCGTGACTATGCCATAGCCTCCCGACTCGGCGGCGATTTTATAGGTGTAAAGCGGCACAAGCAGGTAGTTCAAGAACCTGCCGACGATGCTGCTGAGGCCATAGATGGCGGTCTGTTTCGCAAGGGAGCCTAATTTTTCGGTCATGGGTTGCTTTTGGTTTTCGCTACAAAAATAGAGATAATTGCAAAAAAAAACGCGGTGCAGCAAAAAAAAACCTATTTTTGCCTCTTCTAACCCGACAGTTTCAAAAAATGAAAAAAACGTTTCTTTCATTCACTTTGCTAGTGCTGACCACCTTGTTTTACTCATGTAGCACCAAAGTTGACCTTTATGCCGACTATAAAGACATCCCCGTGATTTACGGATTGTTGGACGCAACACAAGACACCAACTTCATTAGAATCAACAGGGCTTTTTCTGGCAGCAACGAAAACCCCATCAACGCCAATGAAATCGCATTGATTGCCGACTCGTGCAATTATCCTGGCAAGCTTGATGCCCGTATTTACCGTTATTCCAAAGCACCCTCCAGTTTCAGCGACTATGTTGTAGAAGACTCCCTGGTATTGGACACGATGACCATCCATGACAAGCAGGAAGGGGTTTTCTACTCTCCCAGCCAAAAAGTGTATTACTCCGTGACAAACCAGTCGAACCAAAACTGGGCCTTCTTCAAGACCAACACCAGCAACAAGAACTACAAATACAAGCTTGTGGTGCTCAAAGGCAACGAAACCATCTCTTCGGAAACAGGTTTGGTGGGTGGCGAAAGTTTCGGAATCATGGTCAACCAAATCTTTTTTACCTCAATGGAAACCGACAAGCAGGAAAACGTCTATTTCCGCTTGGCCGACAACGCCGTAGTGTATGACTTGATGATGCAATTCAACTATCAAGAAAAGCGCGGCTCACAACTGATCGACAAAGAAGTGCATTGGTCGTTGGGCACAAAAAGCAAGGACGAAATGACATACGATGACGTTACGGGCTTCCCTTACTTCTCATGCTCGAGGAACGCATTGTTCAACTATCTCTCCTCTGCCATCGGCAGCGACACCATCAACGTTGAGCGCTATATCGGCGATTTCGTCATCTATCTCTCAGCAGGTGGCGACGAACTCTACAACTACATACAAGTGAACTCACCCTCTGAGGGCTTCTCCCAAACCATCCCAGACTATACCAACATCAAAGGTGGCTATGGCGTGTTCTCTTCGCGCATTCACATCAACAAGATTGTGAAACTGATGGGTAATACGGAAAGGGAACTTTATAACAAGCCCTGGGGATTCAAGCAACAATGATTCTAATTCACTGTAAAGAATATCAATAAATACAACAACATGGAAGAACAAAAGAAACTCTTTGAGGAATTTCCTCCTGTGACAACCCAGGAATGGGAAGACGTCATAGAAAAAGACCTCAAAGGCGCCGACTACAACAAGAAGTTGGTTTGGCGCACCGCCGAAGGATTCCAAGTGCGGCCCTATTACCGTGCCGAGAATCTGGCCGACATTCCGTGGACGGGCATGACTCCCAACGAGTTTCCCTACGTCCGTGGCAACAAGCCCGAAGGCAACAACTGGCTCATCCGCCAAGACATCACCGTCAAGGACGTGAAGGAAGCCAACAAAAAAGCCTTGGATGCCATCAGCCGTGGCGCCAACAGCATCGGATTCAAATTAGAGTACGACAAGGCCTACGACACCATCGCCATCTCGACGCTGCTCAACGGCATCGACCAGAAAGCCGTGGAAATCAACTTGTTCAACAACAAGTACCACCTGCCGCTGCTCGAAATGCTGTCGAAGATTCCGGGCGTGAAAGGCTCGTTGAACTACGACCCGCTGACCCGCTTCGTGCGCCGTGGCACTTGGTTCGTGACCGAAAGCACCGACATGGAGTTGGCTTATATCATGGTCAAGGCTGAGATTCCTGATTTCCAAACGATTGGCATCAACGGCCACGTGTTCACCAATGCCGGATCGACCATCGTGCAGGAAATGGCCTTCAGCCTTGCCGTGGGTGCCGAATACTTAGACAAACTGACCGAAAAAGGCCTGACGATTGACGAAATCGCACCCAAGATGCGCTTCAACCTCGCCGTGGGCCAGAACTACTTCATGGAATTGGCCAAGATGCGTGCCTATCGCCTCTTGTGGGCCAACATCGTGAAGGCATACGGCGGCAAGGAAGAGAACGCCAAGATGCACATCCATGCCTGCAATGCTGAAATCGGCATGAGCCTTTATGACGCTTACGTCAATATGTTGCGCACCACGACGGGCACCATGTCGGCCGTCTTAGGCGGTGTCGATTCGTTCACCGTCATGCCATTCGACGTGCCGTTTGAACTGCCCACCGACTTTGCCGACCGCATCGCACGCAACCAGCAACTCATCCTCAAGGAAGAGGCCCATTTCGACAAGGTGGCCGACCCAGCCGCAGGTTCCTACTACATCGAAAACCTCACCGAGAGCTTAGCCGCTGCCGCATGGGAGCTGTTCAACAAGATCCAAGATGAAGGCGGCTATCTCGAAGCCGTCCGCAAGGGCACGATCCAAGGCCTCATCAAGGAAAGCGCTGCCAAGAAGTTCAGCAACGTGGCCACCCGCCGCGAGACCATCCTTGGCACCAACCAATTCCCGAACTTCACCGAAACGATGAAGTTCACGCCCGAGGCTTGGGTGATGGAAGCCGACGACCGCCGCGATGAGAAAGCGGAAATCGAGACCATCGTCACCTTCCGCGCCGCGCAACAGTTTGAAAAGCTGCGCTACGCCACCGACGTGTATGCCCAAGACCACAAGCGCCCCGTCGCATGGATGTTCACCTACGGTAACCTTGCCATGCGCAAGGCCCGCGCCAACTTCGCCTCCAACTTCTTCGCCTGCGCCGGCTTCCAAGTGGTCGATAACCCAGGCTTCAAGACCTTGGACGAGGGCATCGCCGCCGCCCGCAATGAAAAACCCGAAATCGTGGTCATCTGCTCCTCCGACGAAGAGTACGGCGAAGGCAACGCCCTCAAGATCTATGAGGAGTTGAAGAACGACACCATCGTGGTGCTGGCCGGCAATCCCGAAGGCACCGCCGACATCCTCAAAGAGGCTGGACTGAAGCATTTCATCCACGTCAAGAGCAATGTGCTTGAGACCTTAACGGAGTTCCAAAAGCAATTAGGTATAACAAAATGAATGCTGAATTAAGAATGCTGAATGCTGAATGTCGCGATGCGACGCTGGGCTTTGCCCCCC
>CAMOCK010000163.1 GCA_946610645.1 uncultured Bacteroidales bacterium
GACGGTCGTCGTCGTGGAAGCGACGTTCTCTCGGACGGTCGTCGTCGAAGCGGCGGCGTGGCCTGTCATCGTCGTCGAAACGTCGTCTCGGACGGTCGTCGTCGTGGAAACGACGTTCTCTCGGACGGTCGTCGTCGAAGCGGCGTGGGCGATCGCCAAACTTGCGGTCGCTGCGGCCGTCAAAATGGCGCTCACCTCTCGGCTTGTCGCCAAAATCTCCCCCTTCTTCGTCACCATCGCGGTGATAAAACTTGAAGGTCTTTCTCTGTTGGAACACTTCCGGTTCCTCTCTTCTGGTGCGCGGACGCTTGCCAGATTTCTCGTTTTCTGTCATTTACTTGTGTTTTAATAGATGTGTAAAAATGGGCGGCAAAAGTAGTAATTTTTTTTGAAACAGGTCGTGACTGTTCCAAAAAAGGGGAAAAAAGGAGCCTTGTCAAGGAATGACCGCGTTTCTCGTCATTTCTCCTTGGCGATTCTGTTCATATCGTTCAGAAGGTGCTTCAGGTTCCCCGGCTTGGTCAGGTTGAGCCAGTCGCAGAAGGTGATGCCCATGTATTTGGCCGTGCGCTTCCAGTTGCCCTTGTGGTCCTTCTTCAGCGAGAAGATGTAGGAATTGCCGCTGCCGAGAAGCACTTCCTTCAGGGCGCAGACCTTGTAGACGATCTCGTTGAAGAGGCCCTCGCTCGTCACGCCCGTCTTGCACTCGATGACGAACAACTTGTTGGCCTTCATGAAACAAACGTCCAATTCGTTGTTGTGTTTGATGACACCATTGGAGATGTGCACACCCATGGCGATGTCGTCGGGTTGCAACACCTCTTTGATCAAGGCATAAACATATTCCTCAAACCAACCGCCGGTAAGATATTCGATTTCATGGTTTTGCAACGACCCCGGCCTTTCGGGGACGAAGTCGATGTAGTTCAGGAACTTGCCAAGGTTGGGAATCGGGGTCATATAGTCCTTGTCGGGATTCTCGACTTGCGAGATGATGAGGAACTTCCAATTGCGGTACTTCTCGCGCAGCGTTTCCATCACTTGGTAGTCGCCGCGCCCGAGCAGGTTTTGCGAGAACATGGTGAACAAGTGCTGCGAGAAGGCGGTTTCCTTCACCATCTTGCGCGGTGTGTCCACGTCGCTTTGAAGCCCGTAAAGACCGAAATATTCCTTCAGTGTCATGCGGTGCTTGATGGGAAACACCTCGTCGTCGTTGTCGTAGATGCTGTGGTCGAAGATGGTCTTCACGATTTGGTTCTCACGGGTTTGCGTGTAGAAAAACAAGGTATCGAATTCTTCGAAGACGTGTTGCACCGAGAGGGTCATGTAACGGTTGCCGCCCGCCAGGTTGAGGTAATACTTTTTGTTGGGAATCAGGTTGCCCTTGATGGTGCGGCAGATGCGCTCGTAGAGGAAATTGTCTTGGTAGCGCTTGACGATGATGCTTTTCATGTGTGTTTCGTCCACTTCCAACTGGTTGGCGATCAGTTTGATGCAGTCAGATTCTTCTTCGGTGGAGATGAACAGCAGCTCGTCGCCGTCTTCGTAATATTCCTTGGTGAAAAGATACGCCGGCAACGGGTTGGTTTTGTCTATGATGTTTACTATAGTTTTCGACATGGTGCTAAAAATTTGGCACAAAGATAGGGAATTTGTTTGAATTGGTCATTCCACAATCACCTTTCGCGTGGCGTCGCCTAATCTTACAACATAAAGGCCTCGCGGCAAGTCTATGCTTTCCTTGCCATCGATTTCCTTGGTTATGATGGTTTGTCCGAGGGCATTCGTGATGGTCATTGTTCCCTGGCCATTCACCGTGAAACGGCCTTGGGCTGGATTGGGCCAAACTTCAAAACCGGTGGTTTTAGCCTCATTCGTTCCGTCATCGGTGATGAACGGGATGTAGTTGACCATGCCCAAACCCGGGTTGTCGGCTTGGTGGAAGATATGGTCTTCGATTTCCTGTTCATTTGTGGTGCCCCAATAGTTTCCCACGGCCATGATGTCGCTGGTGGAGTTGTTGTAAAGGTCATAAATCACGCCCCCGTTGCCGTTGTCGTGGATTTGGTTGTGGCCCCAGTCGTCTTCGGTGCCGAGGTCAATGTCGGCCTTATTAATGACGGTGATACCCCACAAGTTGCCAGTAATCACATTGTCGCGCAAAATGGCCTTGTTGTTCCCGTCCACGCCGTAGATGCTGATGCCGCTGCCGCCGTTCATAGGGTTGGTTTCGAGGTTATTGTCGATGAATTGGTTGCCGACGACGACGGAACTCAAGTTATAGCCTTGTTGGTTGTAGCCGTAGCGGTTGTTTTTCACGATGTTGTCTTTCAGCAAGATTTTGGTTGCGCCCGTGCCCATCAAGTCGGCGATAGCGATGCCGCCAACCATGTTGTTTGCGCCGCCTTCGAGGGTGCAACCCACGATGCGGATGGTATCGTTTGAACCTGGCCCGAGGTTGATTTGCGGCTGGTTGGCGTTGGAGGTCACGTTGTTGGAGAACGTGCAGTTCACGATTTGCGGCGAGCCTTGCCCGTTGGCGGGCGAACTGATGGCCGCGCCTTCGTTGTCGTGAAAACTGCAATGGGTGAAAACTGGGCTGCAATTCGAGAAACTGATGGTTGAAGTCTGACTAAAAGTGTTGAAGCCGATGATTTGGCAATCATCGAAGGTCACGTCGCTGCCGATGATCTGTATGCCGCTGAGGTCGGCGAAGGAACAACGGCTGAAATGGCTTGGCTCTGTGGCATCTTCGAAGCGGATGCGGCCATGCTCGGCATAGACGGGCATCCCAATGTAATAGTATGAATCTTCCGTTCCTTCCACAACCACCGCGCCTTTGATGGTGAGCGTGAGGTCGTTTTCGTTGAAGAGCAAACTGTTCGGCTCATCGTTGCCGTTGATATAGAGCTTGTCGGTGGCCGAAATGGTGATGTCGGTCATGATGCTATAGACGCTGTTGGCATAGTCGTGGTGAATGCAACCTATCTCGGCGAGGTCGGTGAGCGTGTAAGTCGTTCCGTCGCCAGGGCTTGTCCATTGGGCGTTCAGCGTGGTTATAGCGAGTAGAAGAGTAAAAAGTAAAACGATTTTTTTCATGATTTTGTTGATTTACTATGACCATTGACAATGACTATGACCACTTCCTCAAAGATTGAAGTTGTTCCTTTGGGTGAAAGTGGTCATTGTCATGGTCACAAGTCATGGTCATATATTATTTCTTAATCGCCGCAATGCCAGGCAGTTCCTTGCCTTCTATGGCTTCTAAGAGGGCACCGCCGCCTGTGGAGACGTAGCTCACGCGGTCGGCCAGGCCGAACTTGTTGATGCAGGCCACGCTGTCGCCGCCCCCGATGAGCGAGAAAGCGCCGTTCTTCTCGGTGGCCTCGACGATGGCTTCGGCCAAGGCCTTGGAGCCTTCGGCGAACTTGTCGAACTCAAACACGCCGCAGGGACCGTTCCAAAGCACGGTTTTCGACTTCTTGATGGCTTCGGCGAAAATCTTGAGGCTTTCGGGACCGCAGTCGAGGCCCTGCCAACCGTCGGGCACGTTCTTCGCGTCGACGATTTGGGTGTTGGCATCGTTGGCGAAGGCATCGGCGACCACCACGTCGGTGGCAAGGATGAGGTTGACGCCTTTCTGTTTGGCTTTTTCGATGATTTCGAGCGCCAAGTCGAGCTTGTCGTCTTCACAAATCGAGTTGCCGATCTTGCCGCCGAGAGCCTTGTTGAAGGTGAAGGTCATGCCGCCGCAGAGGATGAGGTTGTCAACCTTGGTGAGCAGGTTCTCGATGATCTCGATTTTGGTGGAGACCTTCGAGCCTCCCATGATGGCGGTGAAGGGCCGTTGGATGTCGTTCATCACCTTGTTGACGGCGGCCACTTCCTTGCCCATCAGGTAGCCGAACATCTTGTGGTCGGCGTCGAAGTAGTCGGCAATGAGAGCCGTAGAAGCATGGGCGCGGTGGGCGGTGCCGAAGGCATCGTTGATGTAGTATTCGCCATAGCTGGCAAGTGTTTTGGTGAATTCCTTCTGTGAGGCTTTGACGGCTTTCTTGGCTTCGTCGTAGCCTTCTTCGCCCTTCTCGATGCCGCGCGGCTTGCCTTCCTCCTCGGCATAGAAGCGGAGGTTTTCGAGCACGAGCACCTCACCGGGTTTCAGTGCACTCACTTGGTCGGTGGCTTTCATGCAGTCGTCGGCAAACTGGACGGGACGGCCCAGCAGTTCTTCCAAGTGCTTGATAATCGGCTTGATGCTGAACTTCGGGTCGGGGTTCTTTTTCGGCCTGCCGAGGTGCGACATTAGCACGACCATGCCTTTGTCGTTGAGCACCTTATTAATAGTTGGCAGGGCGGCACGCATACGGGTGTCGTCTGTGATGTTGAAATTGTCGTCCAACGGAACGTTGAAGTCGACGCGGATGACCACGCGCTTGTCCTGAAAATTGATTTGATCGATGTTTACCATGTTGTTTTTTTATTTTATTGTTTGATAATTTGTTACTTGCTTCTGGCTCTTGGCTTTTGGCTCTTGGCAGATTTTACCTTTCGTTGGAGCTGCCAGAAGCCATAGGCCATAAGCCAAGAGCCTTTTTAGGCACTACCATATTGATGGACTGTTGCAGCATCTCGAATTCGAAGGGTGAGTTGGTGAGGGTTTCGCCCTCGGTTTCGAGCTTGAGCGCGTGGGGCGGGGTGGATGTGACCTTGACTTTCCGGCCTTGGAACGTGCTGACTTCCTGCATTTTCTTGACGAAGGTGCCGTCGTAGATCTTGCTGACGTTGGCGGCGAACTTGGCCATGCTCACCTTGCGGATGACGGTGATGTCGAACAAGCCGTCGTTGGGCACAGCGTTGGGCATCGTCATCATGCCGCCGCCTTTGTAGCGGCAAATGCCCACCCCGACGCTGAGGATTTCGTCGTCGAAGACGTCTTGGTCGTCGACTTCGAGACGGATGCGTGTGCAGTCGAAGCCATACAGGCATTTCGCCACGCTGAGCATGTAGCGTGCCGCGCCGCCCTTGCCTTGCTGCTTCAGGGCGTTCACTGACTGGCAGACCGCTTCGTCCAAACCCGTTCCGGCTGCGTTGATGAAGTAGCGCACTTGCGGGTCGCCATCGTTGTAATAAGTCACCTTGCCAACATCGTGCTTGAAAGTGTTGCAAGCCTTGATGATTTTTACATTCTCGTGATAATCAATCTCGAAGCCAAAAGTGCGCCGCCAGTCGTTGCCCGTTCCCACAGGCACGATGCCCATCGTGATTTCCTCGGTCGGGAAGCGTTGCTGGGTGAAAATGCCGTTGACGACTTCGTTGTTGGTGCCGTCGCCACCCACTGCGATGACCTTGCGATAGCCCTTTTCGGTGATGCTGTCGCGTACCAAGCCGATGGCATGGCCTTGATATTCAGTGACGACGAAATCGAAGTCAATGCCTTCATTGACAAGTATTTGCTTTATTTCAGGCCAGTCTTTTCCTGACTTCCCGATAGATGCCTTCGGGTTGACGACGACCAGCCATTTCGTGTTTTCTTCGTTCATTCGGGTCGAAATTTGGGGTCAAAGATAGGGAATAATCTGATTGCCGATGCCAAAATCACCATAAAGTACCTTTTTTTCAGCCTCTGATGAAAAATATTCGCCAAAAAATGAAAAAAATAGTTGTATATTCAAAACATTCTGTATATTTGCAGCGTTGAACCATCAAAAAGAATAGAAAAATGGGTAGAAAAAAACTGAATCTTGACGACAACTCAGTAACAATGAGAGAGTTGACCAAAGCAGAAGAACAAGTGATGCAGGTGCTGTGGAGCGTCGGGCAGGGCTTCGCCAACGAGATTATGACGGCCTTCCCCGAGCCGAAGCCGGCCTACAACACCGTGCTCACCATCATCAAAATCTTGGAGCGGAAGGGCTTCGTGACGCACGAGACCTTCTGCCGCGCCCACCGCTACCAGCCTGCCATCAGCCGCGAGGAATACTCGCAACGCTACCTTGGCAGTGTGGTGGAACGCTATTTCAACAATTCGTATCTCGACCTCGTCTCGGCCTTCGCCAAAAAGGAGAACTTCAGCATCGAAGAGCTGGAGGAGATGAAGAAAGCCATCGACGAGGCCATCACCGCCGAAAAGAAATAAGTTATGAATGCGCAGCAACTCATCATCGGTCACCTGCTGCCCATCGCGGCGGCCATTGCGGTGCTTTGGTTGGCCTATAGGCTGCTGTTTATCAATAGCAACCGATTGAGGTTCAACAGATTGTTCTTGCTCTCGGCGATGCTTTTCTCGTTGGTCTTGCCCTTGCTCGGTCTTTGGGTGGGCACGGAAGCGCCGCAGATGGTCAGCCTGAAGCAGAACCTGCTCGGCGGCTCGATGCTCGGCGAGATCGTTGTCACGCCTGACGGACAAACGGCATTGCCCGAAGCCGAAATCGTGGCTAATGCAACACTGCGACCGCAAATCTCGGTTTGGCAGGTGCTGGCCGTCATTTATTTAATAGGTGTGGGTGTCACCGCGCTGCTTTTGCTCATCAAGTTGGGCAAGTTGGCAGCCTTGGTCATCCGCTCGCCCAAAGAGAAGCGCGGGGGCTACACGGCGGTGTTCACGGGCAGGGAGCAAGGCTCGTTCTCCTTTTTCCGCTATGCTTTTTTTCCCAAC
>CAMOCK010000164.1 GCA_946610645.1 uncultured Bacteroidales bacterium
GCGCCGCGAGCCCAGATCTTGCCGTCCTTGACGACGGGTTCAAACGGGTCGGTGTGCCAAAGGTCGATGGGGTCGACGGGCATCACGTCGTAGTGGCCGTAAACCAAGACGGTAGGCAGTTTCGGGTCGATGGTTTTCTCGCCATAGACGATGGGGTTGCCCTCGGTGGGCATCACTTCGGCCTTGTCGGCACCGGCGGCGAGGATGGCATCGCGCCAGTATTCCGCGCAGCGGATCATGTCCGGCTTGTGCGCCGATTCCGAACTGATGGAAGGGATTCTGATCAGGCCAAACAGTTCCTCGAGGAAACGCTCTTTGTTGGCTTCGATGTAGTTGTTGGTGATTTGCATAATTATTGAATTTGGAATTTCAAGATTTGAAGATTTCAAGATTGTGGGCAAATTTACGCAAAAAATCCAAATGGCGAGCTGTTTGGAGAAAAAGTTGTGATCAAGAAAGCGATTAAGGAGACAAGGTTGTCGTCGCCGATGGGAATTAATGGTTTGTGTTGAGCATTACCATATCAAACAAAATGGAATCCAATGCTTCAGAAGAGGTCTTTTCGTGTTCTGGACGGAATGTGCCTACACGTTCCGTATAAAATTCTGCCCAATGTCGAGCATATTCAACAAGACTTGAATCCACTTCCTTAAGGTCGTTCTCTTTGCTTGCCTTTTTCAGTGCAAGTAATTCCTGGATTTTCTGGCGGATGGTTTCTTCTTTTACAGTGCCATTGACCAAGTCGATAAACAGCACAGGTGGCATGGATTGCCTTTCTTCAACCCAACGACAAGCCAAGATGCCTCGCAAATAGTAAAGGAAACGCTTCAGCGGATAGGCGGCGTTTTGCAGATAGCGTTTGTCGTGCTTGATGTATATGCTCCCGTAATGGTACATGGTCTTGATGGGGTTGAAATAGGCAGGCTCCAACGCCCTCATGCGCGAGAGGAAAACCTCGTTGGCGCGGTAGATGATGGGCGAATGAAGCCATTCCATCAGCGCGGGGTTGGACTTCTGGAATAAGCGCAAGGTCTTTCGCAATTCCCAGCCTACGAGGTCAACATCGTCGTCGTACATGTGCTCAATCACATCACGGCCTTCATTCACCTTCAGATACCAGTCGAGTTTATGGACATAGACAAAGCGCACATCCCAGTCGCTTTCGACGGAATGGAAACCCCAAGCGCGACTCCCTGATTCCACGGCGAGCAGGACTTTGACGTTGTTTTCTCGTTCCACATGGTTTAAGTGGGAGAGTATGGCTTTCTGCATGTTGGTTTCCATATTGCGGCCGATTTCAAGTTAGTTGATTCAATGTGAATGATTTCGGTAGTCATAGTGGCGGCAAAGTTAGCAAAAGTTTTTCCAACTGGTTACAATTAGTAACTGGCTCAAATCGCGACTGTCTTTCACACTTTCAACTCTTCCTCAAACCGCTTCAACTCAACCTTTTCCCCATCAAACACCGCATAACTGAAATCATAAATCCAGTTGCCCACAATTGTAGTCAAGGCATGGTCGCCGGATGGGTATTGCATGGGTTTGTGCTGGTGACCGAAAACGAAGAAGTCAATTGAAGGGTCGAGTTGGGCTTGTTCTTGGGCATATTGGTAGAGGCGCGTGTTGGGGATGTCGTCATAATAGCCGCGTTCCACCTCGTTTTTTAGTTTCTTCAAACGATGGTTGTGCGACCAACGCAAGGCCAAACCAATGCCCAAGTCGGGATGCAACAACCTGAACAAGAACTGGTTGAACTTACATTCAAACACCTTTTTGAGGAACTTGTAGCCCTTGTCGCCCGGGCCTCTGCCGTCGCCGTGGACGAGGAAGAACTTCTTGCCTTTGATGGTCTTAATGATGGGCTCGCGGTGCAGTTCAATCCCGATTTCATCGCGCAGGTAACCAAAACTCCACAAATCGTGATTGCCTATGAACAAATGCACGGGAATGCCCGCATCAGTGAACTCGGCCAGCTTGCCTTGTAGCCTGACGAAACCCTTGGGAATCACGGTCTTGTATTCAAACCAAAAGTCGAACAAGTCGCCCATCAGGTAGAGTTCCTCGCAGTTGGGACGAATCTGGTCCAAGAAGCGCAGCAACTTGCGCTCGCGCTCGTGGCTGTCGGCAAGCGAAGGGATGCCCAAATGGAAATCGGTGACGAAATAAACGGCCATCAGAACTTGATTTCGGCGCTGCGGCGGATGAGTTCCGTGATGAGGGTGATGAGTTTCGGCTCGACAGCGTTCACAGCCTTGATGACTTCCTCGTGCGTGATGGTGATGGTCTTTTCCTCGCCGTAAATATTGCCCATGTCGGACACGATGCTCAAGCCGAAAACGGGCAGCTTGCCTTGTCGCGCCACGATGACCTCGGGCGTGGTGGACATCCCAATCGTGTCGGCTCCGATGATGCGGAAGTAGCGGCATTCGGCGGGCGTTTCGTAGGTTGGGCCGCTGGTGGAGCAGTACACACCGTGCTGAACTTCAATGCCTTTCTCTCGGGCAATGTCGTCGGCCATGCGGATGAGGCGTTTGTCGTAGGGTTCGCTCATGTCGGGGAAACGGGCACCAAAACGGTCGTCGTGTGGCCCGATGAGCGGGTTGGGCATGGTATGGATTTGGTCGGTGATGATCATGATGTCGCCCACCTTGAAGTCGGGATTCAAGCCGCCTGCTGCATTGCTGAGAATGAGGAACTTGATGCCTAATTGCATCATCACGCGAATGGGGAAGGTGACTTCGCTCATCGGATAGCCTTCATAAAAGTGGAAGCGTCCTTGCATGGCCACCACTTTGCGGCCCGCGATGCTGCCGAGAAGCAGTCGCCCTTCATGGCCTTTCACCGTCGAGATGGGGAAATTCGGGATGTCGGCGTATGGGATGGCGCATTCCACGTCGATTCCGTTGGCCAAACCGCCCAAGCCGGAACCGAGCACTACGCCAACTTCGGGCTGGAACCCATTTGTTTTCAGTCGGATATAATCAATTGTGGTGTGAATCTTGTCGTACATATTCCAATATTTCTTCGTTAAACCTTTCTTCTTCGTGGAATCGCACCCCGACGGGCAAAGCGAACAGCGGCACGGTTTCAAACTGACAAAAATAAGGAGAATTTGCCAATCGTGCGGCATCTTTTTCGGTGGTGACGATGATTTTTTGATTGCCATCGAGTAGCTCAAATCGTTGCAAGACGGCATCCAGGTCGTCTCTGGTATAGGCGTGATGGTCGTCAAAATACAGAAAATCAACGGTTTCGTATTGTTTTTTCAGTTCCTCCATAAAAGGCTTCGGCTTGGCTATCCCGCAAAAAGCCAAAACGGATTCGGCGCCTGCGGCGGAAACCGATTTGGCCTTTTCGTTCAAGGGCTGCAACGGAGCATATTCCAAATAAGAGAAAAACACTTTTTGTTCCTTTGTTGGCTTTAACTTTTTGATTATCTGTTGTTTTTCCGTTTCGTCCAATGTTTTCGGTGATTTGCTGACCATAATGATATGGGCGCGTTTGGCGGCTGACTTGATGTCGCGCAAAGTGCCGGCAGGGAAGAGGAAGTCGTCGCAATAAAGGTGTTGATATTCAGTCAGTAGGATGTTCAATCCCGCTATGATGGGTCGGTGCTGGAAGGCATCGTCCAAGAGGACAACTTCTGCGCTGTAAGGCGAGCAAATCAATTTGCAAACCCCGTCAACGCGGTCTTCGTCCACCGCGACCAAAATCCCCTGAAACTTTCTGAAATATTGCAGCGGTTCGTCGCCAATGGTTTCGTAAGTGCTTTGATTGTCAGCTAATTGCCAACCTTTTGATTTCCGTCCATAGCCTCGGCTCAGCGTCGCCACTTTGTATTTTTCGCGCAATATATTAATAAGGTATTCCACCGTGGGCGTTTTCCCGCTTCCGCCAAGGCAAAGGTTGCCCACGCAAATCACTGGCTTCTCGAATCGCGTCTTTTTCAAGATTTGCCAATCGTATAGTTTGTGCCTGATTTTCAGCACAATGTGATACAAAAGCGATATGGGCAAAAGCAAAATTCTCATTGTCGGGGTCAAAATTAGGCAAAATTTCGTAATTTTGAGCCAAATTTCTAAAATATGACCGTAAAAGACATTTTTGATTGCCTCACCGAGATTGCGCCGCTGCATTGGCAGGAGAGTTACGACAATGCTGGCCTGCAAGTTGGCGACCTCAACGATGAGGTGCGTAAAGCCTTGATTTGCTTGGATATAACAGAAGGAATCGTGGACGAGGCCATAGCCAAAAACTGCAACCTCGTCATCAGTCATCATCCGTTGATTTTCAGAGGATTGAAACATTTGACTCCTGAAACATACATAGAGCGCGCCGTGATGAAGGCCATCAAGAACGATATCTCCATGATTTCCATGCATACCAATTTGGACAACAGTTTCTTGGGCGTGAATCGGGTGCTGGCAGAAAGATTGGGATTGAAAAACCTGCAATTTTTGCAACCTGTCGCGTGCGGGGTCGAAAACCATGGTGCCGGCATGATTGGAACGTTTGAAAATCCCATGGAAGAAACTGATTTCCTGCAATTTGTTTCAGAAACCATAGACACACCATGTCTGCGCCATTCCGCCTTGACGGGACGCAAAATCCGGAAAGTAGCGCTTTGTGGCGGCTCGGGGAGCCCTTTCATGGCCGAAGCCCTTAGAAATCAAGCCGATGCCTATCTCACTGCCGATGTCAAATACCATGACTTTTTCCTCCCCGAAGGCCAGATTTTGCTCGTTGATGGCGGGCATTTTGAGACAGAACAATTCACGAAAGAATTAATAAATGAGTTAGTTACGAAAAAATTTCCTAACTTTGCAGCCGAAATCGCTGAAACGAGGACGAATGCGGTTTGTTATTTTGTAAAAAATTAGAAATCAACAATATGGCTAAAAAAGAAAAGAATGCAGTTGCCGAGGTGGAAGCATCCGCTGAGGTGAAAGAAGTAAAGAAGACCGCCAAGAAGACTGTTGTCAAAGTCGCAGAAGATCCTAAATCCGAAGAAGTTAAGGAAGAAAAGGCTGAAGTCGCCAAAACGGAAAAGAAATCCGCCAAGAAAGCTTCTGAAGTTTCTGCCAAGGAAGTCAAGGAAGAAGCCGTTGGAACCAAGAAAAAGACAACCAAGAAAGTGGCCGAAACACCTGTCGAGGATGTTAAAGAGAATGAGATTCGCGACAAACAAGAAGAAACCATTCAGGGTCCGGCCGTTGAGGAACAGTCTGTCGAGGTGAGCGTTGAACAAAAGCTCGTCGCTCTCTACACCTTGCAACAGGTCGATTCCAAAGTTGATGAGATTCGCGCCTATCGAGGCAACCTTCCTTTGGAAATACAGGATTTGGAAGACGAAATCGCCGGCTTTGAAACCCGTATCACCAACCTCAAGGCTGACAGCAAAAAGAACTTGAAAGAAGTCTCTGACTATAAGATCAAAATCAAGGAAACGGAAGCCTTGGTCAAGAAATATGAAGAGCAGCAGAACAATGTCCGCAACAACCGTGAATATGACTCGCTGACCAAAGAGATTGAATACCAGAATCTTGATATTCAACTTTCAGAAAAAAGAATTCGTGAGGCCACGGCTCGAATCAGCGACATCGAAGCCAAACTGAATGAGGCACAGTTGCATCTTGACGAGATGATACGCTCGTTGAACGAGAAAAAAGACGAATTGAGTTCATTGGTGGAAGGCACTGA
>CAMOCK010000165.1 GCA_946610645.1 uncultured Bacteroidales bacterium
CCTCGCTTTCGAGCTTAATACCTTGCTCCTCGGCCTTGCGCAAAACGGAACAGATACGCGCATGGGTGTATTGCACAAACGGGCCAGTGTTGCCGTTGAAGTCGATAGACTCCTCGGGGTTGAAGAGCATGGTCTTCTTCGGGTCGACCTTGAGGATGAAATACTTCAAGGCGCCGAGGCCGATGGTGTGGTAAAGCTTGTCGGCCTCCTCGGGCGAGAGGTCCTTGGCCTTGCCCAATTCGTCGGAGACGGCCTTGGCCGTGGCCACCATCTCGTCCATGAGGTCGTCGGCGTCGACCACGGTGCCCTCGCGGCTCTTCATCTTGCCGTTGGGCAACTCGACCATGCCGTAGGAAAGATGCTCGATGCTGTTGCCCCACTCGCGACCGAGGCGCACCAACACGCGCTTCAGCACATCGAAATGGTAAATCTGTTCGTTACCCACGACATAAATCAGTTTTTCGGGGTCGTATTCCTTCACACGGAGTTGGGCGGTGCCAAGGTCTTGGGTCATATAGACCGAGGTGCCGTCGCGGCGGAGCAATAGCTTTTCGTCTAGGCCCTCGTCGCGGAGGTCGCACCACACGGAGTTGTCATCGCGGCGATAGAGGACACCCTTTTCCAAGCCTTCCTGCACCAATTCCTTGCCCAAAAGATAGGTCTGCGATTCGTAGTAGATCTTCTCGAACGAAACGCCCAGACGCTTGTAGGTCACGTCGAAGCCGTCGTAGACCCATTGGTTCATCGTCTCCCACAGGTGGCGCACCTCGGGGTCGTTGGCTTCCCATTTGCGCAGCATCTCGCGGGCCTCCTGCATCAACGTCGACTCGGCCTCGGCCTTCGCCTTGGCTTCTTCCTGTTCTTTCTCGCTCAACTCGGCGAAATTGGCAGGCAGCAAGGTCTTCAACTCCTCTTTATATTTCTTGTCGAACAGCACGTAGAAGTCGCCGATGAGATGGTCGCCCTTCTTGCCCGTCGACTCGGGCGTGCAGCCGTTGCCCCACTTCTGCCAGGCCAACATGCTCTTGCAGATGTGGATGCCACGGTCGTTGACCAGGTTGACGCGCACCACGTTCTTGCCGTTGGCCTTCATGATTTCGGAGACGCTCCAGCCGAGGAGGTTGTTGCGGATATGGCCGAGGTGCAAGGGTTTGTTCGTGTTGGGCGACGAATACTCGATGACCACGTTCTTCCCCGAAACGGGCTTGCGGCCAAACGAGCGGTTTTCGTGGTTCGCCTTGAAGAAATCCATCCAGAACTTGTCGGAAATCAACAGGTTAAGGAAGCCTTTCACCACCGTGAACTTGGCAATCATGTCCGACTCCTTGATCATCTCGGCCCCCATCTCGTTGGCCAATTGCTCGGGGTTGCGCCCGGCCAGTTTCCCGAAGGGGAACACCACGATGGTCATATCGCCCTCAAACTCAGGGCGAGTCTTTTGGAAATTCACTTGATTGACAGGCGGCTCCTGCCCGTATAAAGTCTTGAACGACTTGATAAAGAGTTGTCTTAATACTTCTTCTAACATAATACAGTCTGTTTTTCTTTTCGATGTGCAAAAGTAGTGTTTTTTTTCCTAATTTTGCAAACCGATCAACATTATCTCAGCCTATGGAAAAGAAGAAACACATCATCACCATCAACCGCGAATGCGGCACGGGCGGCGGCGAGATTGCCAGCCTTTTGGGAGAGAAACTAGGTTTCAAGGTTTACGGTCGCACCATGCTTGAGGCCGTGGCGCAGCAGTTTGGCATCACCCTTGAGGAATTGGACCGCGTCAAGGCCCAAAAAGCCAACTGGTGGAGCGATTTCTGCCGTTTCTACCAGCAGTTTGGCGCAGTCAGCCATCAAACCGGCGCCATTGCCGACCCCACGCCCACAAGCGTCTATTACGCCGAAAAGCGATTGCTGCAAGAATTGGCCGAACACGAGAGCTGCATCATCGTGGGGCGGGCCGGGTTCCACATCTTCCGTGACTATCCCAACGCCATCCACCTGCTCCTCATCGCCAACCGCGACGCACGCATCGCACGCATCGCACGGAAGCAGAACCTCTCCTCAGAAGAGGCAGCCAAGGTCGTTGATGAGGTCGACGAGGCACGCGACAACTTCGTGACCAACGTCGCCGAAACCTCACGATACGATGCCCGCAACTACCACGCCTGCGTCAACATCACCGGACTGCAACCCGATACCGTGGCCTCTTTCTTAGCCGAACAAATCCGTCACAAGATGGCCATTGACAGATAGGCGATGGAACCATTAGTTGAGGAACTGATACGCACCTGCCAGAGCTGGGACGGTGCGGAACTGCCCGAATACCTGCAAGGCTGTCCCGAGTTGGTGGCCAAAAGAACACCTTTGGATTATTTGCAAACAACAACAATATGAGAACGACAAAGTCTTGGCTGATAGCCACACTCCTCACTTTGACATTAGTCGCCTGCAAACAGGAGTCCGTCATCCCGATCCAGAACCGCGTGGGCTATTCCGCTTGGCGCACGCAGGTCAGCTATACCCACTGCGAACCGCTGCCCAAGACGGGGATGCCAGAGTTTGTCAGCGGCACATGGGAGATGAACGACGGCATCCTACAGCATACGGCATGTGAGGAAGCCCCGTTGGCCATCTGCAACTATGTCATCGAATAGGACCACTACACCGTCTGGTGTACCGCCCGCAAGGACGACGGACCGGAGGGCTTCATCATCGTGTTCAACTATGTGGACACGCAGCACTACTGCTGGCTGAACTTCGGAACCAACGGCAATACACAGCACATCATCGAGCAGATTAGCGGCGACAGCAAAATAAAGGCCGCCGTGCAGCCTGGCAGCGTGGAGACTGAGAAATGGTATGACGTGAAACTGACCGTGTCCGGCGACAGCATCAAGGCCTGGCTCGACGACGAACTTGTGTTCGATGAATTACTTGAGCAAAACAAACATAAATGAGAAAATACACACAAAGGATGCTTGCCGCCATCCTGGCAATCTGCGGTTGTTTTATCCTGACAGGTTGCTCCGGTGCGAAATGGAGCGTGTCCGATAGTTTTTACAACAACCTGATAGCCGAGGACCGCTACAGGATGATTCTCGACGGCTTGCAGGTGACGCTACTCATCACCTTCTGTGCCGCCATTTTTGGCACGCTGTTAGGCGGTTTGGTGTGCTGGATGCGCATGAGCCGCCGAAAGTGGGTAAGCACCACCGCCAAGGTGTATATCGACATCATGCGCGGCACGCCCGTGCTAGTGCTGCTCATGCTGATGTACTATGTGGTGATGGCACCGGTGAACGCCACCGGCATAGTAGTGGCTATCATCACCTTCGCCTTGAACATGGCGGCCTACGTCAGCGAGATGCTGCGTACCGCCATTGAAGGTATCGACCGCGGGCAGACCGAGGCTGGCCTTGCCTTGGGATACACACGTCGGCAGACCTTCTTCAAGATTGTGCTACCGCAGGTAGTCAAGGCCGTTATGCCCGTCTATCAAGGCGAGGTCATCAGTTTGTTGAAAGGCACCAGCATCGTGGGATACATCGCCGTGGCCGACATGACACGCGCCTCCGACCTGATACGCTCGCGCACCTTCGACGCCTTCTTCCCGCTCATCGTGACGGCTATCATCTATTTCCTCATGGCGTGGCTCATCGGGCTGCTGCTCACCTCACTGGTGCAGCGTAAGCGCACGAAGGCCATCGTAGCAGCTGTGGCTCTGGTGATCGGCGGAACGGCCTGCTATGTGCCCTCTCTGCTGTCGGACAGCAAGAAAGCCTCCACCACAGACGCGCGGGCGGACGTTCCAGCCGTGTTCAAAGCCCTCAGCGGGAAGAAAGTGGGCGTCGTCATCGGCAGCATACAGGACATGGTCGTCACCGAGTTGGCACCGGATGCCGACATACAGCGTGTGGCCTCCTATGCCGACCTGTTGGCCGCCTTAGAAAACGGCAAGGTGGATGTGGCCGGTTTCGAAAGTTTGACAATGACGTTCAACAAGGAAGTGACTTCCAAGGTGGACTCTGTAGGCACAGGTCTGGCACCAATTCAGGTCGGTACCTGTTTCCAACTGGGAAACAGCGAGTTACAACAAGATTTCAACAATTACCTGGCCGATATCAAAGACGACGGAACTTATCAGAATATTCTGAACCGTTGGACCAATGCAGACGACCCTTCAGCACTGGACATACCCAAGCAGCGCGGAACGGGGAAGCCCCTGCGCGTGGCCATTTATCCCTCCATGCCACCGTTCAATTTCATCTGCTCAGGAAAGCCTTCCGGCATTGAAGTGGATATTCTGACAGAGTGGGCCAACAGGCGCAACTGGAAACTGGAGTTCCTCGTGATGGACTTTGCCGCGCAAATCCCTGCCGTGCAGACGGGCAAGGTCGATATGGCCATGGGAGCCATCAGCATCACCGAGGAGCGACAGAAGCAGGTGCTCTTCTCTGACGGTTATTTCGCGTCCCACATCGTGCTGATCACACGCAAAGGGGAAGCCGGAATCCTCACCAATCCGTCGCAGCCAACAGCCACAAACGACAACGGCAGCCAATGGCTTTGGATTGTGGCCATCCTTATTATTACATTAACAGGTGTCGGCATTTGGCTCATTCTCCGCCGCAAACGCAACAATTCAACAACTCAACAATTCAACAATTCAACGACAAACGACCCAAGCCTCATCCGCGTCTCGCACCTGAAGAAAAGCTATGGCGACCTTGAGATATTGCGCGACATCAATGTTGACATCCATCGCGGCGAGGTCATCTCCATCATCGGTCCCTCTGGCACGGGCAAAAGCACGTTCATGCGATGCCTGAACTTGCTGGAGCAACCCACCGGCGGCAGCATCTTCGTTGATGGGGAGGACATCCTCGCCAAGGGTTATCCTGTACACTTGATGCGCCAAAAAATGGGAATGGTGTTCCAGGGTTTCAACCTCTTTGGGCATAAGACCGTGCTCGAAAACGTCGTGATGGCCCCCTGCCAGTTGCACGGAGTCCCCCCAGAAAAAGCACGCGAAGAGGGCATGGCACTCCTTCGCAAGGTTGGGCTGGCGGAGAAGGCCGACGTCTATCCTTCGAGTCTCTCTGGCGGACAGAAGCAGCGCGTGGCCATCGCCCGCGCCTTGGCCATGAAGCCTGAGGTCATCCTCTTCGACGAACCCACCTCGGCCCTCGACCCGACGATGGTCGGCGAGGTGCTCAGCGTCATCCGTCAGTTGGCCAACGAAGGCATGACCATGCTCATCGTCACGCACGAGATGAAGTTCGCCCACGACGTGAGCACACGCATTTTCTTCATGTACGACGGATTCATCCACGAGGACGGCACCCCGCAACAAATCTTCGAGGCGCCCGTCCACAGCGCCACCAAAGCTTTCGTGCAGCGCATCCGCAAGAAAGTGTTCGAGATCGGCGGCCCCGACTTCGACTTCCTCGGAATGCACTCCGCCATCAACGCCTTCTGCTACAAATACGGCATCAGCGAGAAGCAGGAAACAGCGCAACTGCTGGTGGACAAGATGCTCGACGACGTGATGGCCGCCCACCGCCCCATCACCGTCCGCATCACCCACAGCGAACAATCGGGCGTCACCGCCTTGGATTTCATGGTGGAGAAGATGGAAAACTCACCGCTGACCGACGAACAACGGAACGAACTGGCCGGACTGTGCCTGCAGGTAGTGGAAGAACCCACCGAGCGCGGCTTCCGCGTGAAACTTGTCATATAACTACCAATTTTTTTATTACCGCAGACAGCACTTCGTTTCGAACCTACGTCTACGAAAAAATTTTATCCCCTCCCCTTGCGCCATATCAAATTAATCCCTTATCTTTGCAGTCCGATGAAGTACCTAAACAAGCCATCGGAAAAGATTATCTGCACGGAATCAATCGGTTCCATCGCTTTGGAGTTTTTTGTTTTTCATATTGGCGGTCAATCCATTGGCCGTCTTTTTTTTGCTCCATCCCAAGTCGCGTGTCTCGCAGTCCCACGTCCCGCGTCAAAAAAGAAACCTCTTGAACAATTAAAACTCAAACACATACGCCTATGTCAATTTCATTGAAAAACCGCAGCCTCATCTCCATCAGCGACTACACGCCTGAGGAGATCTGCCACGTCCTCGACATCGCCGAGGACTTCGAGAAGAACCCACACCAAGACCTGCTTCACGGTCGCGTCATCGGCTCGCTCTTTTTTGAGCGAACGCCCAGAACCCGCCGGAGCCTGGAGCAGGCAAATCAACGCCTTGCTGGACACGACATCAGC
>CAMOCK010000166.1 GCA_946610645.1 uncultured Bacteroidales bacterium
ACTTGTGTGGGGGAGGGTGGACTCGAACCACCGAACGGATACCCGGACAGATTTACAGTCTGTTGCAATTGCCACTATGCGACTCCCCCTGACAACTCAGAGCCGGTAGACGGACTCGAACCGCCGACAGGCTGATTACAAATCAGCTACTCTACCAACTGAGTTATACCGGCATCATGTGAAAGAACGTTATTCAATTTGCCGCCTTTTCTTTGCGAAAAGGTGTGCAAAAATAGATACTTTTCTTGAATTGACAATGCGTTTTCTGCTTTTTTTTTGAAAAAAATTCAATCTGTATATGTATATTTATGATTTTCAACATTTTACAATTGTAAAAAAATGAAAGCCAGTCTGCTTTCAAGACTGGCTCCCGTGCAAAATCTTTCGTTTTCTGGTCAAATCACCCATGGATTACTTGGTGTTTTTCCCCTTGTATTTCTCCAATTGCTTCTTCAGTGCGTCAATCGAGGTGTCGATGGCTTCCTCGAAACTCTTGCTTTGCTTGCTGGCATAGAGATCGTCGCCACGCAGGATGAGACGGATGTCGGCAATCTTGTTCTCGGGCGTGTCGGTGTTGTCAAGTTTCAGGGAAACTTCGGCGTTGATCACCTCGCTGTACTTCGAACACAGCTTTTCAACTTTCTGGGTGATGAAGTCTTCAAGTTTTGAGTCAGCCTTGAAGTGAACTGAATTGATCATGACTTTCATAATAACTCCTTTCTTTTGTCATCCTTTCGGATGGGCTTGTTTATGGATTTTCTTAAGTTGTTCTATCGTGTTGTGCGCGTATATCTGCGTTGTGCCGAGGTCTTCGTGCCCGAGCAGCTTCTGTATGGCAACCAGGCTTGCGCCTTCATCGAGAAGATGGGTCGCGAAAGTGTGGCGCAAGACATGTGGACTTTTCTGTTTCAGGGAGGTCACGCCTTCGAGCATGAGATGCACCTTATTATATACGAAGTAGGGCGACATTTGTTCTCCTTTGTCGTTCACGAGCAGATGGGATGTCGGGCCAAAAGCCTCGTCGCGCATCCGTTGATACTGCAAAATCATCCGTGTCATCTCTTTTGACAACGGAACAATGCGGTCTTTATTGCGCTTGCCGTGAACTTTGATTGTCATCGCGCCAAGGTCCACATCGGTGTCGCACAAGCTACGCAACTCGGCCTGCCGCATACCTGTCTGGTAGAGCAGTTCGAAAAGAATTCTGTCGCGACAAGTTGGGAAATCGTCCAATTCGGCAAACGACACCTTATTAATATCTGCTTCGGAGACGAACTTGGCGAGTGCCTTAGGCTGCTTCAAGGCCTTGACCCCTGTCGTGGGTGTTTTCTCTATAAGGTTTTCGCGAAGGCAATATTTATAGAAGGTGCGAAGTGAGGATATTTTCCTGTTGATGCTTCTATTGAGGAGTTTTCGCTCTTTCATGGCGACGACATACGACTTCACCATGGGAGTTGTGGCCTGCAACAAATCCGTTTCTCCAAATTCCGCCGACAGGAAGGCTGCGAATTGAGCCAGGTCGCGTCGATAAGCCGACACTGTCAGTTTCGAGAAGCGTTTTTCCGCTTCGATGTATGATATGAACTGGTCTATCAACATAGAAAAAAACTTCGCCGTAAAATTAGTAAAAAAACCAACTCACGGCGAAGTTATTCCAAAAAAATTATTTTCCTCTTGCGGCGAATTACATATTCTCTTCAGCCTCACGGAGTTTCTGCACATAGATGGCTTTCATCATTTGTGCACGTTTGATGACAGACGGCTTGGTGAATTGTTGGCGAGCGCGCAATTCTTTCACGACGCCGGTCTTTTCATACTTTCTCTTGTAGCGCTTCAAAGCTCTGTCAATGCTTTCGCCTTCTTTTACAGGAATAATAATCATTTTAAAACACTTCCTTCTTTTAATGGTTGATAATTAGATTGATTGAATTTTGAGGCTGCAAAAATACAACTTTTTCTTTTTGTGCAACACGAAAACAAAAAAAACTTGTTGTTTTCATGGATTTTTGTACCTTTGCAACGCAAAACGAGCAGAATAACTCAATTTATTAACCTTAAAATTCATCAAAAAAATGAAGAAAGTATTGCTTATTTTGGTCGCAGTCTTGGGCTTAGGCTTTGCTGCAAACGCCCAGAACTGGATTGGTGTCCGTGGTGTTTTTGGTAGCAGTTCCGGAGCCGAGCTTTCCTACCAACACGGCTTCAACGCCAACAATCGTTTGGAACTGGATTTGGGATGGAACACTCGCTC
The DNA here is from genome assembly GCA_946610645.1 of uncultured Bacteroidales bacterium. Lineage (GTDB taxonomy): Bacteria > Bacteroidota > Bacteroidia > Bacteroidales > F082 > Limimorpha. The sequence continues at coordinate 2,252 of CAMOCK010000166.1, forward strand.
GACCTACAATTACTACAACCTGTCTGCTGTTTATCAATGGATGGGTGGCATCGCGGGCAACTTTGGATGGTTTGCTGGCGTTGGTGCCAATGCAGGTTTGTGGAGCGGTTACAGCGAAGGCACCTTTGGCCTAGGTTTCCTCGCCCAAGCTGGTTTGGAGTACAATTTCCAAGCTGTTCCTTTCCAAGTCACCCTTGATTTCCGTCCGCAATGGGATGTTTTGGGAGCAGCAAGTGGATTCGGCTATGCTGGTGCCCTTGGCATCCGATACAGATTCTAAAATCCACCCATGACGACTGTCAGAAAAAAAACCGCACATCGTTGCGGTTTTTTTGTTCCCAACAAAGCGTTTTGTGAAACAAAATCAGCGTTTTGTGTTGACATGAATCGTTTCTTTTCTTTATTTTTGCACCGCTTAATCATCAATACTACGAATTATGCAATTACTTTTTCTTGGGACAACGGAAATCATCATCATCGTGGCCGTCGTGTTGCTGCTGTTTGGCGGCAAGAAAATTCCTGAGCTGATGCGCGGCTTGGGCAAGGGCGTGAAGAGCTTCAAGGACGGCGTGAACGGCGTGGAAGAACCTGAAACCAAAGCTGACAAGGAAGCCAAGGAATGAGCGCAACGGAAGCGAGGTCGTTTTGGGACCATCTTGAGGAGTTTCGCGGGGTATTGTTGCGTTGTTTGGCGGCTTGGCTCGCGGGAACAGTGTTGGCTTTTTGCTTCAAGGGCCCGCTGTTCCGGGTGCTTTTCGCACCTTCTTCGAGTGGTTTCGTTTCCTACCGTGTCTTGTGCCATTTGGCACAGCTGACGGGATGGGACTCACTCTGCCCTGACGCGTTTGAGGCGCAGTTCATCAACACAGAATTGGCAGCGCAGTTCATGACGCATGTCAAGGTGGCGCTGTGGGCAGGCCTCGTGCTTGTGTTTCCGTTTCTGCTTGCGCAGCTTTACGGCTTTGTCGTTCCGGCGCTCTATGAGCATGAAAAACGCTATGCCACGCCTTTGCTCCTCGTCGGGTCGTTGCTGTTTCTCGCAGGCGTGCTGCTCAACTATTTCGTCATCTTCCCGTTCTCGTTCCGCTTTTTGGCCGGCTATCAGGTCTATGGCGCGGTGGAAAACCAAATCTCGCTTTCGTCCTACATCTCATCGTTTGTCATGCTGAGCCTGCTGATGGGCTTGCTGTTCGAGATTCCCATCGTGAACCATTTCTTGGCCAAGATGGGACTGCTGACCGCCGCTACGCTGAAAAAATACCGCCGCCACGCCATCGTGGGCATCTGCATCGTGGCGGCTGTCATCACTCCGACGGGCGACGCCGTTACGCTCATGTTGGTCAGCCTGCCGATTTACTTGCTTTATGAGGCGAGTATCATTATTGTCAAAAGACACGAGACGGCGAGACACGAGACGCGAGACGACTGATAGTCCCGTGTCCCGCAGTCCCGTGTCCCGCGTCAAACAAATACGAACTAACTCAAAATCAAACAAATATGCTAAGAAAAACCAGAATCTGTCTACAAGTGGTCGTGATGACCTTGGTGACCCTGCTGTTGCTCAACATCGGGTTTGAGGTGCACAACTGGGCGGGCTGGGTGGCCAAAATCCAGTTCCTGCCCGCGCTGATGGCCTTGAACTTCGGCGTGTTGGCTCTGCTCATCGTGTGTGCCCTGCTTTTCGGGCGGCTCTATTGCAGCGTGGTCTGCCCACTCGGCATCATGCAAGACATCTTCTCGTGGCTCGGCGGCAAGGCCAAGAAGAACCGCTTCAGCTACGCGAAGGAAAACAAATGGCTGCGTTATGGCTTTTTTGCCGTCTTCGCCGTCCTATTGATCATCGGCTTTGCGCCTGTGACGACCTTGTTTGCGCCTTACAGTGCCTACGGGCGCATCGTCAACAGCCTATTCAAGCCGTTGTATGACCTGCTCAACAACTGGCTCGCCGGCATCGACGCGGCCAACGAGCGCTACAACTTCACGGAAGTGCAAGTCTGGACCCGCAGCGTGACGACGTTTGTCGTGGCATTGCTCACCTTATTAATATTGGCATTCCTTGCCTGGCGCAAAGGCCGCGTGTATTGCAACTCGATTTGCCCCGTTGGTACCGTGTTGAGCTTCTTCTCAAGGTTCTCGCTGTTCCGTGTGCGTTTCGACGAAAGCAAGTGCAAGAAATGCAGCATGTGCGAGAAGAACTGCAAAGCGCAAGCCATCGACTTCAAGAACGGCATGGTGGACTATTCGCGCTGCGTGGTTTGCGGCGACTGCTTGGACAAGTGCAAGTTCGACGCTTTGCACTACACCGCCAAGAAACCCGTTGCGGTGCCGAAACCCGTTGATGCCGAGCGGCGGTCCTTCTTGGTAGGGACGGCCATCGCGGGAGCTTCGGCTGCCATGGCCCAGACGCAAATGAAGGTGGACGGCGGCTTGGCAGTTATTGAGGACAAGAAAGCCCCGAAGCGCGACACGAAAATCACGCCGCCCGGTTCGGTTTCGGCACGCCATCTGCAAAAGCATTGCACGGCCTGCCAACTGTGTGTTTCGCAATGCCCTAACAACGTGCTTCGCCCTTCGACCGACCTGCAAAACTTCATGCAGCCCACTATGTCGTTTGAACGCGGCTATTGCCGCCCAGAATGCGTGAAGTGCGGCCATGTGTGCCCAACGGGCGCCATCAAGTCCATTTCGCGCGAAGAGAAGACCGCCATCCATGTCGGCCATGCCGTTTGGGTGAAGGAAAACTGCGTGGTTTTGACCGAAGGCGTTTCGTGCGGCAACTGCGCCCGCCACTGCCCCACCGGAGCCATCCAGATGATTGACTACGAAGGACCTAACGGAACGGTGCAAGTGCCCGCCGTCGACGAGAACAAGTGCATCGGCTGCGGCGCCTGCGAGAACCTCTGCCCTG
>CAMOCK010000167.1 GCA_946610645.1 uncultured Bacteroidales bacterium
AACAGATTATAATTTGTATTACATTACAGATGAGGATTATCTATTAAATGCGATTGCTGCCGATTCCATTAACTTGGATTCCCAAACTTATTTAGTTCCACATTTTAGTGATTGGGAAATATTTGATTCTGTGCAAGACAAGTATACAAACCTAGTTTGCTTTTCGAAAGCTTTGTATGATATTATGACCATGGATAATACCGAAGTGTATAAAATAGGAGGCAAGTATTATGCGATAAAAAAGATTCGGTATGCGTATTTGGACAACATCGAGGTATATAGAAGCTTATATAACATCGTACGTGATGGTACGGATGATATTCAAATTGAGAAAGAGGAAGAGGAATACTATAGAACAACATATAAAACAATAGAAGATTATCTTCCAAACAGGAAGTATCAGTATTATCTATTTCTTCTGGATATTTGTGAAACTGATAAGGCTATCAAAGAGCATTTATGGAAAAGGAAATACGAATTGAATGATTTTTGGATCCATACCTTAAGAAAGCCAGAAGAATAATAATTCACTATGGATAGTATATCATGAATGGAAATACAATTCTGAATCAATCAAAACCATTTGTCATGAGCATTAAACGGTTATATGATTCGAAATTTGGCTACACCAAGCACTATTTTGCCGGCACGGAGCGTCTCGCCTCGGCCATTGGCAACGGTGGCTTGGCCGACGTTGGCCACCCGATTGTTGACGGCGACGTAAATATTGAAACGCCCCTGTCGGAACAGACACAAAAAAAGCCCCGAGCAATCGGGGCTTTTCTTTTTCGTTGCCAGTGAAGGATCACTTCTTGAGCTCCTTGATCTTGGCTTTCTTGCCGCGCAGACCACGGAGATAGTAGATGCGCGACTTGCGGACTGCACCCTGCTTGTTGAGCTCGATGTTCTCAATCATGGGAGAGGCAATCGGGAAACATCTTTCCACACCGATGTTGTTCGAAATCTTACGGATGGTGAAAGTGCCGGTCTTGCCGTGGCCGCTGCGCTTCAGGACGATGCCCTGGAACTTCTGCAAGCGCTCTTTTTGTCCTTCAACAATCTTGTAGGTCACCGTGATGGTGTCGCCTGTCTTGAACTTCGGAAAATCTTTTACAACGATTTGATCTTCAACGAATTGAATTAATGCTTGTTTGCTCATTTTATATGATTTTTGTATATTTTTCTCCAAAAAGTGGGTGCAAAAATACAAATAATTTGGTTACGTTGTTACAATTATTCAGTTTTTTTGAAAATTTCGTACATTTCTGGTCTTCGTTCCTTGGTACGCTCGATGGCTTGTTGGAGTTTCCATTCACTGATTTTCAAGTCGTTGCCCGACAAAAGTATTTCCGGCACTTCCCAACCTTTGTAGTTCCTTGGCCGAGTGTAGACCGGTGGCGACACCAAGCCGTCTTGGAACGAGTCGGAAAGGGCGGAGGTCTCGTCGCCCAACGCGCCGGGAATGAGCCGAACCAAGCTGTCGACCAACACGGCTGCGCCCAATTCGCCGCCCGAAAGCACATAGTTTCCGATGCTTATCTCTTTGGTTATCAGATGTTCCCTGATGCGCTCGTCGATGCCTTTGTAGTGGCCGCACAGGATGATGAGGTTCTGCTTCATCGAGAGTTGGTTGCACAGCGGCTGGTCCAAAAGCAGGCCGTCGGGACTCATGTAGATGACCTCGTCATAGTCGCGCTGGCTTTTCAAGTGGCTGATGCAGTTGTCGACCGGTTCTATCATCATGACCATACCTGCGCCGGCGGCAAACGAGTAGTCGTCCACTTTGCGGTGCTTGTCAGTGCTGTAGTCGCGGAGGTTGTGGAGCCCAATTTCCACAATGCCCTTGTTCACAGCGCGTTTGATGATGCTTTCGGTAAAAGGTCCCTCGAACATTTCAGGGAAAACTGCGATGATGTCGATGCGCATGGTGTGTTTTTTGACAATTTCGTGCAAAATTACTGATTTTGGTTCAAATTGCAGCCTGCGACTGAAATTTATGTTATTTTTGCACGCTTTTTTGCATCTAATAATTCGACAGAACCTTTTAATCTATAACAACACTATGAAAAAAGTTACGTTTTTAGTTATGTTTTTGGCCGTCACCATGTTTGCGCAAGCACAGGTTGCGACCAACATCTACTGGGTGCAGTTTGCCGACAAGGCCAACTCGCCTTATTCCATCGACAACCCAGAGGCTTTCTTGAGCCCAAGGGCTTTGGAGCGTCGGGCCAACCTTGGCATTGCCATTGATGAGCACGACATCCCCGTGAATCCGCATTATTTGCAAGCCGTGGCCGATTGCGGAGCCCAGCTCTTGAACCCCTCGAAATGGTTGAACGGCGTGTCGGTCTATACTTCCAACGCCAATGTGATTGATGCCATCAATGCACTGGATTTTGTTGTCAATGTGCGCAACTGCCCCAACCATCCCGAAGCCCAGCAACGCAAGGAGCGTTGGCTTGCCGAAGAGATGAAGCCTGCTGCCAGCCCAAGGGCCGTGAACGGTTTCTACGGCGGTGCAGAGGCTCAAGTTACACAGTTGAATGTTAACTACTTGCATGACATGGGGTTTGACGGCAGCGGGGTTTATGTTGCCGTTCTCGACGGTGGTTTTCTGGGCACGGAGGAGCAATCTTGTTTCGACAACATGCGCCAAGAAGGCCGTTTGTTGGGCACCCGTGAGTTTGTTTACGGCCAGACCTCGGTCTATACCCAAAGTACTCACGGCACCTCCTGCCTGAGCACCATGGCCGCCTACGATCCAAACACCATGGTAGGCACTGCACCCAAGGCCTCCTATTTCCTGATCCACACCGAAGACGGCGATTCTGAGAACATCATCGAGGAATACAATTGGGTGTCGGGTGCCGAGTTTGCCGACAGCCTTGGCGTTGACGTTTGTTCGACTTCTTTGGGGTACATCGATTTCGACATGACACAATGGAACCACCCGTTTGAGCATTTCGACGGCAAGACGGCTCCCATGACGATTGGAGCCGAAATCGCGGCGAGCCGTGGCATGATTTGCGTCATCGCCGCCGGCAACGAAGGCGACGGCACCTGCACTTTGGGCATTCCATCCGATGCCGAGCATGTCCTGACCATCGGTGCTGTCAATGAGTCAGGCAACCGTGCCAGTTTCAGTTCGGTCGGCCCTACCTACGACAATCGCATCAAGCCCGACGTGATGGCCATGGGTGAAGGTACCTATGTCGCTTCAGGCTATGGCAGCTGGTATCCTTATTACAATGGTAACGGCACCTCGTTTGCCACACCCGTTTTGGCCGGTGCCGTGGCATGTCTGCGCCAGGCTCGCCCATACGCCTCGGTGCAGGAGATTTGCGACGCCATCCGCGCTTGCGGAAACCGCGCCGACAATCCCGACAAGTATTACGGCTATGGCATCCCCGACTTTTCGGAAGTGCTTCAAATGGTGCATGTCAAAGAACAGCCCACGGCCTCGATGGATCTCATCAATGTGTATCCGAACCCGTCGCAAGGTCGGGTGAAGGTGGAGTTGAAGATGGGGGCTGAGGCGGCTGTCAAGGTGTACGACTATATGGGTCGCCAAGTCTTTAGTTGCGACCTCGACGGAAAGAACCACCATGCGTTGGAGAACTGTCTTGACGGATTGGAATCGGGTGTTTATTTTGTCAACGCAAAATCTGAACTGGGCAACCAGACTGTCAAGTTGGTGGTGACGAAATAAAGAAGAAACGTTAAAGACGAAAAAAGGTGAGCTGATTGGCTCACCTTTTTGTTTATTGCAGGTTCTCTTTTGCATTTTGTTTGTTCGACTTGCTTCGCCGCTCATTGAATAGATATACCAACCGAATTGTGACCGAGTTGTTGTATTGCAACCTGATTTGGCTGGGCAAGGTTTCTGTGGCGTTGGAGTAGTAGAGCCTTGTGCGTATGGGGCGGAGCGAATACTGGTATCGGGCTTCGAGATGAACGCCTTCCCAAATGCGGAAACGCACGTCGGCGCAAATGCTGAAGTCATGCCGGCGATAGGTGTTTGAATTGGCCACCACCGCCGGAATCAGCGTGTCGGAGTATTGGGGGACGGCATAAACGATTTCGGACAGTTCGTCCAATGTCTCAACCTTGCTGATGTCGGGAAGCGACTCGTCGTTGCTTCTCCAATGCAGGCAGCCGTCGCCAAGGCCGATGCCCACGCCGTCATAGCTCGAAGGTTGGCGGTCGACCAGTTCACGGAGGCCGACCAAGCGGCCGTACGACACGCCTATGCCCACCGAAACAGCATCCTTGTCGGTCAAATAAACCATCAGCGGAACTTCCACATAGTTGAGTTTCAGGTTGTAGGCATGGGGATAGGTGCTATTGTAAGTGATGCTGTCGCGCTTATAGGCACCTTTTTGGTTGAACAGCACCTCAAGTCCGACGTCCATCCAGTTTGTGATGGGCACCAAGGCTCCTGCTCCGCCGTGGAAGCCGAATTTCCTGAATCCGTAGCATTCGTCGCCATCCACTTGGCTGGCGATGCCGCCTGCAAACACCTCGCCTTTGATGATTTGTGCCTGTAGAACGAATGGAGTGGCCATCAAAAAGGCCAACAAAAGCGTAACGATTCCGTGTTTTCTCATGGTTTAATCCTATTTCTTGGGATAACTGATTTTTTGTTGTTTTATTGCAATAGGCCGCAAAAATATAGATTCCTATCTCAATTCTTGCCCAGTCACCGTATAACGTTTACCGTCCTTGATGAGGACGATCTGGCCGTCCTCGAACACCTTTTGGGCGGTCGGGATAGTCGTGTCGGAACCGTTTTCTCCGATGCCGAAACCTGTCTTCTCGATGTAGTCGGACCAGATGATTTCCGACTCTATTCCGTTGCAGTACAATTCGCTGATTCCGAATCGGTATGTGCCTGCCGTGGCTTGATTCCATGAAGTATCGAGGTAAGACGATTCCGTGACTTCTTCGGCAAGCGTAACGGTGTTTCCATGGCTGTCGGCACGATAGATGCGATAGCTAATGATTTGCTCGGTTCTGCATTTTATTTCATAGATACGAATGCCGAAGCCAATGGCAACGAACAAAGCGTCTTTCCCTTGGTATTTTCCAGTGCAAGCCCCAACACCGTATGTATAATCCCACCCTGGATCCATCAAAGGATGGCCAAAGATGAAATTGTTGGCGATGTCATAATCGTAAACACCAGATTCCCTTGTTATTAATAGATGATGGCTTCCGTCTTTGGCAGTATAACACCCCGAACCATAGATGAAATCAGGTGACGTCGGACTGTTTTGTAGTATTTGGCATTGACGGTTGTAAAGGCGTATTTGGTAGTTACTGTGAAGCCAAAAACCGTCGTATTCGGGGTCGTAAGTTATATCTCCGAACCAGTTGTTGAAACATATGCTGTCAATAATCGATTTGTTGTCGAGGTCAACTTGAAAAAGCACTTGAAGTCCTGAATGGGAAGTGTTGCAATAGAAATTGGACCCATCAAAGTCCAAGCCAACGGCGTCAAAGTTGTTTCTTAGGTTGAACCGTTCCAACAAGTCACCGTTCATGGTGTATTTGCCAAACGCGAATGGAGGAGAGTTCCATTCAGCGTAGGTGACATAGATGTGCTCTCCGTCGGTGGTCACACCACTACATTCCTCGTAAGCGTCAAATTCTTTAAGGAGGATCCACTCGGTATCGGCACGACTCCACGAAAGGCGCACGCTTTGGCTGTTTGGATTGTCAGCCTCTGGGGCGTAATTGGCTGTTATTTGACCAACCGGAATGAGGTAGAACCATGCTTCCATGTTGATGGTGTCGCTTTCAACGCTAAAAGTGTAAACGTGGTTGTCGGAAACGATTTGCCCATCCTTCTTCCAACAATAGAAGTCATAATTCCCTGAAGGCGTTGCCGTTAGTGTGCAATTTGCTCCGATATGGTAATGTCCCGCACCTTCTGTTGAACCAGCATTGGAAGGGAGTCCGATGACATTCACCACGCATGGATCGTATTGGGGGATGATATCGAATAGGGAAGAGTGGCTGTTGTCGAAAACGATACCAAGCGGATTCATGTTGCCCAAAGCGAAAAATCCATTGGCGACGCCCCAGCCCCAGTTGAAATGGAACAATCCGTTTGCGTCATAGCCGTCGCACACGAAGGCATGGCCAATATTATCCGATGACGATTTCCCAAAATACATGATAGGCAGTTGTTGGTCCAAGTTGTTCTTCATCAAGGACAGCCATTCCTCATCGTTGAAATTGTCCCGCTTTTCGAGGTGGATTTGTTTGGAATAGTCGAAATGGCGCACCATGGCATTGGAAACATCTGTGGAACTGGCCAACGAACCGTTGAGTCCATATCGCATATTGACCGCCACGCCGCAATGATACAGCAAAGTGGCTACGGCTTCAATCTCGTCCTCGCTTGAGTTTTCGGTCAGCGAGTCGGGCATGTGTTCCCAGTCGTAGGTGGTGTTGCCGAAATTGGCGGAAATCGTTTGTCCCAAGTTGGTGTAGGAGTTTGTGCCCCAACCTGTTGCGGGATAGCTATGGAAGTTCATGATTTGTCCCATGGCCATGGCCACGCAGCCCACTTCGGCATGGTCGCATGGTCCCTGCATCGTGGGGCAAAGGCTGTTGTAGCGACAGCCTTGGTTCCATTTGTCGGTCAGCAAAGGGCCGACGGCTTTGGCGGCTTTGTTGCCGTTGAGTTGCCCCGTGACTTTCACGAGTTCCCATTGCCTTGCCGTAATTTCATCTGCAACGATTTGGTTTTCAATGCCGTATTGTATCCTTTCGACGAAGTATTGAAGGTGTTCTTCCATCTGCACGGGAACATTGTTCGGGTCGAAACGTCCTTCATGCGAATAGCCGATGATGGGCGTTTCGCAGTCGTCGGCAGAAACGATGACGAAGCCGTCCGAGGTGTTGAAGACATAGACAGCGGCAATGTTTTTGTCTGTTTGATAAGTCGTTGCAAGCTGCAATTCATTGGCTCCCGTGAATTTGGTGGCAATGGTTTTAGCTGTTTGCAAATCAACGGGGTGGGCAAACGAGCCGAGGATTAGCCCGAAAATGGCTATG
>CAMOCK010000168.1 GCA_946610645.1 uncultured Bacteroidales bacterium
ACACTGAGTCGATGAACATGCAGTATCTTGACAGCGACAACACGCTGAAATACCCCATCATGGGCTGCTACGGCATCGGTGTAGGACGTTTGATAGCTTCGGTCTGCGAGGTGAGCCACGACGACTACGGCCCCATCTGGCCCATCACCATCGCCCCGTGGCAAGTGCAGGTGTGCGCCCTGCGCGTGGCCGACGAGAACGTGCGCCGCGTGGCCGACAAGGTCTACGAAGACCTGAAGAAGGCTGGTGTGGAGGTCATCTACGACGACCGCAACATCAGCGCGGGCGTGATGTTCAGCGATGCCGACCTTCTCGGTGTCCCGCTGCGCATCGTGGTGAGCCCCAAGACGTTGGAGCGCAACGCCATTGAGTTTGCCGCACGCGACAAATCCTTCAAGGCCGAGCTGAATCCCGACAATTGCGTCAATGATGTGAAAGCCAAGATTAATGAGATGATTGCCGCATTGACGCCGGAGGATTGATATAACAGGCTTATTTTCCAACAAAAATCGGCTCAAATTCGCATTGTTTGGGCCGATTTACTTTTTTGGTAGTCGATTTTTCCGCACCGGATTAATGCGATGAAAAAAGAACCTTTTCGGGGGTTGCCGTCAGCGCGGCTGTTTGCCCGAAAAACAAGGCCCGGTTGTCGTCGAAATGCCCGGCAGGGAAGTTGAAACAAACGGGATAATCATAGTCTCTGACCACCTCGGCAATCACTTCTTCAGCAGTTTGTCCGAAAGGATGAGCGTTGTCGTGGATTTGGGTCAAGCCACCAACGATGAGACCTTTCAGATGTGCGAGTTTTCCGGCACGTTTCAGACCGCGCATCATCCTGTCAATGTGATAGATATACTCGTCCACCTCCTCGATGAAAAGGATTTTGCCATCCGTCTCGGGGAAAGTGTCGGAACCGTTCAGGCCCATTAGGACTGACAAGTTTCCGCCAACGATTTCGCCTTCCATTTTGCCTAGGCGGTTTTGCGGATGTGGCGGCAATTCATAATGTAAAGATTTGCCGGTCAAGGCTTTGTATAGTGATTGTTTGGCCTCTACGGTTTTGTTCTCGAAATAGAACGGCATTGGTGCATGAAGAGAAGGTAACCCCAAACGCTGTAATTTGCCATGAATCACCGTGCTGTCGCTGAAGCCTGCAATCCATTTCGGATGCGTCAAGAACTTGGAGAAATCCAACCTGTCAATAATGCGAATGCCGCCATAGCCGCCTCGTGCGAGCCAAATGGCTTCGATCTCTTTATCGTCAAGGTATTCCTGAAACACTGCAGCCCGAAAAGCATCGTCGCCGGCAAAGATATGATGAACGGCGAAGAGCCTTTCGTCATAGACGGGTACAAAGCCCTGCTCCTCAAGCCATTGAATGGCGTATGCCATCTCGTCGGGTGTCACGCAACGTGCTGGTGCGACGATGGCCACTTTCGAACCTTGTTTCAAATATGGAGCAGTCATTTTTATTCCTTGATGAATTCAGATTCTTCGAGTGTCTCGCCGTCATACTTCACTTCTGCTCCCTGGTTGTAGGTGATGGTGAAGTACAACTCGCCTGTGTCTAAGTATTTCTTCCATTCGCCGTGACGCACGCCTGCCGCATAACTCTGAATCTCACGGAGTTTTCCGTTTCCATAGTAGAAGAAATGCTCTTTGTCGGGATAACCCGCGTTGAAGGTGCCTCGGAAAGCCAATTTACCGTCGTCGTAATACGAAGTCCATTCGCCCACCTGCTTGTCGGCTCGATACTCGCCTTCGGTGCGCATGTCGCCAATATGCTCAGTCCATTTACCTGCTTTCATTCCGTCGAAATAGGTGCCGCTGACGATGATATTGCCCTTGGTGTCGTATTCTTTGTAGGGTCCATTCGCTTGGCCTTTGTAGAATTGCTCTTCGATTTGTTTTTTTCCGTTGTCGTAATACCAAGTCCAGAGGCCGTCGGGTTGTCCTTGTTTGTAGTTTCCAATTTCTTGAACCACACCGTTTTGGTAGTAAAACTTCCACACACCTTCGCGTTCCCCTTCGATGAAAGTGCCTTCGGCGCGAAGGGTGCTGTCGGGGTAGAACTCCTTGTAGTCGCCACGCCGTTTGCCATCGATACCCACGATACCTTCGCCCACCAACGCGCCTTTTAGATAGGTCTGCGACTTGACGATGTTGCCTTGTTCGTCGAACTCGCGCCACACCCCTTCGCGTTTGCCATCGCGAAACGAGGCTTCTCGCTTCACTTTCCCGTTGGAATAATACTCGTGCCTCACAACCAGCGGCTTTTGGTCGCCTTGCAAAACCTGCTCCATGTCGTTCACGAACTTGGTGATTTTCTTTAAGTTGCCCTTTTCGTCATATTCCTTGTAGAAGCCATCGCGGAGGCCGTGGCGATAGTAACACTCTGTGTGCAGGCTCCAGTCGTCGAAGAAAGTCTTCCAATAGCCGTGTCTCTTTCCTTCGCGGTCGTATCGGTTCAAGGCCTCGCGCTTGAGCATGAAGCCTTTGCGGTAGGTGATGAGCTCCTTGAGCAACCCCGTTGTGTCGAAAACCGGCGAAAAGCCCTCCTCGAAACCGTTGACGAAGTTCATCGTCTGCAAAACGCGCCATTTTCTGTCGTATCGCCTTCCTTCGCCCGATCGCACCTCATTAATATAGGGTTCCTCCATGATTCCGTCGTCCTTATAGGTGAATTTCGGCCCGTTTTTCAGGTCGCGTTTGTAATTGACTATCAGTGTCGTGTCGCCGTTTTCGGCAAAGAAAACCCATGTACTGTCCAAGAGGAAGTCGGTGCGTTTGCCGATGGATTTCAGTTGGCCGTTTTCGTAATAGGTCTTCCACAGCCCGTCGGGCTTCCCATTGCGTAGTGTGCCCTCGCTGGCGACTTGCCCATTGGGATATGTAAACTGCTGATATTCAGACTGGGAATAAGCCGTCAATCTGGCAATCAACAGCGCAAGGATCAGTATTGTGGTTTTGGAACAATGCATTCTGACGGTTGTTTGTGCGCTTCAAAAGTACGGAAAAAGCCCAACGTGCGGGATGTTTTTGGCGAAAAAAACCATTTTTTTCAAAAAATCTTGCGCAGTTTGTCGGAAAAGTCCTATTTTTGCAGCCGCAAAAGCGAAGCCACTTTAGCTCAGTTGGTAGAGCAACGCATTCGTAATGCGTAGGTCGTTGGTTCGAGTCCGACATGTGGCTCATCACGAAAGAGTTTTGGAAACGAAACTCTTTTTTTTGTTGTTTCAAGGCTGTTCTTGGAGCAACGTGTTCCGGTAATAGACAGGATTATAGCTCGCACTTGGCAGTTGTAAGGAAGTGTCGCTGATGAAGTCCCAAACCTCGTCGCTAATGAGTTGCGTAGTGTTGGTGAGCAAAGCGAGGTAACGATTGTGGGCCGCGTCGCGGATGATGAGGCTGCGGTAGCCTTTCCACCAACCATAGTGGAAATACATGTCGGGGTGTTCCTTGCTCATTCGCCATCCGAAGCCATAGTTCTCGTTGTTTTTCCACTCGTTTGAGCCAGGCTTGAAAGACTCACTTTGCAGGCTGTCGGGCAACAGAAGGTTACATTCCAAAGCGATATGGAACTTGTAGAGGTCGCCAACGGAGGAATACATTATTTTGTCGCCCATCACGCCGTTGAGGTAGTCGTTTTGGGCTTTCACCGGACCTTTTTTGAACAAGTCGTGGCCGTGCACCTCGGTAGGCATGTAGAGCGACACGTTAGCGTCGTTGCGCATGGAATAGACGTAGGTGTGGTGCATGTTCAAGGGCTCGAAGATGTTCTCTCGCATGAAATCCTCGAAGTTTTGCCCAGTTATGCGTTCTACCACTGTAGCCAGCAAAGCATAGTTGATGTTGTTGTAGAAAAAGATGGCGTCGGGCGCGCCATATGGCTCTGGCTTCTTCTCGGCTATCATTTGTATCATCGCCTCGTTGGAGAACGGGATTTTGCGGTCGGGCCAGTTGGCGTCGGCCAAAGCGTCGTAGCGCGGCAGTCCCGACCGGTGGTTCAGGAGCTGCCTGATGGTGATGCCTTCGTAGGGTAGTTCTGGGATGAATTTCCGGACGTCGTCGGCGTAATCGAGCTTGCCTTGGGCTTGCAACATCATAATTGCTTCGGCGGTAAACATCTTCGAGTCGGACGAAAGCTGGAAGGCATCGTCGATGCGAAGCGAGTCTTTCTTCCTTGCGCACAAATCGCGCCATCCGAAGGCGTTTTCATAGACGACCTGCCCTTGTTCGGCGTAGAGCACCGTGCCATTCAAACCGTTGCGAGCCAAGCCCTTGAAAAAAACGTCGGCACGTTTGGCGCTTTGAGACGCTTTTCCCTTCCCCAAATCGCAGAAAACGCTGTCGGTATTGACGACGACACCGCTGTATTCACGCTTTTGCCTGCATGAAAACAGCATGGGAAACAACATAAGAAAAACCAAGAAATACGATGTCTTTCGGGCCATAATCAATAATGTTTGGGGCAAAATTAAGAAATTTCGATGGATATCACGGCGTTTTTTGGGCAAAATGAAGATAATTGTATGGTAATTCGCTAATTATTACTACTTTTGCAGCCTGAATCACATCAATACATTATTTTTCATGTCACAATTTACCGATTTTGGATTGAATCCTGCTCTGTTGAAGGCGATAAAGGAGCTGGGATTCGAGAATCCCATGCCGATACAGGAGAAAGCAATCCCTGTACTCTTGGAAAAAGATGTTGACTTTGTAGGCCTTGCACAGACGGGGACGGGAAAAACCGCAGCATTTGGTTTGCCGTTGTTGAACAAGATTGACGAAACGCAGCGTTGCGTCCAAGCACTCATCCTTTGTCCGACACGCGAGCTTTGCATGCAGATCACCCGCGACTTGCGCAGCTATGCCAAGTACATTCCAGAAATCCTGATTGTGCCCGTTTACGGCGGAGCCAGCATCGAGATGCAATTCAAGGACTTGGCCAAAAAGCCTCAAATCATCGTGGCCACGCCGGGCCGCCTGCGCGACATGATTCGCCGCAACCGTGTCGATTTCAGCAACGTGCGGACGATGGTGCTCGACGAGGCCGACGAGATGCTCAACATGGGCTTCCAAGAGGAAGTCGATGACATCCTCGAATACATGCCCAAGGAAGGACGCCACACCATGCTCTTCTCGGCCACCATGCCGAAAGAGGTGGAGGCCATCCTCAAGAACTACATGACCGACCCCGTGAAAGTGGCCGTCGGAGAACGTAACTCAGGCACCGCCAACGTCGATCACAAGTACTACATGATGGCCGCCAAAGACCGTTTTTTGGTGCTGAAGCGCATCATCGACTACACACCAGCCATCTATGGCATCATCTTCTGCCGCACCAAGCTCGAAACACAGGAAATTGCCGACAACCTGATTCAAGACGGCTACAATGCTGCCGCCTTGCACGGCGACCTCTCGCAGGCCATGCGCGACAACGTGATGGACCACTTCCGCAAGCGCTCGCTACAACTGCTCGTGGCCACCGACGTGGCCGCACGCGGCATCGACGTGAAGGAACTGACACACATCATTAATTACAACCTTCCCGACGACATCGAGACCTACGTGCACCGCTCGGGGCGTACGGGTCGTGCCTCGCAACGCGGCATCTGCATCAGCCTCATCAACCTGCGCGAAAAGAGCAAAATCAAGCGAATCGAGAAAATCGTCGGCCGCCCCTTCGAGCGTTCCATCATCCCGACAGGCAAGGAAGTGTGCGAAAAGCAACTCTTCAACCACATCGACCGCATCGAGCACGTCGATATCAACCGCGAAGACATCGACGACTACTTGCCCGTCATTTTCCGCAAGTTGGAATGGATGAGCCGCGAAGAACTCATCACCCGAATGGTGGCACTCAACTTCAACCGCTTCCTGGATTACTACAAGGATGCCGTGGATTTGAACGTCGATGAGCGCGACGAAAAGAAAGACAAGAAAGAACGCAAAAAAGAACGCGACCATCAGGACGAGACCATGAAGCGCCTCTACTTCGGCATGGGCAAGAACGACCATATCCTGCCGCCCAAAATCATCGGCAAAATCAACGACGTGACCCATACCAAGAACATCCCCATCGGGCGCATCGACCTTTATGGCGACTTCTCTTACGTTGATGTGGAGGAAAGCTTCGTCCCGATGATTTTGGAATGTTTCGCCGACCCGCGCAAAAATCCGCGCGGCATCATCGTGGAAGTGGCCAAAGACCAACCCGACCGTAGCGAGAAACGCAGCAAAGGCGACCGCAAAGAACGTGGCGGACGTCGCGATCGCGACAATTTCCGCGAAAAACGCGACCGCCGCGACGACGACCGTCCGCGCTACAAGTCGGAACGCTCGCGCGACGGGCGCGAATGGCTCGACCCCGACTGGAAAGACCGCTTGGACGACATTGATGTTTTCTACGACGATGACCGTCCGAGCCGCAGGGAACGCAACTCCGAGCGTGGATTCGGCGGTTCGCGTGGCAGTTCGTCGAGAGGTGGAGGCTATTCGTCGTCGAGAGGTGGCGGACGTGGCTCGCGTGGCGGCAGCCGCTATGACGACGATTATTACTCACCGAAACGCCGTGGCGGAGGCAGAAGGAGATAGTTTTTATGGAATTCGCTTCGCGAAGAAATCTATCGAAAATCACGATATAATCTTTTGAAAACCAAGATAGGATTTTTTGGACGATTTCTTGCCGAAGGCTATACCAAAATAGTATGGCAAACTTGAAAACATGGATAAGAGCAGCCCGCCTTCGGACGGTGCTGCTTTCTTTTGCGGGAGTGATGCTGGGAGGGCTTCTGGCTTTTGGTGCCGGCCCTTCGACAGGCTCAAGGGTCTTAACGATAGCGTTTTGTGCCCTCACCGCCATTCTGCTCCAAGTGCTCTGCAACTTCGCCAACGACTACGGCGACTTCAAGAAAGGCGTTGATGGCGAAAACCGCGTAGGGCCGCAGCGCGAGATGCAGAGCGGCGAAATCACCGAAAAGGGAATGCAAAAAGCCATTGTTCTCAACGCTTTGCTGTGTTTGCTCTCGGGCGGCACGCTCATTTTCCTTTGCGCCCGCCTGACGTGGCAGGAACTGGCCGTTTTCGCCGCCTTGGGCATCGGGGCGGTCTTGGCAGCTTTGCTCTACACCTTGGGCAAACGGCCTTACGGCTATCGCGGCCTTGGCGACTTGTATTGTTTCCTCTTTTTCGGCTGGGCAGCCGTGGCGGGAACCTATTATCTGGCCACCAAAAACCTCGATTTCAGCGTTTTGTTGCCCGCCTCGGCAATGGGATTCCTCTCCAATGCCGTGCTCAACATCAACAATATGCGCGACATGGAGAACGACCGCGCTGCGGGCAAAATCAGCCTTGTGGTGAAAATAGGGCAGAAAAACGCATTCCTCTACCATTGTTTGCTCATCGGCGGGGCCTTTGCCTGCCTTGCCATTTACCTCATATTGCACCATGCGACTTGGTATTCTTATTTGTTTTTGTTGCTTGTGCCGCTGTTTTACAAAGACTTGGTCGCCCTCAGACGTACGAAACCCGAAATGTTTGACCCGTTTTTGGGTCGGCAGGTGAGGAATAGTTTCCTGTTGGTGCTGGTTTACGGGGTGTTATACATCATTTGATTTTTTTTCGCTTTTTTGTTTTGTTTTTCTTCAAAAACGCTTATTTTTGCCCCCCGATAACCTCAAAATCTTATCAATATGAAAAGAGCATTACCATTTTTGTTTGCGTTGCTTTTTGCTACGGCAACAATGGCGCAAAACCGTGCCTTCTACATCAACGAGTCGTTTGATGGCACCTCCATACCTGCTGGTTGGAGCGTTATGGGTGCAGGCACCTCCAACTGGAGCATCTCTAACTCCAATAACGCTGGCGGACAACCCAGAGAGCTGCATCTCACATGGGAACCCCAATTCAACGGCATGTCGCGTTTCGTTTCTCCCGCCGTCGATATGACGGGTGTGAGTAGCGTCATCGTATCGTTCAAGCACTGCTTGAGTAACTATTCAGGCAGCAACCAAATTGGCGTGGCCACCACCTCCGACGGCGGCA
Organism: uncultured Bacteroidales bacterium; assembly: GCA_946610645.1. Taxonomy (GTDB): domain Bacteria; phylum Bacteroidota; class Bacteroidia; order Bacteroidales; family F082; genus Limimorpha. The sequence goes on from CAMOCK010000168.1 coordinate 8,050, forward strand.
CCACCTGGAACCAAGCCTGGAGCCATGCTTACAACCAAAGCACCACCTACGTGGTGGAAGAAACCATCACCACTCCCGACATGGGTAACGCCAACGTGCAGTTCTGCATCTTCTTCAGCGGCAACTCCTACAACATCAACGATTGGTACTTCGACGATATCCAAATCTTTTCCCTCGAAAACCTTGACTTAGGCCTCAATGCTATTGCTCTCGATAACACCATCCCCTGTGGAGATGTTGCCATCGGTTTGAAAGTGAAGAGCTTCGGCGAGACCACCATCACTTCGGTAGAAGCCACCTATCAAGTGGAAGGCTTTGATGCTGTGACCGAGACCTTCGATGTCAACATTGCCTCTTTGGAAACCACAATCCTCACTTTCAACAATACTATCGGACTGGTTCCTGGCGACTACAATATCAGTTGCAGCATCAATCTGGTCAATGGTCAAGAGGATGATATCGCAGACAACAACAACGCTTTCAAGTCGTTTGTCGCAGCACTAGGAACGGCTGAACGCTTCCCGATGATTGAACATTTCACTTCTTCGACTTGCCCTCCATGCGTAAATGTCAACAACCAAATGCTGACCTTCAGCAACAACAATGCCGGTCGTTTTACATACACCAAGTACCAAATGAACTGGCCTGGCAGTGGTGACCCGTATTACACCGCTGAAGGTGGCGTGCGCCGCACTTATTACAATTTAAGTGCTGTACCCAGCATTTTCCTCGACGGCGAAAGCGTCAACACGGGAGCCGTCACGCAAGCTTCTTTCGACCAACATGCTGCTCGTCCCGCTTTCATGGACATCAAAGGTTCGTTCAACGTTGAAGGCAACACCATTCATGTCATTGCCGACGTGATGCCTTACATTGAAACCAGTGCCCGTGTGTATATCACTGTGAACGAGAAACTAACGACTGGTAATGTGGGTACCAATGGCGAAACCGAGTTCCACCATGTGATGATGAAGATGTTGCCCAATGGTCAAGGTTCAACCATTGAATTCGTTCCCGATGAGCTGCAACGCCTGGAGTTCACCCAAGACATGTCATCGACCCATGTTGAGGAGATGAGTGACTTGGAGGTTTCCATCTTTGTCCAAAATAATAGTTCTAAGGAGATTTACAACAGCCATTATGCTTACGAATACACGGACATCCACCCCTATCCTGTCGAGAACCTCACTTTCGTTCCGAGTGAGAGTAATTTAGTGGCCTCATGGAATGCACCTGCCGAAGGTACGCCTCTGGGTTATAATGTGTACATCAACGGTCAATTGGTGGGTGAAAACATTACTGAAACCAACTATACGCACGAAGGTGGCCCCAATAGCTTAAATGTGGTGGCTGTTGAGGCTTTGTATGCAGACCTTATGGTTTCCGTCAAAACTTATGCCTTAGCAGAAGCAGCCTTGCAAGACGAAGGTTTGGTCATTGTTGGCTCGTCGAATGTCATCTTGAACACGGAGAATCCTTCGCTCGACTTGTCGGTCCGTAATTCCAACCTTGCCACCCAGACTCCCATCCAAATCAATTCCATCGCCGAAGGCACCAGCGAAGGCGGACCTTACCTTAACATCGTATTAGGTTCTGAATTGCCTGGCGTGGTGGAAGCCGGCGACGAATTCCATTTCACCATCTCGCCCATCTACTCGGGAGAAAGAAGCTATGCAACCACTTCCATCAATGTCAATTATGACGGTGGAACCATCAGTTATTTGGTTGAGATTGACGGTAATCTGTTAAGCGTGACAGAAATCGCCTCACAAGTCAAGGTTTATCCCAATCCCGCCAACGACCAAGTGCGCATCGTGGCCAACAATGCCATAGAAAGCGTGATGGTTTATGATATGATGGGTGCTTTGGTTGAGACGATTTCCGCCAGTGGCAAGGCCGTGAGTGTGAACCTCGGCGCATACGCCAACGGCGTGTATTTCTTCAACATCCGCCAGGGCAACGGCACCGTCAGCAACCAGCGTGTGGTGGTGAGCCACTGATTGTTGGTTCCCTGATTGCAACGCATGAAAAAAGGATGGCCTTTGGGTCGTCCTTTTTTTGTTGTTGCAGTCTTGTTTCGTGGGTTTTCAGCCATTCAAAATGGCTTTTGCTTGCTCGCGGTCCATCTCGAGTTGGGCTTTCAACTCGGTAAGGCCTTCAAACTTCACCTCGTCGCGTATTCGGTCGATGAACCGGACGGTGAGCTTCTTGCCATAGAGGTTGCCATCGAAGTCGAAGAGATTGACTTCGATGAGCAGGTCGTCCTCGGCGCGGTCGCCGATGGTAGGCCTATGCCCGATGTTGGCCATGGCTTCGTAGGTCAGCCCTTCGTAATCCACCATGCAGGCAAACACGCCGCCCCGGTTGAAAAGCATATATTCCTTTGGAAAATCGAGGTTGGCGGTCGGGAAGCCGATGGTGCGTCCGATTTCGTTGCCGCGAATCACTTCGGCGTTCACGGAATAGGTGTAACCCAGCAAGCGGTTGGCGCTTTTCACGTTGCCTTGTGCAAGGGCGTGACGAATCTTCGTCGAGCTGATGGCGACATGCCCGATGTCTTGTGCGGCGATGCGTTCCACCTTGAAATTGTACTTTTTCTTCAATTCGGAAAGCATGTCGAAATCGCCCATGCGGTTTTTTCCGAAATGATGGTCGTAGCCCACCACGATGTAAGCCGGCTTCAGGTTTTCGATGATGTAGTCCTTGATGAACACCTCTGACGGTGTGCGCGAAAACTCCCTCGTGAAATTGATGATTGCCACATTGTCGATGCCAAACTCCTCAAATTTGCGCAGTTTCTCTTCTGGAGTGGAGAGAAAGCGCAGATTGGAGCTGTCGATGTTGAGCACCTGCCGTGGATGGGGGCTGAAAGTCACTACAATTGTTTGACCTCCAATGCTTTGTGCCAAATCTTTCATTCTCTTGAAAATGGCTTGATGGCCGAGATGAACGCCGTCGAAAGTGCCGACTGTGACCACGGCGTTGGTGACGTTGCGGGCTTCTATGAAATCGTGAAAAACTTTCATCTCATGAAAAACTGACGGATGATATATTGTGCGATTTGTACGGCATTGGTGGCTGCGCCTTTGCGGATGTTGTCGCTCACAATCCAGAGGTTCATGCCGTTTCCGACGCTGAAATCGCGCCTGATGCGCCCCACGAAGACCTCATCGCGGTCGAAAGAGGTGAGTGCCATGGGATAGAGGTTTTCGGCTGGATTGTCTTGCAGCACTATGCCTGGCGTGGTTTCCAGCAGTCGGCGCACTTCCGCGATTTCAAAAGGTTTCAGGGTTTCGACGTTCACCGCTTCGCTATGGCCTCCCGTGACAGGGACACGGCACACCGTGGCAGTGATGGCGATAGTGCTGTCGCGGAGGATTTTCCGCGTTTCGTTAACCAGTTTTTCTTCCTCGGTGGTGTAGCCGTTGTCGCAGAAATCGCCGCCGTGGGGCAGCACGTTGCGATAAATCTGGTGAGGATAGGCGGGCATTGATTCTGAGTTGGGAGTATTGGGTTGGGATTTGTAGGTTTCTTCATGGTTCAATTGGTTGATCCCTTTCAGTCCGCTACCGCTCACACTTTGATAGGTGGCAATCACCAGACGCTTGATGCCGAAAGCCCTGTGGATTGGGGCCAAAGCCATCACCATTTGGATGGTGGAGCAGTTGGGGTTGGCGATGATGCGTGTTTCGGGTGTGATGGTGTCGGCGTTGATTTCGGGCACGACCAGCGGCACGTTTTTCTCCATGCGCCAGGCCGAGCTGTTATCGATGACGAAGGTGCCGTTTTCGGCGAAACGAGGGGCATGTTGCTTGGAGGCCGCCCCGCCAGCCGAGAAGATGGCGATGTCTGGACGCGACGCGATGGCCTCCTCCACACTCACAAGTTGATGGGTGCCACCTTGGAAAACAATCTCTTTGCCTATCGAATTATCGGAGGCAGCCAATACCAATTCGTCTATCTGAACTTTTTGTTCTTCAAGAACTTGAATCATCTTAGAGCCAACCAGACCTGTGGCTCCAACCACTGCGATTTTCATTTTTTTTCCCTTTGTTGATCAAGGCGCAAAAATAGGAAAAAAGTGGTTGTGCAACGGTTTTTTGCGCGATTACTTCAGCAAGTAATACAATCCGACGCAGGCCCCGATGCCAAGCAACACGGCTAGAATCACCCTGAAGGCCGAAACCGGTGCCTTGCCACCCACCTTGCCTGTCTGGCCGTTCACGGCAAACTGGTAGGTCTTGCCATTGTATTGGAACGATGAAATCCATGCAGGAGCCAGCACATACTTGTATGTGATGTTGCTGTAGAGTGTCGAGAACCTGACGCTGCTCACGCGATCGCAGCGCCATTTGCTCTTCACATATTCTTCTATATGGGAGTGCAGTTTTTTATTGATGGAAACCTGGGCCTTTCCCCAGCCTTCTTTCAGGCCGACGGAATACCTTTCGGCAACGAAGCCGGCAAGAAACTGAGGCGAGTAAGGGACGAGTTTGGAGAGTCGGTATGGTCCACAATCCTTCACTCCCGAGTCTTCAAAGCGTTTGGAAGCCATAACCACCTCGTCGTCAATAAATTCTTGATACACACCGCTCACATGTCTCCAATCCGTTTCCGTCTTGGTGCCGCCGTTTTTGTCGCGCACCCTCCTGTCATAGCCGGCACGAGCCGAGAAGTTGGAAGTGGTTTGTGCATCGTATGTCCAATAGGGCAGATACACTCCGTTGAAGGCATCGGGGTGGGCGTTTTTTTTGGCTTTTCTTGGGGCGAACCACTTCTTTTTCAGCCAATTGTTGAAGCTTTCTCCAGCCTTTTCCTTGGTTACAGCAAAAGGACACACGGCACCTGGGGCGATGGTGTTGCCAGTGGCTGCCGGCATGACGCTCGTCGAGCCGCAGAAGGGGCACACGGCGGCGGTTTCCAAGGCATCGTAGATGGTCACAGCACCGCATTGTTTGCATTGCACCGACTTTTTCTGTTCGCCCCAATTGAAACTCTCCTTGTGCAGAGCCGCATCGAAGTCCATCTCGCAAATGCCGTTCTCGTCGTTGGGTTTGGGCAGTTCGCACGAATAACCGCAATAATCGCAGTGCATCATGCCCGTGGCCGGGTCGAAGGTCACTGTGGCGCCACAATTGGGGCATTTTTTGTTGGTGACGTCTTCTGTTTTTTCCGATATGAATTGTTCTTCTTGATTCTCAATTGTTTCCGCCATGGTTGCTGGTGTTTTTGTGCTTTATTTGCGTGCAAAAGTAGTGAAGAAAAATGAATAATACAATAAAAACATTATCTTTGCCCGCAGAAAACCATAACCCCCATTGACTATGAAAAAGAAAATGCTACTCTTTCTTATTATGTTGGCCTTACTGGCTCCTTTATCCGCTTTCGCGCAATCGATTACTGTAAGCGGGAAGGTCGTTTCGGGCGACGATGGCTACGGGCTTCCGGGTGTCACCATACAGGTGAAGGGCACCTCGACAGGCACCGTGACCGACCTTGACGGCAATTACAGCCTCGTCGCCGATGGTGACGATTTGCTGGTGTTCAGCTATGTGGGCTACAAAACCAAGGAGGTCGCCATCAAGGGCAAAACCAAAATCAATGTGACGCTTGAGTCGGATGCCCAGCTGCTCGACGACGTGGTGGTCACGGCTTTGGGCATCAAGCGACAGAAACGAGAGTTGGGCTATGCCACCGAGGAAATAGGAGGCGAGATGATAGCCAAGTCAGGTTCGGGCAGCGTCATCAGTGCCTTGAGCGGCCGATCGGCAGGCGTTCAAATCATCAACCCCAATGGTGTGGACGGCGGGTCGTCGCGCATCACCATACGAGGCAACAACAGCATTTTTGGCGACAACCAGCCCCTCATCGTGGTCGATGGCGTTCCTATGACCAACGAAGGCGGTGTGACCGAATGGAGCGGCGGGCGCGATTGGGGCACGGCCCTCAACAACATCAACCAAGAGGACATCGAGAGCCTCGACATCTTGAAAGGCCCCACCGCAGCAGCGCTTTATGGCTCGCGTGGCGGCAATGGTGTGTTGCTCATCACCACCAAGAAAGGCTCGAAACAAAAGGGACTTGGCATTAGCTATTCGGCTGGTTTCAAGATAACTACGCCCTATATGTTCCGCAAGGTGCAGAACAAATATGGTGCAGGCGGCCCCATCACTTTCAACACCCCTACCTTAACCCCCATCGAGGGTATGATTGACCCCGAAACAGGCAACCAAGTTTATGAATACCCAGGTGTTTATAGCGTCGATAACGGTCCGGCGGGCGAGCCCACCAACACCACCTTCGGATATTATGGAGGTGCTCAGAGCTGGGGCCCGGCGATGAACGGCGAAAGTGTGCTTTGGTGGGACGGCGTGGTCAGGAAATACGACCCGCAGCCCGACAACCTGAAGATGCTTTTCAAAAACGGACACACGATGAACCACAACGTGGCTTTCCAAAACGCCGGCGACTTCGGCAGCGTCCGTGTATCGTTCACCGACTCGCGCACCGATGCCATCATTGACAACACCAATTTGCGGCAGACCACCGTCAGTGTCGGTAGCTTGATTAATGTGTCAGACAAAATCAAGGTGGATGTTGCGTTCAACTACCTGGACTATTTCCGCCTCAACTCGCCTGAGATTGGCGAATCAAACAGCAATTTCAACAAAGGTTTGCTCTACAGTTGGCCACGAAGCTGGAAAGGCCTCGAGGCCACAACCTACGAGAACCCCGACGGCACGATGAACCAATTTGATGGCTATCCGTATCAATACATCTACAGCAGCACATTTTGGACCTTCTACAACAACAACACTACCCTCGATCGCGACAAGATGTACGGCTCGGTGCGGTTGTTCTACGACGTGACCCCGTGGCTCACAGCCTCGGCCAAGGTCGCCTTGGACTGGACCGCCGACAATTACATCACCAAGCACAAGCCCACCACCATCGACGGCATGGCAGGCGGCTATTACTCGAAGAGCAAGTCCACAGCGCTCACCCGCGACATGGATTTCCTGCTCACTGCCTATAAAAACAACATCTTTGGCTCGAAGCTTAACGTGCGCTTCTCGGCAGGAGGAGAGCAATACTATGGCTACCGTGACGGCCTCAACGGCACCTCTGGCACTTGGGCCTACTCAAACCTCTACACCATATACAACTATTCTGCCGCCGCCGAGCGCATATTCGGCGAGTCGAAGTGGGAGAAACAAGTCAATTCTTTGTATGCCTTCCTTAACATGAGTTACGGCGACTGGATGTTCCTGGACATCACGGGGCGCAACGACTGGTCATCGACCTTGCCCATCACCAACAATTCCTATTTCTATCCTTCGGCCACCTTGAGTTTCGTGCCCACCTCGGCCTTCAAGGATTGGAAGTGGGGCCCTGTCAATTTCCTGAAGCTGAGAGCCTCTTGGGCACAGACCGCCAGCGACACCGACCCCTACCAGCTGACCTATACCTACACTACGGGTTCTTTTGGACATCAACTTTCAGCCGTGCTGCCTTCCATCGTCCCGCCCTTGGCGCTGAAACCCCAAAGGCAACGTGCTTTTGAATTGGGCTTCGACCTTGGACTGGGCGCCAGGTTCAACATGGACTTCACTTATTATGACATCTACAGCTGGGACCAAATCCTATCCTCGCCGCTCGCACCTTCGTCGGGTGCCAGCAATGTGACCATCAACACCGGCATTGTGACCAACAAGGGCATAGAGGCCATCATGACATACGACATTGCACAAGGCAAGGATTATGGTGTTCAAGTTGGCCTGAATCTTGCACGCAACAGAAACAAGATTGTGGACCTGTCGGGGGCCAATATGTACACGCTTTCCGAGATTTGGGGCTCTAACGGTCCCGCCATCGCTGTTGAAGAAGGGGAGGAGTATGGCACCATCTACGGCTGGGACTATGTTTATGAATACACGATGAGCGACGGTACCGTAGTCGGCCCCTACTATGATGCCAACGGCAAGCCATTGCCTTTGCTGAACGAGACGGGCACTACTTATCTGAAAACCGACAATCGTGTGCCGGTGGGCAACTGCGCCCCCTTGGTGACGGGCGGCATCAACCTGAGGGCTTCATACAAGAACTGGTCGCTTTATGCCTTGGTTGATGCCAAGTTGGGCGGCCAGATATATTGCGCCTCCTATGTGGTGGGGATGCAGACAGGCCAAAGTTTGGAAACGCTCTATGAACGCGAAGGCAACGGCTTGCCCTATTATGATGCCGACGGCAACTTTGTGGGCAATTACGGCGTTATCCTGCCCGGATATTGCATCAACACAGAGACGGGCGAGGCCCACCAAAACAAGAATGTGGTGCATTACCTCTACAAATACATGCCCAACTTCGGCGGCTGGGGCAACATCCTCAGCACACCAGGCATCGTAAACAACACATGGATCAAGATGCGTGAGCTTTCGTTGACCTACGACTTCCCACGCAAGCTTTTGGACAAGCAGAACTTCATCAAGCAGGCCTCCATCTCCCTTGTGGGTCGCGACCTGTTCTATTTCTACAAGACCCTGCCCGACAACATCAACCCCGAAGGCACACAAGGCTCAGGGAACGCCCAAGGCTTGGAATATGCCTCCTACCCCGGAACACGGTCGTTTATGCTCACCTTAAAAGTCAATCTCTAACCTGAATCGTCATGAAAAGAAACATATTCATTATTAGTGCAGTGCTTGTCTTGGCCTCATGCACCAAGAACTTCGAAGAAATGAACCAAGACCCGTTCTCGCCAACGGGGACGACCATCGAGGCCTTGTTTAACGGCGTGGTGAGTTCGTTGCAGCAAAGCATGAACGAACAATTCTACCTGCAAAACGAGATCTGGTATCCCGAAACCGAACTCGGCGCGCTGACGTCCGAGTCGTGGGGCAACTCCCAAATCGGGACCACCAACCTATGGTCTGACTATTACCTCATGCTGTCGAACATCCGTGAACTGGAAAGACGCTTCGAGGCATACGGCGAAGAACAAGCCGACGCCAGCGTTTGCGACAAGGTGCGCTCCCAACTCAATGTGCTGAAGGCCTACCAAACCTTCAAGGTCACCGACGTGTTCGGCGACATGCCCTACACACAGGCAGGCCGGATTTGGGACGGATCCACACAGGCCACCATGAAACCCGCGTGGGACACCCAAGAGAGCATCTACAAGTCGCTCTTGGAAGAGCTGGCGTGGTCGCGCGACGTGCTGAACGCCGATTCGGCAACGACCGCAAACGGCAACGAATACTACAAGCTGCCCTACGACGTGCTGCTCGGCAACAACTACAAGCAATGGGCCGAGTTCGCCAACTCGCTCATCCTGCGCCATGGCCTGCGAATGTACGACAAGGATCCCGAATTTGCCACTCCGCTTCTGGTGGATGCCTATGACTTCAACTACACCATCATAAGCGGCTCTGGCGGCGTGGCAACAGGCGGAGGCATCTGCCTGTGGCCCAGTGTTTTGGGTACAAGTTGGGATGTCAATTGGTCGTTCCGCGAGCACAAGCACCTCCGCATGGGCGAAACGGTTTGGGGCTGCATGTCGTCGACCGACGATATGGATGGCAGCGGCATCTTCGACTACCGCGCCTTCCTTTTCTTCGACACGAGCCACAAGAACGACAGCTTCCCCGACGGCGCTTGGCGCCCCTATCCGCAAATCCGCACTACCGAAACGCCCACCGAGGGCGGCTCGCCCTACGCCCAAAGTCGCGACGGCAACTACTCCTTCAAAGGCCCGTCGTGCCTCTTCTCGCCCTTCAACTACTACTTGACCCGCGACGAGAGGTATGTGCCGCAAATCCTCGTCACCTACGCCGACGTGCTCTTCATGAAAGCCGAAATCGGGGCGCGTGGCATAGGTGGCATCACCCTTTCCGGCATGGAGCTCGACCAAATGCTCTACCAAGCCATCTACCAGTCGTGCGTTTTTTGGGCGCACCTACCGTCGAACACCAGCCGCTGGACCTATCTCTATCCCCAATATGTCGCCTATTCCAACAACCTCGACATCTGGGCCTTGGGCAACAAGATGGCCTCCAGTGTGATGAACTACGCCGTTTGGATGAACCCCGAATACGACGGTAGCGCCGGTTTCTACCTGAAGATGATCTACCAGCAGCGGTGGATCAACCTCTTCCGCCAGCCCTGGGAGGCCTGGGCCTTGGCCCGCCGCACCATGGCAACGCCCTCCACCACCGACCATGCCAAGCTGACCTCGATGCGCTTGGAATATCCCCAAAAGGAGATCGAATACAACTACGAGAACTACACCACGCAATTAGCCCGAATGCCGCATGGCGACACGAGGCAGACGAAGGTGTGGTGGAATGAATAAGATTTACGATTTCAGACTTCAAAATTCATAATCATGAAAAAACTATCCCTGATCCTAATGCTTTTGGCGTTCTCTTTCGGGATGAACGCCCAAGTCGAAAAGACTTTCGACTTCAACGACTATGAGTTTGGCGAAAACCCGAACCATCTCCTCAACGGCCAAGACGGCTGGTATGTCCGCGTACACCATGCCGGCAACGGCGGATTCACTCCCATGTACACCGACTACATGGGGCATTTCTGGGGCAACGGAGTGCCCACCCCTACGGCAGACGAAACCATAGGCGTTTTCTCCGACGCTTCGGGCACTGCCTTCGGCGACATCGCCACGCACGACATCACCCAATACGGATTCGACTTCTCCAGTGGCGGCATCATAGAGATTGAATGTGACGTGCTGCGCCAATGGTGGGGCGACTTTTTCGGAATCGGTTATGACGGCGACGGCGACGGCTCGGTGGTTCCTCCCGGGTGCCAGGCCCCGTCGCACCAAAACCTCTGCGAGCCACTTTACCCCGATGCCTCAAGCACCGTTGCCGACGGCGGCGTCTACATGCTGCTCACAGGGCCTTCGGCCGACCCCGAATTCCTGAACGGCGTGGTTCTGCCCAACAACACGATGGCCTGCCAAATCAAGCCCGTTGGTGAGGAAGGCCACTGGTTCCGCTGGAAGGTTTCCATCGACCTTGACGCCAACAACGGCGCCGGCGCCGTCACGCTCTACATGAAGTATGAAGACCTCACTGCCGAGTGGGAGTCGGTGCCCGAGTGCCAAGGCGTCAACGCCGGCCTCACTCCCGGCAGCGGCGACAAGCACGATCCCGCCATGTGGCACCACATCTTCATGCTCAACAGCGGCTGGGGCGGTTTCGACAACTTCACCATCCGCCACATCCCCGGCGGCCTGGCGGCCCAGTTCATCGACTTTGCCAGCATCCCCGACCAGTTGGTCTACAATGCGCCCATCACCTTGCAAGCCACCTCCACTTCGGGCCTTCCCGTGACTTTTGAGGTCGCCGAAGGCCCTGCCACGGTGGAAGGCAACATCCTGACCCTCACGGGCGAAGAAGGCACCGTGAAGGTCAAGGCCGTCCAACCCGGCGACGGCACCAACTGGCAGCCCGCCCCAACGGTGACCCGCTCGTTCTATGTGGTTGACCCCGAAAACTATGCCCCTGAAATTACCATCCGCCGCCCCTACGAAGGCACCAAGGTCTATATGCCCGACTTCGAGAACCCCGTGATGGTGGTGCTCAGCGCCTATATCGACCACGGCTCCGTCCTCAAGTTCGAGCAAGTGAAATGCTCCGTCGACGGACAGGAACTGTTCCTCAAGACCGACTACCCTGACAACCCTGACAACGGCTATTGGTTCACCACCTGGACGCCCTCCGGCCCTGGCAACTACAACATGACCGTGAGCATCACCCAGACCGGCGGCAAAGTCACTACGGCCTCCAACACCTTTGAGGTGACTACCAACTACGACGACATGACGGTTTCGGCCCTCAACGGCGAGTTGGCCGTGACCCCCACCATGTTCAACAACTATGGCGAGTATGCCTTCCCTACCCACGTCAACGCATTCAGTGCCATCAACATGCATTACCTGCACAACTGCGTGAACGGCAACTGCGACCCGTATGACCGCGTGAGCTACTGCCGTGTGAAGAACTATCGCGGCGAATGGGTAGAGCTGTACCGTTACTGCACCCCCTTCGGCGTCGAGTGCGAAGACAACCTTGACGTGACCGACTTCACCTCCGTCCTGCAGGGGCTCGTTGAATTCGAATTGTATCTGGAGAGCTATTCCGGTGCCGGCATCGCCCCCACTGCCCTCTTCGAGTTCACCAAAGGCACACCCGACTATCCCTACGTCGACATGCAGGAGCTTTGGTTTGGCACCTACAGCTTCGGCGACTACGCCGACCCCTGCCCCATCCCGACGCGCAGCGTCGAGTTCGACCCCTGCGTGGAGAAAGCCAACCTGCGCCTCGTGACCACTGGCCACCACTGGAGCAGCTATGCCGCCGGCAGCGGCAATGCCTACAACACCGGCAACGCTGCCGAGTTCTACCCCGCCACCCATAACATCAAGGTTGACGGCTCCGTCGCCTACACCCAATACCTGTGGCGCACCTGCAACCCCAACCCCGCCGGCTGCCAACCCCAAAACGGCACCTGGCCCGGAAGCCGCTCCGGCTGGTGCCCGGGCAGCATCGCCCTCGTGTGGAACTACAGCCTCGACGACTACCTCGCCAACGGCTCCGCCGACTTGCTCTACGAGTTCGACCCGACCTACATCGACCAATGCCACCCCAACTACCCCGACTGCGTGAACGGACAAAACGGCTGCCCGTATTGCGAAAATTCGGAGAACCCGATCTTGAGGGTTTCGGGCAAGCTGGTGACCTACAGCCACCACACCGACATCCTGACGGAAGTCCCGGAATTGCCCAATGTCGATGAAGAACCCTTTGAGGTAAGCATCACGCCCAATCCGGCAAGAGGCCAAATGACCATCACCACGGACTACGACAAGGGAAGCGCCATCGTCCACATCATCAACGCACAGGGCATCCAAGTGCGCGGCCTCGCCATAAAAGGCTCAGCCACCATCGACGTGAGCGACCTGCCGTCGGGAATGTACTTTGTCCATGTCGTCGGCGGCAAGGTGGTGACGCGCAAGGTCGTCATCCAAAACTAAACAACCACTCTGTTTGCAGAAAAAGGCAGACTATTCCCATCAAATAGCACAAATTTCCGCACAGTTACGGAAATTTGTGCTATTTTTGCAGCCGCAAAACCAAGCCGCAAATACGCTGAGATGAAGACAATGCGTTGACATCGAGGCTCGTGCGGGAATCATCAATCATCTGATCCGGAGGAAATTCAAATGGAAAGGAGAATAGGCACCGTCCTTATTTATGTGGAAAACC
>CAMOCK010000169.1 GCA_946610645.1 uncultured Bacteroidales bacterium
CTCATGACGAACACGCTCTCCAGATCGGGCGCGAGGGGCGGGTTGGGGTGCGGGTTGGGGCCGGCCCCAAGCCAGCCGATGCCGCCTTCGTAGGCGTAGCGCACCACGTTCTCGACGGCCTCCTCCACCGAAAGCTCTATCTTGAAACGCAGCGCCGCGTCCGTGGGCATGTCGGGCGAAGCCATCAAAAACGCGATGATTTCGCTGCTTTTGTCCTTGATCGGGTTGAATCTCTTCTTTGTCATTTTTCCAACATCTTTTGATATTTCATTTATGATTGTCAATTATCACTTGTGCTGCCGCCCCTACACTTCCAAACTTTTAACTTCTAACTCCAAACTTCAAGCTAACAATCGTGATGTCATCGTTTTGCGGGTTGTCGCCGGCGAAGTGCTTCACCGATTCGTACAAACTTTCCACAACCGCCTTTTCGCCGCCTTCCTCGTCGGTCTTCAAGTCGCGGGCCCACTGCAACAACCGTTCCACACCGTATTGGGCGAGGTCGGGGCGCTCGGCCTCTGTCACGCCGTCGGTGTAGGCCACGATGCGCGTTCCGGGCTTCAGGTCGATGCTTTCTGCCTCGTAGCCAAAGCCTTCCATCAGGCCGATGGCGAGGTTGGGCTTGGCCTTCAGCAGATAGGGGGCAGCGTCGGGCGGCATGACGAGGATGGGGTTGTGGCCTGCGTTGCAGTATTCCATGTGGCCGGTCGAAAGGTCGAGGCGGCCCACAAACAGGGTGACGAACATTCCGTGGCTGTTGCTTTCGCTGACGCCGTCGTTGATGCGTTCCAGGGACTGGTTCAGGGGCAGGTTGAGCCCCGAGACGAAACGCAATGATGCACTCGTGATGGCCATCATCAGCGAAGCCGGCACCCCTTTGCCCGACACGTCGCCGATAGCGAAATACAATGCGCCGTCTTTCAGGACGTAGTCGTACAAGTCGCCGCCGACTTCTTTTGCGGGGATCAGCAAGGCGTGAAGCATGGCTGGAAAGTCATTGCGCAACATGCCCATCTGAATATTACGGGCCACGTTGAGTTCCGACTCCATGCGCTCGTTGGCAGTGGTGGTGGCCTTCAGTTCCTCAATGTAGTCGGCGATGGAATTTTGCAGGAACACGAAACTGTCGTGCAAGGTCAGCATCTCGTCCTCGCTCTTGATTTCGGGCAGTTGCGCCTTGAAATTGCCTTTCGCCATATTGAGCGCAGAATCAGAGAGTTGGGTGATAGGCTTGGTCATCTTGCGAATCACATGGCGGCAAACGAAATAAAGGACGACCAATCCCAAGATGCCAATAATGATCAGGAATGCATGCATCTGCGACGAGCGATAAAGCACGTCGCGATAAGGGCAAAGGATGCTCAGGTTCCATCCATTGTGAAGCGGGCCATAGACCACAAACGACATGTTACGTCCCTTGCCGACGCGCTTGCGCAAGCTATCCTTGTCTTTCTGGATGTCTTCAACCAACGAGGCAAAGTTCTTGTCGTCGATGAAAGACTTCTTGTATTGCTCGACAAGGGCCGTGTCTTTGAGGCCAATCAGGCAGTTTTCGCCACAGACTATGGTGGTCAACGAATTCTCGTAGGGGCGCAGTTCCTCCACTTTTTGCTCTATCCAGTCCACTGACAGGTCGGCTGCGACAATGGCATAGACGTTGAGGTCAGCGTCCATCAGCGGATAACAGTAAGTGGCGATGAGCGTTTGACGCGAGTCGAAAGCCGGGTAGGGCGCCGTCCAGCCGGGCGTCTTGGTTTCCAAAGTCTTCTGGGTACAAAACTCGGCCAGCATTTGCAACTGTTGCGCGTCGGGATGGAAATCAAATGCCGCCGTAGAGTCCTTGTAGCTGAAGGCAGGTGTACGGTTGGGGTCGATTTTACCATCCTTGTCGAAGAACAGGATGCCACAGCCATTGATGAGGTCGCTGATCTCAACGGTCCGCCGTGTGATGGTCTGCAACACCTCCGGCTGGTCTGTCATCGACGACATGTAAGCCGCCACGGTCTGGGTCGAAATCTCCACTTCGTTCAGAGGCTTCTCAATGTCGCTTATGGTACCATGAAGGATGTGCTGCACCGAGCGTGTGGCCTCATCAGCAATGATTTGGTGCGACACAACGGCAACCAACAACATGGCTAAAAGGAAAACGGCCGAAACAACACCAATCACAGTCCAACTCAGCCGGTTCGCAAATGACTTCGTACGCATGGATGCATTTTTCAGAATTTCCGCAAAATTACAAAAAAACGCAACTGGCAACCATGTAACTGTGCATTTTTTTCTACCTTTGTCGCAGAAAAAAACGACCACAAATGGAAGCCTTAAGAATTTCGTTGGACGACTACATCCTCAGCGGTGGTGGCGCCAACGGCGAAAGCTACGACCACAAGACCGACCCTTCCATCATGCTCAAACTTTATTTTCCGGGCAAGATACAGCAGCCTTTGGATGAGATGAAACTTGCCCGCAAGGTGTATGACATCGGCATCCCCACCCCAGAGCCGGGCGAATATGTGGTGACCGACGATGGCCGCTATGGCATACGATTCCGCCGCATCAGCGGGAAAGTGTCGTACTCGCGCGCCACGGGCAACCACCCCGAAAACACAAGGCAATACGCCGAGGAATTCGCGCAGATGTGCCTCCAGCTTCACTCGACACACATCGACACAACCCAATTCGAGAACGTGAAAGACCGCTACCATCGGCTTTTGGCCGAGAACCCGTTCTTCACGTCGGATGAGAAAGGCAAAATCGGCCGTTTCATCGACAGCGTCCCCGATACCAACACGGCCATCCACGGCGACCTGCAGTTTTCCAACGCCATTTTCAATGCCGACAAACGCTATTTCATCGACCTCGGCGACTTCTGTTATGGCAACCCGCTCTTCGACGTGGGCATGGTGTATCTCTGTTGCGTACTCAACGGTGAGGACTTCATCCGCGAGACCTTCCACATGGAGAAGGCCACCGCCTTCCGTTTTTGGGAATATTTCGCCCCTGCATATTTCGGAAAAAACCTAACCCTCAACGAGATAGAAACAATCATCAAGCCTTTCGCCGGACTCAAGACGCTCATTATTGAGCGCGACATGCATTGCCCCATGCCTGCGTTTAGGGCGGCATTGGAGGACATTTTGAACTAATCCGATAAAACAACAAAAAACCCGAGAACAACGAATCTCGGGTTTTTCGGGTTTATAGATGTCAAAATGACGATTCCTTACTATTTCGTTCTTCCAGGATACACCCTCAAGGCCTCTTCGAGGCACTTCATGGCAGCCTTCAGGTCGTCGATGCAAAGGCAGTAGGTGATGCGGGCTTGGTGGCGGCCCTTCTCGGGGTCGGCATAGAAGCCCGTGGCAGGAGCCAGCATGACAGTGGCGTTGTTGTAGCTGAAATCGGTGAGCAGCCACTGGCAGAACTTGTCGCTGTCGTCGATGGGCAGGTCGATGACGGTGTAGAAAGCACCCTTGGGCATCGGGCAGAAGCAGCCCGAAATCTTGTTGATGCCTTCGACGATGACGTTGCGACGTGCGATGTACTCGTTATACACACCATCGAAGTACGACTGCGGCGTGTCGACGGCCGCCTCTGCGAAGATCTGGCCGAAGCTCGGTGGCGACAGCCGGGCCTGTGCCAGACGCATGGCGATGGCATAGACCTCGCTGTTGCGCGTCACCATGCAACCCACACGGGCACCGCAGGCGCTGTATCGCTTCGAGACGGAGTCGAACAGAATCACGTTACGCTCCATGCCTTCGAGCTGCATCACGCTGAAGTGCTTGTGGCCATCGTAGCAGAACTCACGATACACCTCATCTGCAAAGAGATACAAGTCATATTTCTTGACCAAACCAGCCACTTTCAGCAGCTCCTCGTGAGTGTATAGATAACCTGTCGGGTTGTTGGGGTTGCAAATCATGATGGCCTTGGTACGCGGCGTGATGACCTTCTCGAATTCCTCGATAGGTGGCAAGGCAAAGCCCGTCTTGATGTCGCTCGGGATAGTGACGATCTTGGCGTCGCACAGCTTGGCGAAGGTGTTATAATTGGTATAATAGGGTTCTGGGATGATGATTTCATCACCTGGATTGAGGCACACGGTGAAGGCCATTTGCAAGGCCTCGCTGCCGCCCGTGGTGACCAGCACCTGATTGGGTGTCACGTCGATGCCGTGGCGGTGGTAGTAGTTGCACAAGGCGCGACGATACGAGGGGATACCCGCCGAATGGCTGTATTCAAGCACTCCGTGGCTTTCCGGTAGATCAAGAGCAATCTCCGACAAGGCTTTCAAGGCGCCTTTGGGCGTCTCGATGTCGGGCTGGCCGATGTTGAGGTGATACACATGGACACCGCGCTCCTTGGCGGCATCGGCAAAAGGAACGAGCTTACGGATGGCCGACTGTGGCAATTCCAAGCCCTTAGTTGATATTTGTGGCATAATGGTTTGTTTGTATTCAATTGTTGTTGTTCACGGGCGAACCGTTGCCCATGGTATTGTTGGCAGGCATGGCTTCCTTTGCTTGTTCAAGCACCGTACCTTTGATACGAAGCACCACGGTCGAATTCTTGACGGCGTTGGAGGTGACGGTAACCGACTTGTTGATTGCTCCAACGCGGTTGGTCTTGTATGTCACCTTGATGACTTCCGACTCGCCAGGAAGAATCGGTTCGTTGGGCCATGTAGGAATAGTGCAACCGCAACTCGACTTGGGCTTCTGGATTAAGAGCGGTTCATTGCCCGTGTTGGTGAAGCGGAATTCACACTCACCATTGCCATTGTAGGGCACATTGCCGTAGTCGTGCACGATTTTCTCAAACTCGATTTCGGGACCGTTCTGTGTCTTTGCGTCTTGCGCCTTGGCCGCTCCAGCCATAAGGAGCATGATACCAAGCAGATAGATAACTTTTTTCATTCTTTTGAAAGGTTTTAAGATTGTGCAAAAGTAGTAATTATTGTCATTTGTTCGTCAAAACTCGGTGTTTTTGAAACAATTTTTCCATTTTCCCAAAAACCGTACCAAAACCGCAGTAACATTACATTTTTTCGCGTTTGAAAATTTTTTCCACATTTTTTGTTGCTCGTATTGAAATTTTGCCTAATTTTGCGCCCCGAAAGACGGCGGGGTAGCTCAGTTGGTTAGAGCGTCGGATTCATAACCCGGAGGTCTCGAGTTCAATTCTCGATCCCGCTACACAAAAAAATGCAAACCAATTGGTTTGCATTTTTTTATTCAAAGCCTAACAACGCTCACCACCCTTCATATCCCACATCCTCAAGGACCAGCGCATGGGCAGGCACGGAGGTCCCGGCCTCGCAACGGTCTTTCCTTTCGATGACAGCGCGAAACGCTTCCATGCTGATTCGCCCCTTCCCCACTTCGAGCAACGTGCCCACAATGGCCCTCACCATGTTGCGCAAGAAACGGTCGGCCTTGATGCGAAACACGAGTAATCCGTCTTGCTCAAACCAACGCGCCTCCATGATTTTGCAAATGTTGGTCTTCACTTGGGTATGGAGCTTCGAGAAACTCGTAAAATCCTCATATTCAAATAGAAGATTGGCAGCTTGCTGCATCTTGTTCACGTCGAGGTCGCCATATATATAATAGGTGTCGTGCGTATGGAATGGGTTTTTCGTGCGCGTGATGTAATAGTGATAGGTACGCGAAACCGCATCGAAACGGGCGTGCAGGTCGGGGCTGACCTGCCAAATGCGATAGACGACAATGTCGTCGGGAAGGAATGTATTCATCTGATTGGCAAGTTTTTCCGCATCAGGAAGCTCGTCTTCGATGTCGAAATGGGCGTAATAGTTGCGAGCATGAACGCCCGTGTCGGTGCGCCCGCAGCCAGTGATGGCGATGGTTTGCCCAAGTTTGAGGCTCAGGCAACGTTCCACCGTAGCCTGCACGCTTTCGCTGTGCGGCTGGATTTGATAACCATGATAGCGGCTTCCGTTGTAGGCCATGTGAATGAAATAGCGTGGCATTATCTTGAAATTGCTGGCACAAAAATACAGAAAAAACATTATTTTTGCGCTTTAATTGACCGAAATGAGTATTCTTTACCAACTCAACGACGACGATTGTTTCTTCCCTCCCGCCGATCGCGCCAACGCCGACGGGCTTTTGGCCTTTGGCGGCGACCTTTCGCCCGAAAGGCTCCTCACGGCCTACGCCAATGGAATCTTCCCTTGGTACAGCGACGATGAGCCCATCCTTTGGTGGTCACTCGATCCCCGTTTGGTCATCAGGCCTGGCGAGATGAGAGTCAGCAAGTCGCTTAGGCGCACACTGAAATCGGGGCGGTTTGAACTGCGAATCGACACCCGTTTTCGCGATGTGATGCTGCATTGCGCCCAAACGCCGCGCGAGGGACAAGATGGCACCTGGATTGTGGACGAGATGGTGGATGCCTACACCCATTTGCACGAACTGGGCATTGCACACTCGTTTGAGACCTATCTCGACGGCGAGCTGGTTGGCGGACTGTATGGCCTCGCCATCGGCAAGGTGTTTTTCGGCGAGTCGATGTTCCACACCGTGAGCGATGCCTCCAAGGTCGCTTTTTTCCATTTGCACCGTTTTTTGCAAAACAACGGATTTCAACTCATTGATTGCCAGCAAGAGACAGACCATCTGATTAGTTTGGGAGCCTACGCCATTCCGCGCAGCGCGTATCTTGCCGAGCTGAAGACCTTATCCCATGAACCTACCCTCGTCGGCAATTGGGGCCATGCCGATTGGAAACGCTCACAGTTCCATTTCGAGATGCCTGAAACGGTGAGATTCAGGTATTACGAGAGATAATTTTCGATTCCAAGTTGCCAATCAAGGAATAATTCTTACCTTTGCCGCGATATTTGGAGCTGGGGTCAAAAAACGCCCAGTTCCCATTGTTTCACCAAACCCTGTTATATGGATTTTACTCCAATCAACGTCAATGTAAGTTCGGAAATTGGCAAATTACAACATGTTCTGGTTCACGCTCCAGGGCTTGAAATCGAGAACATGACACCCGATGATGCACATCTTTATTTGTTTAGCGACATACTCAACCAACAAGTCGCACAAAAAGAGTACAACTATTTCAAGAAAACACTCCAACATTTCACAAAAGTTCACGAAATCAGTGACTTGTTGTCAGATATATTAACACAAGACAACATCAAAATTGCTTTGGTGGATCGCATTTGCAAGGCTGAAGACCGTTTGATGATTGCCGACTATCTGAAGTCGCTGCCTGCCAAAGAGTTGTCGAAGCAACTCATCCAAGGTGTGAAGATGGACAGCATCAAGTCGCTCGACAAGGAGAAATACCTGTTGCGCCCGCTGCCCAACCTCTTTTTCATGCGCGATGCTTCGTTCACCATGTTCGACAGCATCATGATTAGCAACATGGCTTCGCCGGTGCGTGCACGCGAATGTATGATTTTGGAGGCGATTTACAACCTCCACCCGATGTTTGAGGCCAAGGTTGTCAATCCCACGTTAGCTTACGACGTTCACGGCATCGGCACGGTGGAAGGCGGCGACGTGCAAATCATCCGCGACGACGTGGTCATCTGCGGCATGGGTGCCCGAACCAACATGCACGGCGTTGAAGCCCTCGTCGAGCATCTGAAGACCAGACCCGGTGTGAAGCACTTGATTTTCCAAGAGTTGCCTCTCACTCCTGAGTCGTTCATCCATTTAGATATGGTGTTCACCATGCTTGACGTAAACAAGTGCATGGCCTACAGACCCGTCATCATGAACAGCGCGTTCAAGACCTTCCACATCACCATCGACGGGCAGAAGGCCGTGGGCAAAGAGGCCAACAATCTCATCGAGGCACTTGGCAGTATCGGCATCGACTTGGAGCCTGTTTTCTGCGGCAACGGCGACGATGACTTTGCCGCCCGCGAGCAATGGCACAGTGGCTGCAACTTCTTCTGCCTCGAACCCGGCAAGTTCATCGGTTATGGCCGCAACCAACACACTTTGGAAGCCTTGAACAATGCAGGATTCAGCATCCTCACTGCCGCTGACGTAGTGAACAACAAAGTCAATCCCAACAACATCAGCAAGTGCATCATCGCATTCGAGGGCAACGAGCTCTCGCGTGGTGGCGGCGGCGCCCGCTGCATGACGATGCCTGTGCAGCGAATGGCGGTGGAATGGTGAGAAATGAAAAAAAGGCGCTTTCGAGCGCCTTTTTTCATTCTATCACCACCTCGTCCACCATAACCCAAGCCTTCTCGCCTTTGTAGGGATGCCATTCAGGCAGAACGCCTTGGTTCTCCACCTTTATGCGGACAAACTTGGCCTCTTTCATGTTGGCACGGGCACGAGCCTCAATCCGGCCATGACCAGCCATCGGGTCGGGACGGTCGAAGACGGGCAACTCGGCGAATTTCCATTCCGTGTAGTTCGTCCCGTCCTTGGAAAAACTGACCCAAACCGCTTTCGGCCACATCACCCAGTCGTTAGGCTCATGGCATAGGCCAACTTTCACGACGCTAATGTCCGTCGGGACGGCCAATTCGATGGTGGCCTCCATGTCGATGCCCTCGAAGCCGAGCCAGTCGTTGGCATAGTCGCCAGGCGTACCTTTCTTGCCGTCCATCAAGGCGATGTCGGCCTCCTTGCCGTAGCGCTCCGCAGGTGGATTGACGAAGGTTGTCGTATGGATATTCAATCGGTTGTATTGCTTCAAAGCCACAAACGACGGCAACAATCCTTTCTTAAATGCCTTGGCTTTAACCATAGTGGACTTCGTAATGTTGAACGAGGATTTGTAAAGTGCCGACTTCACCGTTGGCTCGCTGCCGTCGGTGGTGTAATGGATTTCGGCATCGGGATCGGCGCAAGTCATGGAGATGGTCAGCGGACGGTTGAACATGCGGAAGTCCTCCTTCCCTGCCATCATCGCCTTGATTTCGGGCATCGGGACCATTATTGAATCTGCATTCGGCAGTTGATAACGGCTCAACTCTATCGGGTCTTGCGACTTGTCGAAGGCGCGAAGCATCACCGTGTATTCATATACTTGGTTGCCAAGCACATACTTCTCATCCACACCTGGGCCACAAGTAGCCGTGCCGATGGGAGCTTGCTTGTAGTCGATGTTTACCGTGAGGAACTCCTTGGGTTCCAGCTGGTTGATGCGGCGAGCGGCAGTAAGGTTGTCATCATCGTAATTGTAAATGCTGAAATTGAACGGTTCGGGCATCGTGACAAACAACCCGACATCGCTCTTGTCGCTTTTCAAAGTCATCCAGCGGGTATCGCTGTGATTGCCATTATCCTGTGGCACAATGTGTTGCTCAAAAAATTCCAAGGCATTGACCTCATAAAGTCCCATTTTGCCCGAAGCGTTACGGTCGGGATAACTCTCGACATCTTTACCAAAATAGCCCAAATAATTGTAATCCAACGGCATGGAGAACTGCATTCCAATCTTTGGCAAGGAAGTCACCGTTTCCATCGGCTCCACGCGGTTGGTAATGCTGATGTTGCCTTCTCCGTCAATGAGATACACCTTGTTAACCACGATTTGAAGCTTGTCGGAAGCATCATAATACTCAATAGCTGCGGTAACTGCAACCGTTTTATCGTCGAGACGTTCAAAATGCAAACCTGTGTGTTTAGCGGTCAGGTATTGCAAACCTGCTTTTGTCCAACGTGGCAAGGCCCAGCCGTCCACCTCGTCGTTCAAGGTCGGCGCACGCCAAAAATTGTCTTTCAACTCGCCTTTCAAAAGTTCCTGCCCCTTAACGATATATGAATTAATGGCACCAGTTGCCTTATCGAAAGTCGCTGTGAAATCCTCATTGTAAACAGAGCCATCACCCGAATTGAATTGCACCTGTTTTTCCTTTACCAAAGACTCCAATGGCGCCGAAGGCCACTCCAACTTGAACTCATCGTAGGCGATTTCTGTTCCAGCAATCATTAAAGGCTGGTCTTCTTTGGTTTTCACCGAAAAACGTATAAAGAATTCCTCGCCAGGATTGCCATAGATGCGCAAACGCTCAATATTAATCTCCTGTGTGCCAAAGGGTTTAATATCAAGTTCTATCTTGCCTCTCATCAGCGTTTTTTCAGCTGAAAAGATGGTATAATCACAATCGAAAGCAGAGGCGTTGGTGAACGAAAGCCAGTTTTTGGCCTCAAACTTGCCCCAAGTCAAGTCTTTGGCTGTGAACTTGATGGGCTGATACACCTTTTTCACCTCGGCGGCGTGATGATGCGGTCTCCTATCGCTGCTCACCACACCATTGCCACAGAAAGCGTCATCGTCGCCCACGCCGTAGGCATGACCAAAGTCGCCGCCAACTGCAAGCCAATCGACATCCTTGTCCTTGTCATGGACGATGAAACTCTGGTCCACCCAGTCCCAAATGCAGCCGCCTTGCAGTTGCTCGTTGGCTTCAATCACATCCCAATAATCTTTCAGACCGCCCATGCTGTTGCCCATGGCGTGGCAGTATTCCACCATGATGAAAGGCCTTCCTTCCTCGTCAAGACCTTCATCCACAAACTTTTGCAGATATTTCGGACTGGCATACATCAGGCCAATGACATCGGTATTGCGGTCGTAGATGGCTCTTTCATAGGTCACAGGGCGGGTTTTGTCGCGGTTTTTCATCCAATCGTAGGTGTACTCGAAGTTGACACCGTTGCCACACTCGTTGCCCATCGACCACATGATGACTGAAGGATGGTTTTTGTCGCGTTCAAGCATGTTGCGGTTGCGCTGCCACACCATTCCTTGATACTGCGGGTCTTTGGCGAGGCTCTTTTCGCCGTAGCCTTGCGCATGGGATTCGCAGTTGGCCTCGTCCCAAACGTAAAGACCATATTTGTCGCAGAGTTCGTACCAATACGGGTCGTCGGGATAGTGGCAAGTGCGCACCGTATTGATATTCAACTGTTTCATCAAGGCAATGTCGCGTTCCATCGACTCGCGCGAAATCACATGGCCCGTGTAAGGGTCGTGCTCGTGGCGGTTCACACCTTTTATTAATACGTACTGCCCGTTGATGAGCAACTTGCCGTCTTTGATTTCGGAGATTCGGAAACCAAAAGGCGAAGTAAGCCTTTCTATGGTTTTGGCCTTTTTGTCCATCAGCGACATCCTCAATTGGTACAAGTCAGGGTGTTCTGCCGACCATGGCTTCACCTTGCCTATCTCCTTGCTGTCGACAGACAGTTCCACATCGGCATAATAATAGCCATCATCAGCTTGGACAAAGGTCAACTCATTGAGCGCCTTTGTGAGCGAGAAAAGGATATGTTCTGGGAAGCCTTCTACTTCTTCTCCTTCGTAGGCACCAACGATCAAAGTACTGTTTTTCAGTATCTTATTTGTATTGCTTTGCAGTTTAACCTTGATGGAGAAAGTGCCGTTTTGGTAGTTCTTGTCCAATCCGGCATGGATTTCATAGTCGTAGACATTCAGCGTAGGTTTGGAATAGAGCATCACATCACGCTCGATGCCACTGATGCGCCAGAAATCCTGGCACTCGAAATAGGAACCATTGGAGAAACGGTAGACCTTCACCGCCAAAGTGTTCTTCCCCACTTTGACGTATGGCGTAAGGTCAAACTCAGCGTTGGTCTTGGCATCCTCGGTATAGCCCACAAACTGGCCGTTCACCCAAACATAGTAGGCCGACTTCACCGCACCAAAGTTGATGAAAGTCAAACGGTCTTTCCATGTTTCTGGGATGTTGAATTCGGTCAGATAGCAACCTACGGGATTGTCCACCGTTGGGACAAAAGGCGGTTCGTTGGGCCGAAACTCGTTGTCCACGTTGACATAGATAGGCGTGCCGTAGCCGTTCAATTCCCAGTTGGCCGGCACTTTGATAGTCTTCCAATTGGATGCATCGTAATCCGTCTTGTAGAAATCGGCAGGGGCTTTCGAAGGCGAGTCCACCCAATGGAACTTCCAGTCGCCATTGAGGCATTGCGACCATTGTTCTCCTGTAGGAACGACATTCGTCCGAGGATACAGGCGGTTGATTTCATGGATTTTAACATCGTTCCAAGCATTCAGCTCGGTTTCGGTTTGGGCGTTTAGGTTCGCCATGATGAGGCACAGGGCCAGTAGGATTGGTATTCTTTTCATAGGTCGTTTGTTTGCCCCTACACTGCGCTGCGCTTGTGCAGGGTTAATGAAGTGTCGTGCCTTCGGCACGAGGTGGTTACTCATTTTTCAGTCAGCATTCATCATCTTCTCCCTGTCGGCATCGGGAATACGTTCAGCCTTGTTTGCTTCGCAATCGAAATAGACCACAACAGCGTGACACAACGTCTTGATTTCGTTTGTCTTGACATCACGCAGGCATTGCTCCATCTTGAAGCTGGAGTTGCCCAATTCGGTGACACGGCTCTCGCACACAATGTCGTCATGGAAATGCACGGGATGACGGAAATCAAGGTCGACGTGGACGAGAACATATTTGAATGTAAGCCAATCGATTGGCGTTTGGAAGACATGCTCGAAATAGCGGCTTCGACCCATGTCGAAGAAGTTGCATTGCGCCCCGTTGTTGACGTGATTATACGGATCGAGGTCGCTCATGCGGATTTGGATGGGACAGGAGAACATATTTCATACGATTTGAAAGCGCAAATGTACGAATTATTAGTCGAAATACAAGGTTATTTGGTCCTCCAGAAACTTGGAGAGAAGAGAAGCAGGATGGTGAAGATTTCCAAACGGCCTACCAACATGTCGAAAGAAAGCAGCCATTTGGCGAAATCGGGGATGTTGTCGAAAGTGCCGCTCGGGCCAGTGATTCCGGATCCAGGGCCGTAGTTGCTGAAACAAGTAAGGAAAGAAACCGTGGCATCTTCGAATTCCATACCAGCGGCCGTCAGCAGCACCACATTGACCACGAACAACAAGATGACAAGGGAGAAAAACGACAGCACACGGCGCACTGAAACTTCCTCGACGGTTTGACCCGAAATCTTGATAGTGTACATGCTTGACGAGTGCATCAACTCATTGATAGTCTTTTTGATATACTTGAACAACACCATAACCCGAACCATCTTGATACCTCCGCTGGTGGAACCTGCGCAACCGCCTACCACCATCATCAGCACTGTCGGGATAAGGAAAAGACGACCCCAAAGGTCGTAGTCGTAATTGCTACCTTGGAAGCCTGTGTTAGAGAGCAAGGCCGTCACATGGAACAGGGAAGTGCGGATGCGGTCGGTCCACGTCTGAGGATGCGATGCCAATTGTGATTCGGTGGAAAAGCTGTAACGCGGCGCGAAATAGAAACGCGCCATAAACAGCAGCGTAAAACCCAGAATGGCGATCAGATACCAACGCAATTCCTCATTGCGCCGAATCACGTCGAAGCGACGGTTGAACAAGAAATAGTACATCGCGAAATTGATGCCGGAAAGCAGCATGAAAAACACGCAAACATATTCGACATAACCCGACTGGAAATGGCCGATGCTGGCTTGATGTGTGCTGAATCCGCCAGTGGCAATGGTCGTAAGAGCATGACAAACAGCGTCAAACCGATCCATTGGGCCGATGTGGTAAGCAATGGCACACAGCAAGGTCAGGGCGATGTATATGGTCCAAAGGAGACGCGACGTGGCCCCCATCGTAGGAGCGAGCTTTTCCACGCTCAAGCCAGGAGCTTCGGCGGCAAAAAGCGACATCTTCTTTGAGCCTTTGGCCACCGACGGGATAAACGCCAAGGTGAACACCACGATTCCCAAACCACCAAGCCACTGCATCAGACTGCGCCAAAAAAGAATGGCGTGAGGCTGATGGTCGATGTTATCGAGGATGGTGGCACCTGTGGTGGAAAACCCCGACATGGTCTCGAAGAAGGCATCCGTAACGTTATCGACAGTGCCGCAGATCAGGAAAGGAAGCATCCCGAAAGCCGAAAACAGCACCCATGCCAATGCAACTACCAGAAACGAATCCTTGATTTGCAGCGGATCGTGATTGTTACGCCCGATGTTGTATAGCAAGAGTCCAATGGCACCCGTCAAAGCTGCGGTAAGAAGGAATGCATTGGTGCCAGTTTCCCCGGTCATGCGCTGATAATGCCATGCCACCGCTGCCGTCAGCAGCAAGGCCGCAGCCTCAATCAGCAAAAGGGCTCCGAATAGTTTGCTTTTCATTTATGTTTGTTTTTTGACTTCGACGCACGCAAACTCGGGACGTAATTACCTAAAACAACTCCCAACTATCAACTCCTAACTCCTAACTATCAACTCCCAACTATCTCCACGGTTGCGCCCACCCGTCTCCATAGTCGAAATCATCGTCGTCGTTGTCGTCGTCTTGTTCCTTGTAGGAATGGTCGTCGTAAGGTTTCAGCCATATCCTAAACTTGTGTGAAGGGATGGCAGTGATTTCGCCGTCGGTTTCTGGCGCGATGGCGATGTCGATTTGGTCGGTGGCAAGTTCCTTAAGCCATTTGACCAGTTCGGAGAAGCCCATGGTAGTCACCGTGTAGCCTTCCCAGTCGCCTTGTGCCGACTTCAGCGCGGCATCCTCGGAAGCCCACAGCGGCACATACGACTCGCCGTCGCTGTCTTCAAGCATGGCGAAGAAGCCTTCCTTGGCTTCAAGCAGCCACACTTTGCGCGTTTCGAGGATGGCGTTCAGAAAATGTTCTAGTTTTTCCATGGTTTAGCGTCTTTTTTGTTGTTGTTGCAACTTGGCCTGCTGTTTTTGGGCTTCCTCAAGGCGTTTCTGGAAGTTCGACTTTTTCTGAGGCTTCTTCTTGTTCTCCTCGATGGTGGCACGCACCTTGTCCTCGTCAATCATTCGACGGAAGATGAACATCTGGATGAAAGTGATGATATTGACGAGCATGTAATAATAGCTCAATCCCGATGAGTAGTTGTTGAAGATGGCGAAGAACATGATGGGCATGAGATACATCATCCATTTCATGGGCTTCATTTGCGGGTTGCTCGAATAGTCCATCTGCTTGTTGTTCACCCATGTGTAGATGAGCGTCGTGATGGTCATGAGGATGGTGAATAGGCTCAAGTGGTCCATGCCGAGAAACTTCGGGAAGGTGACGATGGCATCGTAGGTCGAGAGGTCGTCGGCCCAAAGGAAGGGTTGCTGGCGCAACTCAATGCTGGCCGGGAAGAAACGGAAGATGGCGATAAGGATGGGGAATTGCAGCAATGCCGGAAGGCATCCCGAGGCGGGACTTGCTCCTGCCTGCCTTTGCAGGTTCATGATGGCCTGCTGCTTCTTCATGGCATCTTCCTCTTTGGGGTATTTCGCGTTGATAGCCTCCATCTCCGGCTTCAACACTCGGGTGATGGCCGACGACTTGTAGCTCTTGAACGCCAAGGGGAACAGCAAAGTCTTGATGAGGATGGTCAGAATGAGGATGACGATTCCGTAGTTCCATTTCTCGCCGAGTGGCTGCAACCAGTTGAACACTTTGATAACGCCATAGTTAATCCATCTGATCAAGAAGAAGCTGCCGAGGTTGATTTGGTCTTGCAGGCCCAGGCCATAGCTACGCAGGGTCTTGAAGTGGTTGGGGCCGAAATAGAGTTGCATCGGCACATGGTTGTTCTCGGCGTTCACGTTGATGGGCACCTCGATGTTGGCCGACATGCTCTTGAAATAGCGCGGGTTGCTCGACTTGCGGGTTTGGACAGCCATCTTGGCGTTTTCAAACGAATCCTTGGCCACAATCACATTACAGAAGAAGCGTTGCTTGAACGAAATCCATTTCAGCTTGGTATGAACGATTTGTTCGCTGTCTTTCTGCTCATTCAGATGGTCCACATCCCTGTCGGTCAGCGATCGGTAATACACTGTCTCACCGGCGAAACGGTCGGCGCTTTTTTCTTGTTTCATCAAATCGACGTCCCAGTCGATGGTCATATAGTTGGCATTGGTGGCCAAAAGGTCTTTCAAGCCCACCGTAAGAATGTCGAAACCAAGCATGTAGTTGTCGTCGTGGATGGTATAGACGAAGTCCATGTGCTTGTTGGCATCGTCGGTGGCGAGGCGCATGGTGAGCACGAGGCTGTCGCCTTCGCGCACGGTGATGTCGCCGCCCGAATAGGGTTGGCCGTTCAGGTAAGGTTGGAAATAGAACTGCGAGGTGTTCACGATGCGGTTTTGCGCAAAAAAAGAAAGGTCGAACAGCGCCGTTTCGGGATCGAATGAAACCAACGGCAGCGAATCGTAGGTCTTGTAGTCTTTCAGTTCCACTTGCTTCAGGAAACCGCCTTTGGTGCTGAAGGTGAGCCTTTGCAGCTTGTTCTCGACGGTGAAAGTCTGTTCCTGCCCTTCCGAAGCATTGGCGAAAACGCCGTACTTGTCGCGCATGATGGCCTGTTTTTGTTGGGCAATGGTAGTCGAATCCTTGTCGGCAACGGCCATTGAATCCGCAAGTTGGGCCAAAGCAGCGGTTTGCTGCTGCTTTTGCATTTGCCGGAGCGAGTCCATGGCCATCTCTTCCATGCGCGCACGGCGGATGGAGTCTTGGATGCGCTGTTGTTCAGCCAGTTGCTCTTTCGATGGGGTCATGAAATACATCCAGCCGAAAAGGATGGCCGCGATGAGGATGAAACCGATTAAAGTGTTCTTGTTATTCATTGATGTTGTATTGATTCAAATAAAGCGGCAAAGATACGAAAAAAGTGGGTTGGGGAAACAAATCTTCCACAAATCTAGAACAAATTACTTGGACGGCCAAGTCCCATAGGGATGACAGAGTCATAGGCAGGAGGCGTATGTCCCGATGCAAAAAAGACGCGGAACCCGAAAGCTCCGCGTCTTGCGTCACGCAGTCCCGCGTCATTAATAATAACGGTAGCTCTTCACCTGTCCGATGTGACGGGCGAGGCGGACCACTTGGTTGCTGTAGCCAAACTCGTTGTCGTACCACAGGTAGAGGATCACCGTCTTGCCGTCGGCGCTGACCTTCGTTGCCGGTGCGTCAAAGATGCAGGCGCACGAGTCGCCGATGCCGTCGCTGCTGACGAACTCGGTGTTGTTGCTGAAACGGATCTGCTCGATGAGGTTGCCTTCGAGGCAGGCCTTGCGGAAGGCCTCGTTCACTTCCTCGACGGTGGTCTCGCGCTCGAGGTCGAGGGCGAGCACTGCCAACGAGACGTCGGGTGTGGGCACACGCACGGCGTTGCTCGTCAGCTTGCCTTTCAGCTCGGGCAGGGCCTTGGCGGCGGCTTTGCCGGCTCCCGTCTCGGTGATGACCATGTTCAGGGCTGCCGAGCGGCCACGGCGTTCCTTCTTGTGGTAGTTGTCCAAGAGGTTCTGGTCGTTGGTGTAGCTGTGGATGGTCTCAATGTGGCCTTTGACGATGCCGAAGTGGTTCTGCATGACCTGCAGGCCGGGCACGATGGCGTTGGTGGTGCAGGAAGCTGCCGAAAACACCGTTTCATGCTCAAGGTCGAGCGTGTCTTGGTTGACGCCGTAGACCACATTCGGGATGTCACCCTTGCCGGGAGCGGTGAGCAGCACCTTGCTGACGCCCTTGGCTTGGAGGTGGCGCGACAGGTTTTCGCGGTCGCGGAAAGCGCCCGTATTGTCAATAAGCAGGGCATCGTTGATGCCGTAGGCAGTGTAATCGAGGTCTTCGGGGTTCTTGGCTTCAAGGAAGAGGATCTTTTGGCCGTTCACCATCATGGCGTTCTCTTCAATCAGCGGGCGGCACACGCCGTGGAAATAGCGGTGCACCGAGTCGGTACGGAACAGGTTGATACGCTTTGCGATGTCCTCGGGCGAGTTCTTGCGGGTGACGATGGCACGCACGCGCAAGGCCGAGCCATTGCCGGCCATTTCGGTCATTTCGCGGCAGAGGATACGTCCGATGCGGCCAAAGCCGAACAGTATCACATCCTGTACTTTGTTGCTGCGCGGGTTGGCATCGATGATATAATTGAGCTTGTCGCGCACGAAATCGGTCACGCTGTTGTTGTACTTCTCCTTCTCATCCGTCCATTCCGAGTTGAGGCGACCAATGTCGATGCGTGCTGGGGCAAGGTTCTCGGCGAGGAGGGCTTTGGCGATGAGCAGCGAATCCTGCACACGCACGGGCTTGCCCAAAACGGCTTCGGCGCGAAGGTGCTTGTTGAGGATCTTGCCCGAGCCACGATTCACCAAAAGAGAACGTAACATGATGAGTTCCACCGACTTGTCATACCAAAGTCTTCCGACAATGTTGATCAGTTCGTTGGCGGCTTTTTCATTTTCATTCCACAGCTTCAATGAAGCTTCGAAGTTGTCGTTGTTCATGATCATTGATTTTTGTTATACTTAAAGATGAATATTCGTTGCAAAGTTAGTGAATATTTCCATTTTCAAAAGGAAAACGCCGAAAATGTTTCAAAACAGTTCCGTAGGAACGCTGACGGGCACTTGATGCGAGGCTGGGGTCGGTTCTTCCACCGTCAGCACGCTGTCCACCACATACTTGGTCATGCCACGCCATGGTAGTCTTCCAAGGTATTCCTTATAGTGCAGCTCCACAATCTTTCCAGCGCTTCGTTCCAATTGCTGGGCCACTTTTTTGTCGGTGACCGAGAAATTGAACTCGTTTGACTGTATGGTGGAATTGCTACTCTTGTAGCCCGCCTGGATGAGTCGCCCTTCGTACGTCTTGAAAACGTAGCCCTTGTAAACGAACAAGTTAAGCTCGCCGGCCTTGACCCCGCTACCGAACACAAAATAGAATTTGAAGAAAAACCATACGGCTAAGGCCGCCAAGGCCACGATGCCGATGCCCAAGAAAACTTTACCTGCTTTTTTCATAGTATTATATAGGTGTTGTTGAAAGTGCAAAGTTATGGCTTTTTTCATCTCGAAAGCAAAAAAAATCAAAATTATGTGCCCACACCCCTATCAACAGCGTCTTTTTCCCTACTTTTGCAACGCAAACGGAGGATTCGATGCACTACCAAACCCGGAAAAGGATCAGAAAAGAATGGCTTGTGGCACCTGTTGTGTTGTTGATTTACAGGCTCTTGGCGATACTTTTGGCACTAAGTATCAGCAGGTGGCTGGTTTATCTGTTCAACCTTCAGTTTTTCCACCAACTCTCTCTGTTCGAGTCGTTTGGCCTGTATTTCAAGGGAATGCGCTTCGATTTGTCTGTCATCATGGCACTCAACCTGCCACTCATCATTTACTATTGCTTCCCTTCACGGAAAATCATCAACAAGGTGCCGCAGCGCATCATCGACCTGATTTACAACATCACCAACAGCATCGCCATCTTCCTGAATTTCATCGACATAGTATGCTTCCATTTTTTCGGCAAGCACATGACACTGGGTTTTTTCGGGCAAATCGGTCGCTCTGAGGAGCTCTCGTGGGGCATTATCGGCCAAGTGGTGTTCGACTATTGGTATCTCATCCTTTTATTTGCACTTTTTGTGTTGGTTATCAACGTAGTAACACAAAACACACGATTGCGGCAACCTATCAAGGAAGCCGAGCCGCTATGGATGCCTCGGCAAACCGTCAGCCTTGTGGTGATGCTGCTACTCAGTCTTGTGTCGTGGCGCGGAGGTGTGCAAGCCAAGCCCATCAACATGGAAACCGCCAGGAAATACACCGACCCGCAAAACGCGCCCATCCTGCTCAACACGCCGTTTTGCCTTTTGCATGGTAGCGACACTCAGCTTGTCGAGCTTCACCAGTTCCCCAACGACAGCACAGCGTTTACACACTACAACCTGAAAGCCAATCGTTTCATCAACGACACTTTGCCTAACGACACCCTGCCTGCCAACCTTGTGCTCATCATCATGAAAACCGTCGGGCAAGAGATGATGGGCTACTACAACCCCTCGCATCGCTACAATCTAACCCCGTTTTTGGACTCTCTTTTGGCGCAGAGCCTCACCTTCGACGGCCGCTCCAACAGCCGCCGCAGCCTGGAGGCCTTCCCTGCCCTATTGGCCAGCATACCTTCACTGATGAACACCTCTTTCATAAGTTCGCCATACGCTGAAAACGACTTCGACGCCTTCGCACAACACCTTAAAAAACACGGTTATAACACTATTTTCATGCATGGCGGCGACAATGGCGTGATGGGTTACGACCAATTCTCGCGTAGGGCAGGGTTCAAGAACTATTTCGGGCGCAACGAATACGGCGACGACAACGACTACGACGGTCGTTGGGGCATTTACGACGGTCCTTTCCTTCAATATGCCGCCCTTGCCCTCAACCGACAGCACGAGCCGTTTGCCTCTGCCGTTTACATGCTCTCGTCGCGCTATCCCTACAAAGTGCCGAAAGGCTTCGTATTCCCTGAAGAAAGCTACTATTGGACCGGCTTCGAGAAGACCGTATATTATTCCGACTGTGCCTTGCGCGACTTCTTCGCCACCGCTTCAAGCATGCCTTGGTTCGACAACACGCTGTTTGTCATCACCTCCGACTTCTCCAACAGCGAGCATTTCCAGCCCGAATACTGCAACGTTTGGGGAATGTATGCCATCCCTGTGGCGTTCTACTGGCCAAAGAGAATCGAGGCGCAACGTTGCACCGAAATCGCACAGCAAGTCGATCTCGGGCCCTCGATACTCTCCGCGATGCACATCGACGACACGCTTTTCGCCTTCGGGCGCAACTTGTTCGACACAATCGGCGAATCGGCCTTCATCAGCTATTACAACCTCACCTACCAATATTGCGACGGAACCTACCTGGTGCAGTCAGACGGTGAAAAATCCTTCGGCATCTATAAGCCCCAAACCGACCCCCTGCTCACCGACAACCTCATCGACCGCCTGCAATGCCCCGACATTTTCGAAAAGCTTCACCGATTCACACAAGTATACAACAACAAAATGATTCACAACGAATTGAAACCCATCATTTCAAACGACACCTTAACAAAATCACAAGACCATGATTGAGAAATACATACATCTTTTGAAATCGGCGGGCGATGCCATGCACCTCGAAAACAACACTTCGCTCGCCTTCGCCGAAGCCATCGCCACGCTAAGCATAGTCGTGGTCAGTGTGCTGCTCTACTATTTGGTCCGCTTTGTAGTGAAAAAAACGGTTTACAAAATCATCCAGCTTTCGACTAACAAATACGACGACCTGCTCATCAAGAACAAGGTCGTCTCGAGGCTTTGCCTGCTCGTACCTTCCCTGCTCCTGGGTGCCTTGCTGTCAAAAACCCTCCCCGATTACCCTGAAACCGCCGCACTTCTCTTGAAAATGAACAACATTTTCCAGATTTTCATTTTCACTTTTGTGGTCAGCGCGATAGTCACCACTGTCGAGGATGCCTACAACACTCTCGACATGTCGAAGCAGAAGCCCATCACCGGCCTTATCCAAGTCATCAAAATCGTGCTTTACCTTGTTTGCGGAATCGTTGTCATCGCCTACCTGATGGGCACCAAAATCAGCAACATCCTCATCAGCTTGGGCACGGTTTCGGCGGTCATCATGCCCATCTTCCAAGCCACCAGCAAGGGCTTTGTGGGAGGCATCCAGCTCTCTTCCAACGATATGCTCCGCATCGGCGACTGGATTGTGATGGGTCCTGCCGACGGCACCGTATTGGAAATCAAGCTGACAACGGTGAAGGTGCAGAATTGGGACAACACCATCACCACCATCCCGACCTACAACCTCGTTTCAAACCCCTTCACCAACTGGCGAGGCATGTCGGAATCGGGCGGACGGCGCATCGCCCGAACCATCAACATCGACGTGAACACCATCCGCTTCTGCACGCCAGAGATGATCGAGAAATACAAGCATTACAGCCTCATCAAGGACTACCTAAGCCAAAAAGAGGAAGACATCCTCGAATACAACAAGGCCAACCGCATCGACACGAGCGAGATCATGAACGGCAGGCAGCAGACCAACCTCGGCGTTTTCCGAGCCTACATCAAGGCCTACATCGACAACAACCCGAAACTGAACCACCACCTGACGATGATGGTGCGCCAGATGCAGCCCACCGAGTTTGGCGTGCCGCTGCAAATCTATGCTTTCAGCAGCGACAAACGATGGATAAATTACGAAGAGATTCAGAGCGACATCTTCGACCACATCATCGCCGCCGCACCCATGTTCGACCTGAAAATCTACCAAAAACATTGAAAAAACGACGTTTTCGATGACCACAGGAACCGCTTTCACGGAAAAATACTTGAATCTGATGTTCAAGCAGTTGCGCGATGCCACGCCCGAACAGGTGCAGGAGGAATTGGAGCATTGCCGCCGCGAGAACCGACGCACGGTGCGAGTGCCACGCTATTTCAGGCACTATTTCACACCCGAAACCTACACGGCTTCAACAGGTTATGAGATGCAATACTTCAAGCATGAACGACCTTCGCGCAAGCTCATCCTCTACCTCCACGGCGGGGCTTTCATCTATCCGCCCGTGTTTTTCCATTGGCGTTTCATGCACGACCTCGGACTGCGCACCCATTGCGACCTCATCATGCCGATTTACCCGAAAGCACCCGAATACAACTGCGAGTTTTGCATCAACACCTTGCTCGATTTTTATCAGCATTGCATTGAGAACCAAGACTATGATGAAATCCATTTTGTGGGCGACTCGGCGGGGGGGTGCTTATGTTTGGTCATCGCACAAGAAACAGCGAAAAAGGGGTGGAGAAGACCAAAAGACCTCTCCCTCCTCTCCCCTTGCGTCGATTTGAGCCATAGCAAAGCGCAGCAAATGAGGGCCTTGCAAGACCTCGACCCTATGCTCCAACTCGACCGCGTCATCTTCCTCAACGCGGTGTGGCAAGACAGCTTGCCCGCCACGCATCCGTGGGTCAGCCCCGTGTTTGGCGACATGAACGGCATCGACAACCTGAACGTGTATTTCGGCTCCAACGAAATCCTCAAGCCCGACTCCCTCTTCCTAAAAGAGATTTACGAAAACAGCGGAAAATCAGGGCATTTCATCGAATACGAAG
Organism: uncultured Bacteroidales bacterium; assembly: GCA_946610645.1. Lineage (GTDB taxonomy): Bacteria > Bacteroidota > Bacteroidia > Bacteroidales > F082 > Limimorpha. The sequence goes on from CAMOCK010000169.1 coordinate 22,962, forward strand.
GAATGTTCCACACCTTCCCGATGTTTCCGATTCCTAAAGGTTTTGAGGTAGTGAAAATGATTGTGAAAACCATAACCAAGAACCAAGCATCACTCAAATGAAAGAAAACCAACAAAATACAAAATCAATCGGAGCCTTGTCTGTGGCACTTTCGGCCATGCTTTGGGGCACGGACGGCATATTGCTCACGCCGCAACTCTACAACCTCAACACGGCCTTCGTGGTGTTCGTCATCCACCTCTGCCCTTTCGCGTTGATGAACGTGTTCTTTTTCAGGGAATACCGTCTCTTGAAAACCATGTCGCGCTCCGACTTGCTCTATTTCACGCTGATTGCACTCTTTGGCGGCGCATTGGGCACCTTGGCCATCGTCAAGTCGCTGTTTTTGTTGCATTTCAACCACCTTTCCGTGGTCGTCTTGCTGCAAAAGCTCCAGCCCATCTTTGCTGTCATTTTGGCGCGTATCATCCTGAAAGAAAGAATCAAAAGGCATTTCGCGCTGTGGGCCGCCATCGCATTGGTTGGCGGTTATTTCCTGACCTTCGGCTGGTCGCTCCCCGACTTCAGCACAGAAGGCATCACCACGGTCTATGCCGCCTTGCTGTCGCTGTTGGCCGCCTTCTCCTTCGGCAGTTCGACGGTGTTCTCCAAGAAAATCTTGGGCAACTATTCCTTCGTCACTTCCACGTTTTTCCGCTACGGCTTCACGACGGCCATCATGTTTGTCATCGTGCTGATTGCGGGGCATCTCGGCGACTTCTCGCAGGTGACGCCGCGCAACTGGCTCTTCATCGCCCTCATCGGCCTGACCACGGGTTCGGGAGCCATCTTCCTGTATTACTACGGCTTGCGCCATGTGAAAGCCTCGCTGTCCACCTTCCTCGAACTGATGTATCCCATCACCGCCGTGGTGCTCGACTATTTCGTCAACGACACGCATTATTCGCCGGTTCAATGGATTGCCGCCGCAGTGATGCTGTTTGCGATTGTGATGCTGAATGTGAGCGGGAAAAAGGAAAATGCGTAATTTTGCCGCAAAATAACCAATATGATTCAAGCGACAGACATACATAAAACCTACGGCAGCCTCGAAGTGTTGAAAGGTATCGACCTGCACATCGGCAAGCAGGAAATCGTCAGCATCGTGGGCGCGTCGGGCGCGGGCAAAACCACCCTGCTCCACATCATCGGCACGTTGGACAAGGCCGACCGTGGGCAACTCCTCATCAACGGAACTGAGGTCAACAAACTGAACGACACGGCCTTGGCCGCCTTCCGCAACCAGAAAATCGGCTTCGTGTTCCAGTTCCACCACCTGCTGCCCGAGTTCACCGCCATCGAGAACATCTGCATCCCGGCCTTCATCGGCGGCATGGGCAAGAAAGAAGCCGTCGAAAAAGCCGAAAAACTACTTGATTACCTGAACCTTACTGAACGAAAAGACCACAAGCCCTCTCAACTTTCGGGAGGCGAGCAACAGCGCATCGCCGTTGCCCGCGCCTTGATTAACGAACCTGCCGTAGTGCTTGCCGACGAGCCATCGGGCAACCTCGACTCGAAATCGGCGCAGGAACTGCACAAGCTCTTCTTCCGCCTCCGCGACGAGATGGGGCAAACCTTCGTCATCGTCACCCACAACCCGGAATTGGCCGCCATGTCGGATAGAACCATTACCATCAAAGACGGAAAAATTTAATACCTATTTATAATAAACTTCAACCTTTCCCGTTTTTCATAGATAAAAATGAAAAAAATGAACAAACGTCTTCTATTCTCCATACTTTTCGGTGCTGCACTTACCATTGGAACCGACATCGCAACAGCCCAAACCACAGAGACTTACGAATCTCTGATGAAGAAAGGCAACGACAAATATGCCGCCAAGGACTACATCAGCGCGAAGACCTATTTCGAAATGGCCCTCAAGCAAAAGGCCAACGATGCCACCGCCAAGCAGAAGTTGGGCGAGACAGTGAAGAAGATCCAAGAAGACGGTGCCCGACAAGAAGTGTTTTACTATCACTTGGACGAAGGCGACCGTCTCAACGGACAGCAGAAGTATGAAGAGGCATTGACAGAATATGAAGCTGCATTGGCTGTGTTTCCCAACGACAAATACGTCACCGCGCAAGCCGATGCAGTCCGAGCCATCCTGCAAGAACGCAAAGACAAGCAAGACGCTTTCGACTTAGCCATGAGCCAAGGCGAAACACTCCTGGCGGAGGAAAACTTCGACGCAGCCATCATGCAGTTCGAGGCCGCCGCCGCCATCTTCCCCACCGACAAGCTGCCCAAGGAAAAACTGGCCGATGCCAGACAGAAAAAACAGCTTTACAACGAGAAGATGACCCGTTTCGATAAGTTCATGGAAGAAGCCAACCAATATGGCCTCCGTAAGAATTACGATGCCGCAATCGCTAAAATCGACGAAGCATTGGCACTCTTCCCCAACGACATGAACGCCAATGCCAAACGAAGCGAATACCAAGCCGCCAAGGGCGTTGCCGACCAATACAATGGCATTATCGCCGAGGCCGACAGGCTGTATGAGGCGAAATCCTATCGTGAAGCTAAAGTGCAGTATCAGAGCGCATTGTCAGTCGTCAGTGGCGACCCCTACGCCACCGACATGCTTTCGCGCCTTGACCCGCTCATAGCGCAACAAGACGAAGAAGAAGCCGCACGTCTGGCTGCCGAAGCCGAAGCCGCGCGTCTGGCCGCCGAAGCCGAGGCTGCACGCATAGCTGCCGAACAGGAAGCCGCACGTCTGGCCGCCGAAGCCGAGGCTGCACGCATAGCTGCCGAACAG
>CAMOCK010000170.1 GCA_946610645.1 uncultured Bacteroidales bacterium
ATACATGAGTTTTCAACAGGACAAGATCCGTAATTTTTCGATCGTAGCGCATATCGACCACGGTAAGTCGACCCTCGCCGACCGTATCTTAGAGCAGACGCAGTCTGTCGCGGTGCGCGATATGGAGGACCAGCTTCTCGACGATATGGAGCTCGAGCGCGAGCGCGGCATCACTATCAAGAGCCACGCCATCCAAATGAAATACAACTACAAAGGCGAGGAGTTTACGCTCAACCTCATCGACACGCCCGGCCACGTCGACTTCTCCTACGAAGTGTCGCGCTCGATAGCGGCCTGCGAAGGTGCCTTGCTTGTGGTGGACGCCACCCAAGGCATTCAGGCACAGACGATTGCAAACCTCTATTCGGCCCTTGAACACGACCTTGAAATCATTCCCGTGATGAACAAGATCGACATGGACAGCGCGATGGTCGACATTGTGGAGGACCAGATGGTCGACCTCTTGGGCTGCGACCCGAGCGAGATCTTGCGCGTCAGTGCCCGCACGGGCGAGGGCGTACCTGCCGTGTTGGACGCCATCGTCGACCGCATCCCGTGTCCGAAAGGCGACCCCGAAGCGCCGCTCCAAGCCTTGATTTTCGACTCGGTGTTCAACTCGTTCCGGGGCATCATCGCCTATTTCCGCATCATGAACGGCACCATGCACACCAACGACTTGGTGAAGTTCTTCGCCACGGGCAAGGAATACCACGCCGACGAAATAGGAGTGCTGCAACTGAAGCAAGTGCCTAAGAACGAGCTTTCTGCTGGCGATGTGGGCTACATCATCTCCGGAATTAAGTCGTCGAAGGAAGTGAAGGTGGGCGACACCATCACGCACGTCGAGAGGCCATGCGCCGAGCCGGTGGCAGGCTTCGAGAACGTGAAGCCCATGCTGTTTGCGGGTATTTATCCCGTCGACGCGGACGACTATGAGGAACTCCGCGCATCGTTGGAAAAACTGCAACTCAACGATGCTTCTCTCGTTTGGGAGCCTGAGTCCTCGGCGGCTTTGGGCTTCGGTTTCCGCTGCGGCTTCTTGGGCTTGCTCCACATGGAAATCGTGCAGGAACGTTTGGACCGCGAGTTCGACATGGACGTGATTACCACCGTGCCCAACGTTTCGTTCAAGTGCTTCAAGACCGATGGCGAAATGATTGAGGTGCACAACCCCAGCGGCTTGCCCGAAGTGACCAAAATCGACCACATCGAGGAGCCTTACATCATCGCGCAAATCATCTCGAAGAACGAGTTCACTGGCCCGATTATGACGCTCTGCATCGACCGGCGCGGCACTTTGAAAAACCAGGTCTACCTCTCCACCGACCGCGTGGAACTGACCTTCCAGATGCCGCTCTCCGAAATCGTCTTCGACTTCTACGACAAACTGAAATCCATCTCGAAGGGCTATGCCTCTTTCGACTACCATATCGCTGGCTATCAGGACGCTGACTTGGTGAAGTTGGACATCATGCTTAACGGCGAGTCGGTGGATGCCCTCTCGACTTTGATACACCGCGCCCATGCCTACGACTTCGGTCGGCGCATGTGCGAGAAACTGAAAGAACTGATACCGCGCCACCAGTTCGACATCGCCATCCAAGCGGCCATCGGAGCGAAGATCATCGCCCGCGAGACGGTGCGCCAAGTGCGTAAGGACGTGACGGCGAAGTGCTATGGCGGCGACGTGTCGCGTAAACGCAAACTGCTTGAAAAACAGAAGGCTGGAAAGAAACGTATGCGTCAGGTCGGCAATGTCGAAGTGCCGCAGTCGGCGTTCTTGGCGGTCTTGAAACTTGATTAAAGATATATAATTGAAAACATTTGTATTATCGTTTCAATGGTATTACGACAATGATGAATCAATTTCTTGTTGTATGATGGAAGTTGAGAATCCATATAATACGATTGCTACATTTGATTTATATCCCAAAGGGGATTATGCTGTATATACATATATAAATCATAGTTTATTTGATTATAAAAAACCGAGAATTGGAGTGCAAATATTCTGCGGACTAGTCACAGCTTATGCTGGATATGTTTGGACTTGTGCTGTTTATTCTTGGATAGGTGGTCCAGTTTCAGTTGGGGTAACTATAGCTTGTGCGGTTACGACCTATGTTTTAAGCACAATTGCTTGTAATGATGTAGGATAGGATAATCCGAAAGACAAATGAGTGTATGAGAAAAGCCGTTAAACAAATACCAATTATTGTAGTTGTATATTTTATAACCATAGTAATTCTTTTTTTCACCATTAGAAAAGATATCGCTTCAGATTTCTTTATGTATAGTGTATTGCCTTTTTGTATGGCAATAATCGGATTGATTAAAGGTTCTGAAGGGAAACGGATGTCGGATCCGATAGACTTTTTAACAGAAGAGACACAAAAGATGGTTAAACTTTCAAGATTTATAGGGATTGTCATTTTTATTATGTCTTGTGTTTTATCCTTTTGTTTAAATTAAAAACATGGTCGGATCGATTGTTTGGATTTCCGAATTTTTACTCTCACTGAATTGACGATGAATAAAAAAAATGAACGAACAAATTGAATATCAAATAGCATTAACCCTGCTCCCCGGCATCGGCGACATCAGCGGCAAGAAGTTCGTGCACTATTGCGGCAGCGCCGAGGCCATCTTCAAGGAAACGCGCAAGTCGTTGGAGAAGATTTCGGGGATGCGCGAGGCTTCCATCGAGGCCATCTGCAACCCAAAGCAATACCTGCGCCGCGCCGAGGAAGAAATCGCGTTCATCGAGAAAAACGGCATCCAGCCCATTTTCTTCCTCGATTCGGACTATCCGCGTCGCCTGTTGCAATGCGACGACGGCCCGATGATGCTGTATTATAAAGGTAAGGCCAACCTCAATGCCAACCGCGTGGTGGCCATCGTCGGCACGCGAAACATCACCGACTACGGCAAGGAGAATTGCAACCAATTGGTCGAGGATTTGAAAACTGACAATGTATTGATTGTAAGCGGTTTGGCATACGGTGTGGACACTTGCGCACACAAAGCCTCGCTGAAAAACGACATCCCGACGGTCGGAGTGATGGGCTGCGGTATGCAGCAGGTTTATCCTGCGCCGAACAAGAAATTGGCCAACGACATGATTGAACAAGGCGGCGGTGTGCTCAGCGAGTGCATGAGCGGCACCCAACCCGACCGCGAGAACTTCCCGCGCCGCAACCGCATCATTGCGGGCATGGCCGATGCCGTCATTGTCATTGAATCAGCCTTGAAAGGCGGCTCGCTGATTACGGCCGACATCGCCAATTCCTACAACCGCGACGTGTTCGCCATCCCCGGTCGCGTGATGGACCTCTACAGCCAAGGGTGCAACTACCTCATCCGCACCAATCGCGCCCACCTGATGGAGAGCGTGCTCAATCTTCGTTATATAATGCGTTGGGATTCTGAGAGTAAGGTCGAGAAACAAACATCTTTGTTCCGTGAGTTCACCGACGAGGAAAAACTGATCATGGATTGTTTTGGCAACAATGCAGTGGCCAACCTCGACGACATCATCGTGAAAACCGAGCTGCCGACCACCAAAATCGCGGCGCTTTTGCTGAACCTTGAATTTGACGGCGTGCTAATGGCACTTCCAGGAAAACGTTACCAGAAATGTTAGGGAAGGTCATAAAATCAACGGGCAGCTGGTACATCGTCATGGACGATTCGGGAAAGCAGTGGGAGTGCCGCCTGCGCGGGAAAATCCGCTTGGATGGCTTGCGTTCCACCAATCCCGTGGCCGTGGGCGACAACGTGCATTTCGAGCAAGAACCCGGCAAGGAAACGGGCGTCATCGACAAGATTGAAACCCGCGATAATCTCATTGTGCGTCAGTCCGTTAATCTTAGCAAAGCCTCACATATTATCGCCGCCAATGTGGACTTGGCCATCGTGGTGGCCACCATCGCCCATCCGCGCACCTCTACAGGCTTCATCGATCGTTTTTTGGTCACCGCCGAGGCTTACCACATCCCAGCAGCCGTAATCTTCAACAAATGTGACCTTTACACTGACGAGCAAATCGGTGAGATGTGCGTTCTGATGGAGTATTACCAAAGTTTGGGCTACGCCTCGTTGGGTGTTTCGGCCAAGACAGGTTTCCAAATTGACGAGCTTAAGACCTTGATGCAAGGGAAGATATGCTTGTTTTCGGGGCATTCTGGCGTGGGCAAGTCGGCCTTGGTAAACGCCCTCGACCCTTCGTTGGACGTGCGCATCGGCGCGATTTCGGGTTATCACGAGAAAGGCAAGCACACCACGACCTTCGCAGAGATGCACCATCTCGACTTCGGCGCATGGATTGTGGACACGCCTGGCATCAAGGAGTTTGTGCTTTACGACCTTGAAAAAGAAACCCTTGCGCAACGCTTTCCGGAGATGCGCAACCTGATGAGCGAGTGCCGTTTTGCCAACTGCACCCACACCCACGAACCGGGTTGCGCCGTGAAAGCCGCTGTCGAAAACGGCGACATCGCCGACTGGCGCTATGTGAATTACATCCGGATGATGACCGACGAAAGCCACGAGTCATTGAAGGAGGAAGGATAATGTAGGAACATATTGAATGTGTTCGAAAAATAATTGAAAATGAGAGAATTATTAACAAGAACGATATCAGGGATCGTGTTTGCCATTGTGGTAGTTGGTTGCATCTTGCTTGGCCCATGGGCTTGCTCGGCACTGCTTCTGGCGGTGGTGGTCATTGGCACCTTCGAGATGTGTCGCCTGCATGGTGTCATGGATTTTAAACACTTGGTTATAAGTGAATTGCTTGTAAGTGGAGCGTATGTGGTTGGGGCTTTGGCGGCTTTGCATTTCCTCCCATTGCGATGGCTTGTGGTGGCGCTGCTCTTTCTTGTGTTGCCTTTTTTGATTGCCTTGTTCTCAACAAAATACGATCACAAAACGCTGTTTTCCAACCTTTACGCCTCGTTGGCTTTCCTCGCTCTGCCGTGTGTATTGCTTCTGTTTCTGTATCGTTCAGACATGTTTGGGACGATGGCTGGCGCACATCTTATCATGCTCGTTTTCTGTTTGTTGTGGGTGAACGATATCTTTGCCTATCTGACGGGAAGGCTGTTTGGCAGGCACAAGCTGTTCGAGCGCATTTCGCCCGGCAAGACCATCGAAGGGAGCTTGGGCGGCTTGGCTTTCACGGTGATAGGCATGGCCGTTTTTTGCCATTATTCGTCGTGGCTTCCCGTTTCGGCTGCGGTCGGCATGGCGGCTATCGCGGTGGTCTTCGGCACGTTGGGCGACCTCAGCGAATCCATGCTGAAGCGTCAGGCCGGCGTGAAGGATTCGGGCAAGCTGATTCCGGGCCACGGTGGGATTTTGGACCGATTTGACTCCGTTTTGTTCTGCGTACCATTTATTTTCGTTTATTTGCTGCTGCTATGAGGATTCACAAAAGGATACACGAAGAAGGTACAAAGGCCATTTTGATTACGGTTGCCGTCATTGCTGCGATGGTTACGCTTGCCAATGTTTTTTGGCCAAGGCAGTCGGTTTGGCATTACTTGCTGTATGCGTTCGATTTGGTGGTTCTTGTTTTGACCATCCGCTTTTTCCGCATCCCGATTTGGCGTAGGACGACCCTTTTGGATGATGCCGTCATCTCGCCGGCAGATGGTGTGGTGGCTGCTAATGAGGTGACGCTCGAAGACGAGTATTTCCACGACCAACGCCGTCAGATTTCCATCTTCATGTCGATTTACGACGTGCATATCAACGTGTTCCCGTTTGACGGCGAGGTTACCTATTACAAATACCATCCAGGCAAGTTCTTGGTGGCTTTCAATCCCAAGTCATCCTCTGACAATGAGCACAATACGATTGTATTGAAGGACACAAAAGGCCGCGAGATTCTCGTGCGCCAGATAGCGGGTTTCGTGGCGCGGCGTATCATTTGCGACCTTCAGGCAGGCGACGAAGCCATGGTGGGCGAGGAGTTGGGCATGATCCGCTTTGGCTCCCGCGTCGATGTTTTCCTTCCCTTGGATGCCGAAGTGAAAGTGAAAATCGGCGACAGGATGGTGAGCAAGGAAACGGTTTTGGCAATTCTGAAATAGTCAAAGTATTTCTTTGATTTCCAATAAATTGTGTACTTCAAACGTGCTTTTCCCAACGGCTTTTTCCTTTTTGGCATTGAAGAAAATCTGGTCAATGCTTGCGGCTCTCGCGCCATCAATGTCGACAGCCATCTCATCGCCAATCATCAGGCTCTCACTGGCTGTGGCGTTGGCTTTGCGTAAGGCGTAATGGAATATTTCCGGGTCAGGTTTCTTCACCCCGACTTCCTCCGAAACGGTCAAGGTTTCAAAAAACGGTTTCAGCCCCGAAAGGCTCAACTTGGTGTCTTGTACCTCTTGGAAACCGTTGGTTATCAGGTGTAAATTGTATTTTTGTTTCAAATAGTCGAGCAATTCCATCGTGCCTGGCACGAGTCTCACAATGCGCGGAGACCAATACACATAGTCCTCGCTGAGATGGTCGGCCAGGGCAGTGTCATGGATGCCGTAATGCTCCAATGGCTTCAGGAAACGGGTGCGGTTCAGGTCGTCTTTTGTGATTTTGTTCTCGCGGTAAAGTTCCCAAAGTCGCTCGTTCAGCGGATGATACACCTCGTGGAACTCGTGTGCACTTGGGATGCCGAGGCTTTTCAGGTCGTGTTTCTCGTAGATGCGCTCGAAGGCCACCTCAGCGGCAGCGTCGAAGTCCCAAAGCGTGCGGTCGAGGTCGAAGAAGACGTGCCGGTATTTTGATGGAGAATGTGGTATGCAGAATGCGGAATGAAAGGCTTCATCGTTTGTTTTAGCCTTCATTCCACATTCATCATTCATAATTCTGCATTTTTCTCGCATTTGCCGTTGCCACTCAAACAGTGCCACTGCTGCGGCATGGCTCACGTTGAGCGAGCGCGTGGGGCCTGGTACGGGGATGTAGACCACCATGTCGCATTGTGCCAAAACCTCTTCGCAGATGCCAAAACGCTCGCTTCCCACCACAAAGGCCACGTTTTCTGGCAGTTGTGTGTCGTAAATGCAGGTGGCGTTGTCGGCGGTCTCGATGGCGACGATGGTTTTCCCTTTGGATACAATCTTTTGTAAATCAGTCTCTTCACTGAAATACCATCGGATGTTGTCGCGGCTCGAGGCGGCGGCGCGTTTGATCTTGCTTTGGCAGTGGTCGTCGGCATTGCCGAGGAAACAGGCCTCAGAAGCCCCGATGTTGTCGGCCAGGCGAATCAAGGCTCCGATGTTGTCGGGCGTGAGCAGGTGGTCGGCTATGACGATGGACTTTGGGATGTGCTCGTAGAGGCGCTCGGGCTCGGTTCGCGTGAACAGGTCATTCGATTTCAGGTAGGCCATGCTTGCAGTTTTGGCTGCAAAGATATTCAATCTTGTCGTTTCGCCCCCAAATTCTTTACAATTTCACGATCCTTTTTGTCAAACAGCCTTGCTCCGTCTCGATTTTCTCCACATAAACGCCGTTTTCCAAACCGCTGATTTGGCATTGAGGACCATTTGTTTGTATGATTTTCAACAACTTGCCTTTTGTGGAATAGACTTCAACTTGCCTCATGCCTTCGCAAAAGAGGGAGAAAATGCCTTGGCTTGGGTTGGGATAAATGGCGGCGGTGGCTTGGCTTTCGGCAACGCCGTCATAAGGCTGTACGGCCTCGACAGCGGCCAAGGCGTCCACGCGGCCACAACCTGTGAGGTTGCTCTTCGTGGGCGTGAGTTTCACGGAAGTCTCTTCAAGGATGCGGCAAATGTCGGCGGGCGACAACTCGGGGTTTTTGCTCAGCATCAGCGCGGCAATGCCTGCCACGCACGGGGTGGCCTGCGAGGTGCCGGTCATCGACTTGTAGCCTGTGTTGGAGGTGTAGTTCAGCGACTTGATGTTCTCGCCAGGAGCGCACACGTCAGGACGGATGAGGCCGATGCCAGGATTGTAGGCGTAGTCTCCATACTCGGTGTCCTGCCATGTGCATGGGCCGTTGGCGGTGAAGAACGAGGCTTGGTCGTTGTCGTCGACCGACCCAACCACGATGGCGCTGCTCAACTCGCCGGGATTGGCCATTTGATCGGGGTCCAAATATGGCGGAGGACAGCTGCCAGGAATGCGCACGTTCTGGGGAATGGGGTATTGATCCAGGGCAAAGCCTTCGTTGCCAGCGCAAATGAAACTCGACACGCCAGCGTCCAAGATGGAAACGCAAGTACGGCGGAAAAGTTCCCTTTCGGTGACGCTCGGGTGCACCAAGCCCATCGACATGCTGATGATGTCGCAGCCATGCTCCACCGACCATTCCATGCCTTCGGCCAACTTCACCGCGCCGCCTGTTCCGTCGGCGTTCACGCTCTTGATGCACATGATTTGCGCATCGGGGGCCACCCCGGTTTGCGAGCCTGCCGTGCCGTCGCCAGCCACGGTGCCGGCACAGTGCGTGCCGTGCCCCATGTCGTCCA
>CAMOCK010000171.1 GCA_946610645.1 uncultured Bacteroidales bacterium
CACGCGACCCTATTGGCCAAGCTCGCCCTCGAAAGGCTGGGGCCGTCCCGAAAGCCTGACGGAAGGCGATGTGCATTATTGGGGCGCTTGGGGGGGCGGGTTGACGTACGAAATGTATCGCGAAAAGGTGGGCCGCTTCAACAGCGAATATGGCTACCAAAGCTATCCCGATTACCAAACCTTGCTGAAAATCGCGCAAGGGGAGGAGCTGGGCAAGGATGCCGAAGTGGTAGCAGCGCACCAGAAACATGCCCGTGGCACGCGCCAAATCGACGATTTCATTAAGCGGTATTATCCTGATGCACAGCCCAAGGACTTTGAGGAATATGTGCATTTGAGCCAGCTCTCGCAGGCCTACGGTATGGAAATCGCTATTGAGGCACACCGCACGGCGAAGCCTTACAACATGGGCACGCTCTATTGGCAACTCAACGATGCCTGGCCTGTCACTTCGTGGTCGTCCATCGACTATTACGGTCGTCCCAAGGTGTTGCAAGAGCGGCTGAAGACGCTCTTTGCGCCCGTGCTATTGAGCCTCGACCAGAAAGACTATGGCGTTTTCGTCACTTCCGACTTGCTGCGCGACATCAATGGCGAGCTGACCGTCAAAGTGTGCGATTTTGAAGACCTTAAATCCGATGAGCTCGTAGACCACTCAAAGTTTGAGCAAAAACTGAAAGTGGAATTGGGTGCCAACGAAAACCGTAAGTTTGTCGTTGAAGGCCTGGGCGATTATTTGAGAAATGCCGATTTGCAAAAGGTTTTCGTGAAGCTGGAACTGACCGAAGGCGACACCCTCACTGCCGAGCGCAAATGCTATTTCCACGCAGTTGCCGACCTTTGAAAAACGGACTTTGAGGACACTCTACCTGCAAAAAGTTACCTTGAAAAGGCGAAATTACCTGCAAAAAGTTACTTTTTCATGGTTGTATAAAATTGTAATTAATTAATATCGTGAATATTGTGTTTGTTTTTGTGGAATTGATGGAATTTTGTTGAGAAAAAGTCTGTTTTTGACCTGTAACTTTTTCCGCGTTTCTCCGTATTACGTTTGTTGATAAGAAGAACAACAAACAACTAAAACATCAATAAAATGAAAAAAAGAATGATTTTGGCAGCCTTGCTGCTGCTGGCCTTCGGAACGATGAAGGCGCAGGTGAATGAATCCAAACCGATTGATCCCAAAACGGATAGCATCATGAAGAGCCGAAAGGCCGAGATGTTGCAAATCCAGGAGCAATTTTCTGAAAGGATGCGCGATTTGGGTATGAATCTACAGCATCTTTCGGATTCCATCGATTGGGAGTCTTTTGAGAAAGACATGGAACAATGGGGCAAGGAAATGGAGCAGTGGGGAAAAGAGATGGAAAAGTGGGGCGACAAGTTTGAAAAACAGTTTGACAAGTCGTTCAACTATCAGCTTTTGAAGAATGACGATTCGCAGGCCCATGCCATCACTGTTGAAGGTTCCGGCAATGTGACAATCAGGCAAAGTCAGGACGGTTTCTCACTGTCGCGTGGCGACATGGGCGCTTCCGACAGGTATGTTGTGGATGGTAATGTGTTTTTTAAAGGCTCAAGTGATTATGATGTCGCCATGCCCCAGCTTGACAAGATCATCCTTTGCTCTTCCGGCGATGTCATTGGCAGCGGCGTGATAAAGGGCAACACACTCGACATTGTCCTGTTAGGCTCAGGCGACATTAGATTGGACGTGGATTATGATACCATCAACATTAAAATGATTGGATCAGGCGATGTCACGCTCAAGGGACAATGCAAGATGATTAACGCCACGCTCACTGGTTCGGGCGACTTGCGGATACCTGAATTGCATTATGATCAATCGCGTTTCAACTCAACAGGTTCGGGCGAGATTTGGTCTAATGGACGCAAGGAAGTGTTTTCTTACAAGTACAGTTCAGAAAGGAAATGCGGCGAGAAAAGAAACCTCCTCTTCGATGCCCATTGGAACGGCTTCGAGGCGGGCTTGAACATGCTGTTCAATACTCCAGTGGATGTGGTGAACGCAAACAACGGCTCTCAGGGCATGGAAATCAGGCCGTTGCGCAGCTGGTATTTTGGATTCAACATTGCCGATGTGGGTGTCGCTTTCAGCAAAAGACATATTGTAGGCCTGTTTACGGGTGTGGGCATCGGCTGGAACAATTTCAGCTGGAACAACGATGTCAAAATAGACTACGACCCCGACAATGTGGTTTATACTTTGGTCCCCATCGACGAGGGCAAAATCGTCAAAAACACCAAGTGCGGCGTGTTGTTCCTGCAAGTGCCCATGATGCTGGAAATCCGTCCGACGCGCAGTATGTACATCGACGCGGGTGTGACCGGTGGCTTGCGCATCGCGCAGTGGAACCGTGTGAAGTTTGCCGATGGTTCGCAAGTCAAGAATTATTATTCGGCGAAGGTGAACCAGTTCAAGTTGGACGCTTCGCTTCGCGTGGGCGGCAGAAATCTGGGCTTCTTTGCCAACTATGCCTTGCTGCCGCTTTTCGACATGAGCAATGCCAAAGTGCATCCGCTGAGTTTCGGGTTCAGCATCAATTTCTGATGTAATTGCTAACGGTAAAAAAAATGCCGCCTAAAAGCGGCATTTTTTTTTTATTCCTCCCGTTTCTCATCCCAGCGTTCCTTGGCCTCCTCGATTTGTTCGTTGAAGTTACTGTAAGCAGCCAAGGCCATGTCGGTGGCGGCCTCGGTGAGGTCTTGCTTGGCTTTGCTCACGCCTGCACCGATGAGGCTTGCGAAACTGTTGTGGCGGCCATTCGTCAGCCAAAGCAAACCCTTGCCGATGAGCGAGAGTTCGCGGTCGTCGTCCTCATCGTATGAAAAGTCATCAAAACCGTTTGCTTCGATTTGTGCCAAGGCTAAGTGGGTGTTCATGCGGTTGGCCATGAGGCCGGGATCGGGTTCGTCGAAGGATGTAGAAGTCGGTAAAGTTTGCGCTTTTTGAGGCTCCAATTGGGCCATAAGCGGCGTTTCAACCCTATCGGAAACGGGTCTTGAAATGACTTCTGAAGTAGTCCCTGCAATTGTTGTTTTTTCTTTCCTAACGACTTGCGAATGAACGAACTGTATGGCTCTTGGCGGCAAGGTCGTTGTGGTTTCGCTTGCAGTGATGAGCCTTCCGGGAAGGATGGGCTTCAACTCGGCAATCGGCTCCACTTTGGGCATCGACTTTTCGGGCCATAGCGACACGGTGAGCAGCAGTCCCGCAGCAGCGGCAGCTGAGGCGATCTTGACATAAAGCGGCACGACTGTGGCTTTCTTTTTCAGCCTTTCCTTGTCTTCGTAGGCCACTTGTGGCACCTCGAGATAGGGCAGGGGAGCGGTCAGTTCGTCCCAGTCCAAGCCTTGCGCCGCGACGAATTGCCGCAGTTCTTCCGCCCCTTCGGGGCTGAGGTTGCCTTCCACATAATCAAGGAGATAGGCCTCGTAGTTGTCGGTGGTGATGTTCGGTTTCATGTCGTTATGTCTATAAGGTTGTCGATGGTTTTCAGTTTGTTTTTCAACGCGGTGCGAGCGCGGAAGATGTTCACTTTCACCTGCGCCTCGCTTTGCCCGGTGATGTCGCCGATTTCGCGGTACGAATAGCCTTCGTAGTCGCGGAGGAGCAGGGCGTTGCGTTGCGGTTCGGGCAGTGTGGCCAAGGCCTTGTTGAGCACTTCGTTCACGTCGGGGTATTGCTTTGGCGTGGTTTTCGCGTCGGCGGGCAAAGGCTCTTCGACGCTCGCAAAACGCTGGCGGTGACGGACTTCGTCAATCATGGCGTGGTGGGCGATGGTGAAGAGATAGGATTTCGCCTTCTCAAACTCCACGTTTTCAGCCTTTTCCCAAACGCGGGCAAAGCTTTCCTGCACCACGTCCTCGGCCTGCTCGCGGTTGCGGAGGCTCGAGAACGCGAAGCGGAAAAGCCTGTCGGCGTATTGCTCCACGCACTGGTTGTATTGGGTCCTGTCCATCGTTTATATGGATAATACGGAGAAAAGCAGAAAAAGTTACATCGCGACGCGATTTTTCAATGTATTACATTTTCGAAGTGCAGGGTATAGCTGCCGTTTTCGACGGTTTCGAGGTTGAGCGGCATCGCCATGGTGTTGCTTCCGCCCGTGGTCCTGATGGCGATACATCCTATAATTTGGACTATCCTAATGCGGGGCAGTCTATTATTGTAGGTGCAAAAAAAGCGGAAACAATGACATCTAAGCCTAAATTGTTTTAATTGGCTGGGTTCAGCATCCCTGCGTGGCTCGTTCCAAACGCTTCATGATCGAGAAAATGAACACGGCAGAGAGCAGACAGAGCGCAACAAGCACGCCCCACACCATCCAAAGCGGCATACCGGTGCCCCAAATGCGGGCGATGACGCTGGTGAGGTAGTTGCCGATGGCGGTCACGCAGAACCAAAGGCCCATCATCATGCCCTTGTACTTGGGCGGTGCCACTTTCGTGACAAACGAGATGCCGATGGGACTTAACAAAAGCTCAGCAAAAGTAAGCACGAAATAAGTGCTAATCAACCAATTGGGAGAGACCAAGGTGCTACTTACACCACCTTGCGCCTTCAGTTCGGCTGGGCTGGCCAATGGGAACGAGGCGACGACCAAAACCAGGAAACCCAAGGCCGCTACCACCATGCCCAAGCCAATCTTGCGTGGCGAGGAAGGCTCCTTGCCTTTCTTGGCCAAGGCCCCGAAGACCGCCATTGAGACAGGCGTGAGCGCGACCACGAAGAAGGGGTTGAATTGCTGGAATTGCTGTGGCAGGATACTAATCGGGTCGTCCATGCCAAGATATAAGGCGATGGCACCAGCCCAAAGCAGTGCCGTTACAATTCCGCAAATCGTTTTGTTGCGCTTCGTCTCCGACTGGAAAATGCCGAACAGCGTGTAAACCGAGATGGCAATTAGCGTCAGCGACCAAATGTTGAAGCCGATGCGGGTAAAGCCTGTCGCCGAGCTTTGCGTGTAGTCGCGGGCGAAGTAGGTCAGGCAGAGGCCGGCCTGCTGGAACGACATCCAGAAGAAAATGACCACGGCGAAGACCATCACCAGAGCCGTGATGCGCTCGCGGGTCTGTTCCTTCGAGAGCTCCACCACGTTCACCGTAGTGTTTTCCATCGCCTTGGCCTGCTTAGTGTTCACGTCGGCGTGTTTGAACCACTTGCGGCAGCTCAGGTAAATCGCCATGGAGAGAATCAGCGAGAGGCAGGCCACGCCGAAACCGTAGTTGTAAGCCCCCGACAAGGCATCAATGTAGTTGTTGGCAAAGCCAGCAAGGTTGGTGATGTCGCCACCCTGTTGCACCGCCAAAGCCTCGAACTTGGAGAGTGCTTCGGGTGTGATGGTGCCGTCCAAATACTGGTGCGCCAACGAGGGGATTTGCGGCACATAGCTGAAACCTGCCTTTCCAAGGAACAAGTCCGTAACTTTGGTAGCCGTGATGGGCGCAAACATCGATCCGATGTTGATGGCCATATAGAACAGGCTGAAGCCGTTGTCGCGGAAAGCGCTGTATTTGGCCTCGTCGTAAAGGTTGCCCACCATCACTTGCAAGTTGCCCTTAAACAAGCCCGTCCCAATGGCAATAAGTGCCAAAGCGGAAAACATGGTGACTTTGGCCGTTTCGCTGGCCATCGGCATTGCCAAAAGCAGGTAGCCGAGAAACATAACGACGATGCCGGCGCGCACCATCTTTCCGTAGCCGAAACGGTCGGCCAACATGCCACCGATGAGGGGCATGAAATAGACGCAACCGAGGAAGATGCCGTAAATGTTGCCTGCCTGGGCCTCGTTGTAGCCGAACTTGGCTTGCAGGAAAAGCACGAAGATCGCCAACATGGTGTAGTAGCCGAATCGTTCGCCCGTGTTGGCCAATGCGAGGGCGTAAAGCCCTTTGGGATGTCCTTTGAACATGATATTTCAGTTTTGGGATTTCACTTTCGCTGGGTAAAACAACGTGACTGCAAAAATAGAAAAAAACCAAAAACGACAAGGCACGTTTAACGGAAATCAGTACTTTTGCCGGCAAATCTCCATCCTTATGCCGAATTTCGACGAAATCTTACACAAGACCGACTTCTCTCTTGAGGAAATCAAGCAACTCCTTGCCGCCGAAGGAGAGGACCTGAGGCAACTTCTCGACCATGCCTTGCAGGTGAAACTGGCGCATTTGGACAACAACGTCCACCTGCGCGGGCTGATTGAATACAGCAACATCTGAACAAAATACTGTCTTTACTGCGGCGTGCGCTGCAAGAACCTGAAGGTGGAGCGCTACCAACTCAGCGACAAGGAAGTCATCGAATGTGCCCAACTTGCCCACAAGCTCGGCTACGGCTCGGTGGCCTTGCAAAGCGGCGAGAGGAGCGACAAGGCCTTTGTGGACAAAATCACTCATTTAGTACAGGAAATCAAGAAGATAGACAACGGGAGTTTGGGCATTACGCTCTCGTTGGGCGAGCAAACTGAAGAAACATATCGCCGATGGTTTGAGGCGGGAGCGCACCGCTATCTGCTCCGCATCGAGGCCTCCAATGAAGACCTTTATTACAAGATTCACCCGCGCGATGCGAAACACGACTTCCAAACGCGCTTGAACTGCATCGACACGCTTTTAAGGATTGGTTATCAAACCGGAACCGGCGTGATGGTTGGCCTTCCCTTCCAGACTTTGGACGACCTCGCCGCCGACCTGCTGTTTTTCAAGAAGAAAGACGTTGCCATGGTCGGCATGGGGCCATTCATTCCCCACCCCGACACGCCGCTTTGGGAGTTTAGAGACCAAATTCCGTCCGCCGAAAAACGTATGGAACTGACTTTGAAGATGATAGCCACGCTACGCTTGATGATGCCCGAAATCAACATGGTGGCGGCCACGGCCAACCAAACCGTCGACCCGCAAGGGCGCGAAAAGGCCATCGCGGCGGGTGCCAACGTGATCATGCCCAACCTTACGCCCAACGAGTTCCGCGAGAACTACCTCATCTACCCCGACAAGGCCTGCGTCGGCGACAAGCCCGACCAATGCCAAACCTGCTTAGACATGCGTCTCGCCGCCATCGGGCACAAAGTTTTATATGGTGCTTGGGGCGATTCAGTGGCTTTTATGCGCAAAAAAACACAAAAACAATACCCTTTTCCAAAATAAACACTATTTTTGCCCCCTAAAATTCCCAATTTCAACTTTATGAAAAAACAGTTTTTTACTCTTTTGCTCGTCATGCTTTCGGTCGTGACCTTCGGCCAGCAGTGGGTCGCCATCGATGGCGGCACACCGAGCACCGTCAAGACGACGCTCGTTTCGTCTTCCGAATCAAGGATTACCGTAAACGTGCAACTCCCCGGATTCTACGCTTTCGAGGTGACCACACCGCGTGGCGAAGCCAACATCATCTCGGTTCCCAAGACCGTCAGCACCGCTGAAGCGGGCGAACCCAACCTGCCCATGATTGCCGTGCCCGTGATGGTTGGCGACCACCAGCACTACAACATTCGCGTCATTGAGTCGCAATACACTGATTTCCTGATGGAAGTGGCTCCTTCGAAAGGCGACTTCAGCCGACAAATCGATCCTGCTACGGTGCCTTACACCTACGGCGAGGCCTATTCGACCGACGCTTTCTTCCCCGCCGAGAATGTGGTCCTTTACGAGCCTTACATCCTTCGCGACTTCCGTGGGCAGAACATGGTCGTCTATCCTTTCGCCTACAACCCGATTTCCAAGACCTTGCGCGTATATCACAACATGACCATTGAGATGTTTGCCGACAGGGGACAAGGCGAAAACACCATTGACCGCCGCTCGAACACGGTGAAGATGGACCCCGAGTTTGGCGACCTCTATGCCAACCATTTCATCAACTACAACGAGGGAATGGGCAAATACAATGCCGTCGGTGAAACTGGTGAACTGCTCATCATCTGCCACGACGCTTTCATGAGCGCGATGGAGCCTTTCGTGGCTTGGAAAAAGCAGATTGGCCGTCCCACGACGATGGTAGGGACTTCTACTTCGGGCTTCACCAGCGATGCGCTGAAGTCCTATATTCAAGGCCAATATGACAACAATCCCAACATAAGCCATATCCTTTTGGTCGGTGATTCGCAGCACATCCAAGGCTATTATGCCTACAACGGCGGCTACAGCGGCCGTTCCGACCAATGGTATGGACAGTTGGCCGGAAACGACTATTATAATGACGTCATCGTGGGTCGTTTTTCCGCCGAAAACGCCACCCATGTGACCACGCAGGTGAACAAGGTCATCCACTATGAGCGCGACATCAATTCTTCCGACACTTGGCTCAATGTAGGCGAAGGTATCGCCAAAAACGAAGGTCCAGGCCACTTTGGAGAATACGACCATCAGCACATCGACCTGATTCGTGACGACCTTTTAGCATACGGCTACGAGACCGTCCATCGCGACTATCAAGCCGTTGCGGGCGTGACCTCAAGCGCCGCCCTCATCAGCCAGCACATCAACGAAGGCGTTGGCATCATCAACTACTGCAACCACGGCTCAACCACTAGTTGGGGCGTTTTCAGCTACAGCAACTCGCACGTCAACGCCTTGACCAACGACAACAAGCTGCCCTTCATTTGGTCTGTGGCCTGCGACAACGGCAAATACGACTACAGCGGCACATGCTTCGCCGAGGCATGGCTTCGTGCCACCAACAACACCACAGGCGAACCCACGGGAGCCATCGGCGGAATGTTCTCGTACATTTCCCAGCCCTGGCAACCCCCGCAATACGGACAGGACGAAATGGTGGATGTGCTTGTTGAGAGTTACAGCAACAATATCAAGCGCACCTTGGGCGGCATCTCGACCGACGGCAATATGAAAATTCTCGACCAATACGGCATCAACAACAGCTCGGCTTTGGGCACTTACATGACCTGGAACCTCTTCGGCGACCCGACCTTGATGGTTCGCACCGCCACTCCGACCAACATGAACGTGACCCATGCCTCGTCGATGGGTACCTCAGCGACCTCGTTCACCGTGAACGCCACCAACAGCAACGGCGCTTTGGCCACCCTCACCTGCAATGGCGAAATCATGGGATCGGCCACCATCAATAACGGTATGGCAAACATCACCTTCGCCGCTCCAGGAACCACTGGCACCGCCACCCTCACCGTGGTTGGCTACAACAAGATTACCTACGTGGGTACGGTAAACATCACTAACGGCGGCACCACGCAATACACCGTCAGCGTGTCGGCTGATCCCGAGGAAGGCGGCACCGTCGCTGGCGGAGGCACCTTCAACCAAGGCCAATCGTGCACCGTTACGGCCACGGCCAACAACGGCTACACCTTTGTCAATTGGAAGGAAGGCAACACCGTGGTCTCTACCAACGCCAACTATACCTTCAACGTGACAGGCAACCGCACTTTGGTGGCCAATTTCGAGGCGCAGCCGCAGAGCTACACCATCTCGGTTTCGGCCACCCCAACCAATGGCGGCACGGTGACGGGCGGTGGCACCTATACCCAAGGCCAATCGTGCACCGTTACGGCCACGGCCAACAACGG
>CAMOCK010000172.1 GCA_946610645.1 uncultured Bacteroidales bacterium
CAAACCAAGCCTTGAAGGTCGGTGACAAGTTGACCGTGAAAATCACCTTCACCAACGAGCAGGACATGAGCTATGTCTTCGTGAAAGACCTCCGTGCCGCTGGTTTCGAGCCGATAGAGCGAATCTCGCACTACGAGTACAACGACCGCATGAGCAATTACCAGAGCAACACCGACACCGACATGGAGTTCTTCATCGAGCGTCTGCCCAAGGGCACGCACCAACTTGAATACAGCATGTTCGTCACCAAGGAAGGCCACTTGAACAACGGCTACGCTCTGATCCAGTGCCAGTATGCGCCCGAGTTCAGTGCGTATTCGGATGGAATGCGGGTGAAAGTAGGAAAATAAAAGCCATGCAAAACTTCAATCTACATACCCACAGCATTTACAGCGACGGCAAGTCGCAGCCCCGCGAAATCGTGGAAGAGGCCGTCCGCCAAGGCTTGACGACACTTGGTTTTTCGGAACACAGCCCCCTGCCTTTCGACAACAATTTTTCGGTGAAAGCCGCCGACATGCCGCGTTATGTGGCCGAAATCGCGCAATTGAAAGCAGAATTCAAGGACAGAATCGACTTGTATTGTGGTTTGGAGGCAGATTACCTAACGGGTGTTTCGGAGCCTTTTGTCACGACCAAAGAGAAGTATCACCTTGATTATCTGATTGGTGGCGTGCATCTGGTAGGGCAGTCGGCTCATCCCGACGAAATCTGGTTCATCGACGGTTCGAAGTGGGAAGTCTATGACGAAGGACTGCAAAAATTCTTCGACGGCAACATCCGTCGCGCCGTGCGCCGATTCTACGAACAAACCAACGAAATGATTGAAAACGAGATGTTTGACATCATCGCGCACTTCGACAAAATCAAGATGCACAACCGCGACCGCTATTTCCACGAAGACGAGCCGTGGTATCGCGCCTTGGCTTTCGAGACCTTAGACCTCATCCGCGAGAAGGGTTTGGTGATGGAAGTCAACGTGCGCGGCCTCTACAAGAAACGTTACAACGGCTTCTATCCCTCGCCTTGGCTGATGGAGGAAGCCTGCAAGATGAATATCCCCACCATCATCTCCGCCGACGCGCATCACTTTAGCGAAATAACCCTCGAATTTGCCGCTGCCGAGGAAACGTTAAAAAAGGCCGGATACCGTAACGTGGTGAATTTCAAGGATGGGCACTGGGTTGAAATACCGATCCTGTAAGTTTTACCAATTAGCAAATTCCATCGCAAAATGAATACCAAGCGCACTTTTTTGGCCATCCACATCCCTTCCACCGCCGACTACACAGGCCTGGTGGAGCGGCTGAAGAAAAACCTGACGCATGAAAAATACATCAATTATTGCCGCCCCGAGAACATTCACCTGACGCTGAAATTCCTTGGCAACACGCCCGTTGACGACATTCCTGCCATCATCGAAACGTGCCAAAAAGTGGCCAAGCGGCATCAGCCTTTTGCTATGGACTTTGACCGCACGGGGCTTTTCGGCAGCAACCGCGTGCCGCGCGTGCTTTGGCTCGGCATGAACGACCAACCCCAAGCCTTGTTCGACCTCGAAAACGACCTTTTGGACGCTTTCGACGACTTGGGCTACCTCCGCGACCGCCAGAACTTCGTGCCACATCTCACCGTTTGTCGCATCAAGTCATTGGTTGACAAACAGTTCTTTATGCAGATTTACAATGGCATCGAGCAAAAGACCTACCTCCACGTCGAGGTGAAGGAATTGGTGTATTACCAGAGTTTCCTGCAACCGACAGGGCCGTTTTACAAGGTTTTGAAAAAGATTCCTTTGGGGTGAAGGTTTTATTTTGTACTTTTGCCACAAAATAATGTCTTATGCCAGAAATAAGCCGTTTTTTGGGAATCATCATCACAATGAATTTTTCGGACCACAATCCGCCTCATTTTCATGTGAGATACAATGAGTATGAGGCATCTATAAGGATTAAGGACTTCGGGTTGATGATTGGTGACTTGCCGCCAAAGACTTTCGGGCTTGTTGCGGAATGGGCAAAGATGCACCAAGAGGAATTGATGCTTTGTTGGGAAGAAGCGAAGAAGGGTAATATTGTAAAAATCAAGCCATTATAAAATGAATTACGATTTGAAAAATATTGAATACCAGCACGATTACATCTACAAAGTGTCTTTTGAAGACGGAACATCAGGGCTTGTTGACTTTGACGATGTGATTCATTCCTCGAAACCTTACAACCTTTTGTTGAACATGAATTTGTTCAAGAAAGCCTACATCCATCCTGAATTGAAAACCCTCACTTGGGCTGACGATTTGGATTACGACCCGATTATCCTTTATTATAAAGCAAACAAGATTCCGTTTCCAGCCTCATGGGGAGAAGTGTCATAAATCTTGAATTATTAAATCTTTAAATATTAAATTGCAGAATTATGGAAATCAGAAAATTAGAACAAATGTTCGAGGTTTTGCGCAGCAAACCCAAGAAACGCCTCGTGGCTGCTTATGCCAACGACGACCACACCATTTGCGCCGTGAACGCCGCCGTCAAGGAAGGCCTCATCGAGGCCACCCTCATCGGCGACGAGAAAGTGATTGCCGAAGTGTGCAAGGCAGAAGGCATTGATATGGCCAACTTCAAGGTCATCAACGAGCCTGTCGACACGAAGGCTGCCACTATGGCCTGCGACCTCATCAATGCCGGCGAGGCCGACATCCTAATGAAAGGCTTGCTGCCCACCGACAAGTACATGCGCGCCATCCTCAACAAGGAACGCGGCCTCTGCCCGCCCAACGTTACGCTGGCCCACGTCGCCGTCATCGAGAACCCCAACTACCACAAGCTGATGGTCGCCTCCGACTGCGCCATCATCCCGCTGCCCGACATCAAGCAGAAGCAACAACTGCTCAAATATGTCACCAGCGTGGCCAAGAAACTCGGCGTTGAATGCCCGAAAGTCGCCTTGGTGACTGCCACCGAGCAGATGAGCGCGGGCATCCCCGCCTGCGTCGATGCTGCCATCATCGCCAAGATGGCTGAGCGCGGCCAAATCAAGGGTTGTATGGTGGAAGGCCCTATCAGCCTCGACCTCGCCTTGGATGCGGAGACCGCAGCCATCAAGGGCATGAAGAACCCCGTGGCCGGCGACGCCGACTGCCTCGTGTTCCCCAACCTCGAAGCCTCCAATGTGTTCTACAAGTGCTGCACCAAGTTCGACAAGAGCGAAGTGGGCGCCATGCTGATGGGTGCCAAGGTGCCTTGCGTGCTCTCGTCGCGCGGCGACACCTCGAAGACCAAGCTGTACTCCATCGCCTTGGCCGCAATGATGGCATAAACCTATAAACAATCAACAATATGGCATACAAGATTTTAACGATAAACCCAGGTTCCACCTCGACCAAAATCGCCGTGTTTGAGGACGAGAACCAAGTCTTCAAGAAGAACCTGAAGCATTCGACCGAGGAAGTCTCGAAATACGAGCATATCGCCGACCAGAAGCCTTTCCGCACCGAAGCCATCCTTCACGAACTGAAAGAGGCTGGCATCGACCTCAAGGAGATGGCCTGCATCGTGGGTCGCGGCGGCCTGATGCACCCGCTGACTTCCGGCGTTTATGAGGTGAACGAAAAGATGATTGGCGACCTCACCGCCGGCACCTACGGCGAACACGCCTCCAACCTTGGCGGCCTTATTGCCAACGACATAGCCAAAGGGCTTGGCGTGAAAGCCTACATCGCCGACCCCGTCGTGGTCGATGAGATGGACGAGGTGGCACGCTATTCGGGCCACCCGCTGTTCCCGCGCATCTCCATCTTCCATGCGCTGAACCAGAAGATCATCGCCCGCCAGTTGGCCAAAGACCTCGGTCGCAAGTACGAAGACATGAACATCATCGCCATCCACTTGGGCGGCGGCATCAGCGTGAGCGCGCACAAGAAAGGTCGTGTGGTGGACACCAACAACGCCCTTAATGGCGACGGCCCCTTCACGCCGGAACGTGCCGGCTCGCTGCCTGCCGGTTTCCTTGTCGATGCCTGCTTCAGCGGCAAGTACACCAAGAAGGAAATCGGCCAGATGCTGAAAGGCAAAGGCGGTTTTGTGGCCTATTTGGGCACCAACGACGCCCTTGAAGTGGAAAACGCCGTGAAGGCTGGCAACAAGGAGTGGGAGAAAGTCTACCAAGCCATGGCCTACCAAGTGGCCAAGGAAGTGGGCGGACTGGCGGCTTCGGCCTTCAGCATGGACGTGGATGGCATCTACATCACTGGCGGCATGGCCTACGACAAGGGTTTCTGCGCCCTCATCAAGGAGCATGTGGGCAAGATTGCGCCCGTGTATGTCTATCCTGGCGAAGACGAGATGAAAGCCTTGGCCCTGAACGGCTTGCGTGTTCTCAATGGCGAAGAAACGCCGAAGGTTTACGAATAGCGCCTGTTGTTGTGGAGACGGCACCAGCACCGTCTCTACCATGATGAAAAAACCACCGCTTTCGTTTGAAAGCGGTGGTTTTTTGATGATCGTTGGTCCAACCCAACTTTAGTCTTGCATTGCAGCGATGAGTTCGTCGATCTTGGCTTCAGCGGCCTTACCGCGTTCTTGCAGTTCCGCAGGAACGTTGTCGTAGTCGGCGAACAAAGCCAAACCTGCTTCGGCTAGGTCAAAGTTGTCGACCAAGCCGTTATAGGTCGCTTCGTCGACCGTTTCGTCGCTCAAAGCGGCTGCATACAAGGCTTCGACTGCTGCCTCATAGTTGGCAATGAGGGGTTCGAGGAACTCAGCGCACTTTGCGCCTTCCACCTTGTTGTAGGCCGTGGCGCGGTCGTACATGTAGCTTTGGATTTCCTCCATGTCGCTGTCGGAAATGCCCGTGATGTTGCCGTCCTTATCCGTATAAGGGCCAAACAGGTTCTCGACGAGTTTCGATTTTTGGATTTCGAAATCGGAAAAATAGTTCATGAACTCTTCGCCCGACGCGACTTTTTGGACGTTTTGTTCGGCCTGGACGAAAAACTCGTCGACAGACTTCATGATTTTCTCTTTCGGCGACGTGCTGTCGCATGAAGTCATGGCAAAGCCGATGACCAAGGCCACAATGGCTAATGTAATCCTTTTCATAATGAATGAATTTAATTGATTGAGTTTTAAATAAGTTTGATGCCGCAAAAATAGGCATTTATTGAATTGGAATGCAGAAAACACGAAAAAAACGCTCAATTTCCGGCGCAGGCTGCCGTGGCCGCGCTGATCGTAACGCCCGGAATGGCCTCCAACTGATGGGCGCAGGCTTCAAGTGTGGCGCCCGTGGTCAGCACGTCGTCAATCAACAACAGGTGCTTGTTTTCCAGTTCGTTGGCATGGCGCACCTCGAAGATGTCCTTCACATTCTTGAAGCGTTCATCGGCGGTTTTCTTGGTCTGTGTGGCAGTGTAGACGGCGCGGACAAGGAATTTATCACCAATCGGAATCCCTGTCACTTCGTGGATGCCTTGGGCTATCATCAGGCTTTGGTTGTAGCCGCGCTGCTTCTCCCTTTTGGGGTGGAGCGGCACGGGAATCAGGTAGTCGATGCCTTGGAAGAGCGGCGCTTCCTTGATGCTTTGGCCGATTTGCTGTCCGAGGAAAACACCGGCTTCCTTGTTGCCCTTGTATTTCAGTTCGTGGATAAGATGCTGCACCTTACCCGTTTTGGCGAAGAAGAAACACGCCGTCACCGCATGAAACATGACACGCCCGTAGAACATCTGCGCCATCGGGTTATCGGGATTCTTCTCGTAGCCTGTTTTCGGCATCGTGAATCGGCATTTGAGGCACACCGTTTCCTCGTCCTTGAGCAAAGGCTCGCCGCAAGCTGCGCACACACGCGGATAAAACAGGTTGAGGATGCTATCGAGCCAGTCGCGGAGAGTCATTTTCATTACGTTAGTTCCCAAAACGAATGTATTTCTTTTTAGGCACCAAGGGTTTCGCCTTCCCCACCTTGCTTGCCTCGTCGGGTTCAAATACCTTGTACTCAACAGGATAGTCAAGCGAATCGGGAAGCAGTTCGTTGTAGCGGCCTTGTTCACGCATGATGTCATTATACATGCGCCGATAGGTTTTTCTCGACTTTCCTAAGTTGTTTTCGCCAGATTCGGCCATCTCGTCAAGCTCATAAACCTTGAAATTCATGGGGAGGCTGGTCGTATCGGGCAAGAGTTCGTCGGTGCGGCCCTGTTCGCGCAACATTTCGTTGTATATCCGGCGATTCCGAAGCAGCATGCTTTGCCTTCGTGCCGACTTGTTGTACTTGTCGTAAAGGAATTGTATTGGGTTGGCCGTAACAGTCAGCATGCCGTTGCCCGCTGGTGTCCGGCTCATCCAAAGGTCTTCCAAGTCCTCATAAGTCTTTTGGATTTCGCGCGGCACCTCGATAGAAGGCATGGTGATAAGCATTTCCTTGAAAGTCTCATAATTATAGAACGGAAACACCGTCACTTCGCGCAATGTGATGGTGTCGCTGCGCAATTTGATGAAAAGCGTGTCGCGGTCAGCAGCCATGGTCGAATCGATAGGAATCAGTTGGCGCGAATAGCCCAAACAACTCACCCAAAGCGTGTCGATGCTTTTGGCAGGAATGACGAAACGGCCGTCGAGGTTAGTCACCGTTCCACAATGCGCCATCTTGCTGATGACGTGTGTGTTACGAATAGGTCGCAAACTATCGGTGGCCACCACTATCCCATAATAATTGATTCTGCCGTGCTTTGCTTTGTCGTCGCTTTGCGCAACGGCAGCAACACTGCAAGCCAAGAGTAATGCTATGACTATCAGACGCTTCATTTCTCGCTTCTTGAAACGGCCATTTGGCTGAATTTATTGTACCATTCCTCGCCGAACTTGCGAATCATCGGGCCTTTGAGGAACTTCCACAACGGGATGCCTTCCTTTTCGCCTTTGCGCTTGGCTGGCACACAAACGCTCCATTCATGGTAGAGCACATGAGTAAAACCATCCTTTTCGACCAAACGGATGGGGTAAAGATGGCACGAAATGGGCTTCCAGAAGTCGCATCTGCCTTCAAGATAGGCTTTCTCTATGGCGCAAAGGGCAGTGCCATTTTCGTGGAAATAGACAAAAGCGCACTCCTCGCCGTTCACCAAAGGCGTGACCAAGTCGCCGCTTTCATCGTAATCATACACGTCATTCGCCTCCACCACCTTGATGCCCTCAGGGCGCATATACGGCTTGATGGCTTCGAGATTGTCTTCTATGCGCTCGATTTCAGCGGGTTCGAGAGGTGCACCCGCGTCGCCGGCCACGCAACACCAACCTTTGCAGCGCGGCAGGCTACAACAGAATTGGGCGTTCAGGAACTCGTCAGTGACGATTACGTTATCCAAAATAATCATGGCGCAAAGATACGCTTTTGATGAAAATTAATGCTATTTTTGCAGGCACTTTTATCGAAATTCTTCGAGTTATGACCACCCCCTTTCACAACCGACTTTTCATCCGCAACAGGGCCAACCTTGCGACGCAACTGCCACCCAAGTCCGTGGCAGTCTTT
This sequence comes from uncultured Bacteroidales bacterium, assembly GCA_946610645.1. Taxonomy (GTDB): domain Bacteria; phylum Bacteroidota; class Bacteroidia; order Bacteroidales; family F082; genus Limimorpha. The sequence continues at coordinate 7,531 of CAMOCK010000172.1, forward strand.
ACCGCCAACGAGCCTATGCCGCGCAACGGCGACGAGTTCTTTCCCTTCCGACAACAGTCCGACTTCTTCTACCTTACGGGCATCAACGAGGAAAACGCCTATCTCCTCATCGCGCCCGACTATCCCATCGAGGCCCTGCGCGAAATCCTTTTCATCGAGCCTTACGACGAGGTGAAGGCCACCTGGCAAGGCGAGATGCTCGACAACGCCCAAGCCGCCGAGCTGTCGGGCGTGAAGACCGTTAAGGGCAGCGACGCATTCTGGAGTTTCCTGAACGACATCGCCCTTTCTGGCTATGCCGACACGATTTTCCTGAACACCTACGAATACCCGAAATACGAGTGCGCCATCGAGACCATCCAACAGCGTTTCGTGAAGCAAGTGAAGGAACGTTACCCGATGCACAACTACGGACGCACCGCGCCGATACTCAACGCCTTGCGGATGGTGAAGTCGGAAGACGAGATTGAGGTCACCCGCCAGGCTTGCGATATTACCGCAAAAGCGTTCCGCCGTTGCTTGCAGACCGTAAGGCCAGGAATGTACGAATATGAGGTACAGGCCGAAATCGAATATGTTTTCAAGAAAAACAACGCAACGGGACACGCCTACGCGCCCATCATCGCGGGAGGCAAGAACGCCTGCTGCCTGCATTACTCGAAGAACCAAAGCCTCTTGCGCGACGGCGACCTGCTGCTTTTCGACATCGGCTGCGAACTGAACAACTATTCCTCCGACCTCAGCCGCACCATTCCCATCAACGGGAAATTCACTGAAAGACAGCGCGATTGCTACAACGCCGTGCTGCGCGTGATGAAGGAAATCACGAAACTGTACCGACCGGGCTGCACCATCAACGAAATCAACGAGGCCACACGCCGCCTGATGGAACCGGAGATGGTCAGATTGGGCCTGTTCACCGCCGAGCAACTGAGAAACCAAGACCCCGACAAGCCGCTCTACAAGAAATATTTGATGCACGGAATGTCGCATCACATCGGCCTCGACGTTCACGACAGCATCGACAAGTTCGAGCCCTTCGCTCCTGGCATGATACTTACCTGCGAGCCAGGGATTTACATCCGCGAGGAAGGCATCGGCATCCGCATCGAGAACGACTTGCTCATCACTGAAAGTGAACCCATCAATTTGTTCGAGGGACTGCCGACGGAAATAGATGAGATTGAGGCGGCAATGAAAAAATGATTATTTTTGCAAAACCATATAGAGACACAAAATTTTGCGGCTCTACAACAATTCAACGATCAACAATTAAACAACATAAACATGTTCGCAAAAGACGTATACAGTGGCCGACGCGCCACATTGAAAAGCAAAATCACGAAGGGCATCGCCTTCTTCCCGGCCAACAACGAAGCGCCCTTCAACTACCCTGACAACACCTACATCTACCGTCAGGACAGCAACTTCTCATACTATTTCGGCCTCAACCACCCCGACTTGGTCGGTGTCATCGACTTCGAAACGGGCGAGGAAATCCTCTTCGGCGTGGACGTGACCATCGACGACGTGATTTGGTGCGGCCCCCTGCCCTCGCTCAAGGAACAAGGCGACCGCATCGGCATCGCCGACTGCCGAGATTTCAACAAGTTCGGAGAATACATCCAACAAGCCATCGCCAAAGGACGCCAAATCCACATGCTGCCCACCTATCGCGGCGACACCAAAATCCAGTGCTCCGAATGGTTGGGATGCCATATTAATAAGGTGCAGGAATATGTCAGCGTGGAACTCATCAAGGCCGTCATCGCCATGCGCGAGGTGAAGAGCGAACTCGAAATCGCCGAGATGGAACGCGCCGCCAACACCGCCTATTACATGCACACCACCGCCATGAAGATGTGCAAGCCCGGCATGATCGAGCAAGAAATCGCCGGCGTGGTGGAAGGCCTTTCGCTGTCGGGCGGCGGCCCTGTGTCGTTCCCCGTCATTTTGAGTGTGGACGGCCAGACCTTGCACAACCACGGTCACCACAACGTGCTGAAGGAAGGCCGCATGATGGTGTGCGACTGCGGTGCCGAAACAGAGAACTATTACGCATCCGACTTCACCCGCACCACGCCCGTAGGCGGCAAGTTCAACACGCGCCAACGCGAAATCTATGAAATCGTGCTCGCCGCCAACCAAATCGTGGCCGACAAGACCCGCCCTGGCATTCCTTATTTAGAAATGCACACCCTCGCCTGCCGCACCTTGATTGAGGGCTTGAAAGGCGTTGGCCTGATGAAAGGCGACACCGAAGAAGCCTTGATGAACGGCGCCCACTGGCTCTTTATGCCTCATGGCCTCGGCCACATGCTCGGCATGGACGTTCACGACATGGAAGGCCTCGGCGAGACATACGTCGGCTACGACGACATCACGCCGCGTTCCACCAAGTTAGGTTTCAGCGGATTGCGCTGTGGCAAGACCCTGAAGCCAGGCTTCGTGGTCACCGACGAGCCGGGCATCTACTTCATCCCCACCCTCATCGACATGTGGAAGGCCGAAGGCAAGATGAAAGACTTCATCAACTACGACAAGTTGGAGACTTACAAGGACTTCGGCGGTATCCGCATCGAGGACGACCTGCTCATCACGCCTGACGGCAACCGCATCCTTGGCAGACCGATTCCCAAGACCGTTTCGGAAGTCGAGGAGATATGCGCCCAAGGCCGCGAATGGATTAAGATGACCGCGATGTATTGACTTGTGTCTTATCGAACTATTCCGATAGGATACACCAAATAATCCTTGTCACAGTAGGGCGATCGTTCATAGAACCAGCCTAAAACCTCGTATTGCGAGGGCTGCTTGTCTTTAGGGAAAGAGGCCATCCATTGCTGGAACTGCTCGGCCAAAAACGGGTCGGCGGCAAGCATTTCCTTGGCCATCGGCTCCATTTTATAGACCTCGAAATACTCCACGCGCTGAAGTACATGGTTGAAGAAGCCCCACTCAAACAACGAGCCGTGCATTTCAGGCTCCAAGAGGTTCATTAACAGGCGAATACCGTTCTGCGAAGTCTTCACCACCGCCGAGCCTTTGGGGAAGGTGATGTCTTTGGTGATTTCTTGTGCATCGAAATGCGCCACACGGCATCGACCTTCGGATGGTTGGGGGGCAAATGCCACGTTTTCGAAACGGTAGGTGTCAACTTTCAAGGTTTTCTCCGACTTCAGGAAGCTGATGTCGAAACCATGCGCCTTCACAATGTCAATCACCTCTTTATATTGTGCCGGAATGATGTATTCCTTGGGCACGGCAAGGGTTTTCTCTGGTCGGGTGGCACGGATACGGCGGGTGCGGCGCGTTTCGGGGCGCGTGGTGTCGTAGGCATAATACCAGCCGCCAGTGATGTCGCTGTGCACCGTGTCGAAATGATAACCCAAGAAATCCACCCAAAGCGTGTCGTTCAACTCACTCTGCATATTAATAGGCAACTCCTTGAGGTTCAAGTCGTTCTTCTTGGCCTCGACAATGACGTTTTGGAAATTAGCCTTGTCGTCGCGGATGATTTTCAACGTTTCCACAATCATGTGATACGACGACAAAACGCGGTCTTTATAGGGTTTCAGCATGTGCGTCTCAAGCAAAATGCCCGGGCAGTTTCGGGCAGTGGTGTAGGCTTCGGAGAACATGGCCGAAAAACTCTCATCATAAAGTGTCGCGGTAGGGTCGCCCCAAGGATGAAACTCGATGTATCTCGTGACGGGCATGTCAAGTGCGTTCATCGCCATCTTGATTTTCGGTTCCCAAACACGGCTCAGCCAATAGCTGATGCCGGCATCGTAATTGCCGAAATCCTCGATGGAATAGGTGGTTACATATTGGTAATCAGCACCATTGGTAGCGTGAGTGTCGAAGAAGAGGTCGGGCTGCCAGCGGTTGAACAACTCTACAAAGCCGCGAAGTTCAGGTGAGTCGAGCTTGGTAAAGTCGCGATTGAGGTTGAGCCCCTGTGCGTTCACGCGCCAGCCCATTTCCTTCGGACCGTTCTGGTTGATGCGCTTGAAAGGCGAGAAATTTGCCAATCCGTCGGGACTCAAGACGGGGATGAACAAGAACGAAAAATCCTTCAACAGGTCGCCGTTCTCCCTGCCTCTCAGCATGTTGCGAATGAGCATAAACATGGCATCCTTGCCGTTGGGTTCGCCTGGATGGATGCACGCCTCAACGAGGATGATGCTTTTGCCGCTCTTACGGATTTTCTTGGGCTTGGTGTAGCCGTTTTCATCGACAATCAGCAAAGGCACTTCTCGGCCTTGGGCAGTGGTGGCAATGGTCTGGTAATGCACCTCCTTGAACTGCTTGGCGAGTTGCCTCGCATAGGCAATAGTCCCATCGTAATCGTCTGTTTCCAAGAAGTTTGACTTCTCGAAAGTGGTGGTCAAGTCGGTGTCTTTTGGAGTGCAGGCGGCCACTAAAACCAAGGCCATTAATAGTGATAATAGTTTTTTCATGGGAAACGGATTTGAGCGACAAAAGTAGAAAATTTAGTCGTCGTTTGCCAAAAATCCGTACTTTAGCCCTTTCAAAACCTTCAAATCATGAACACTTATTCCATAGGAATCGACATTGGCGGCACCAACACCGACATCGGCTTGGTGCGCAACGACGGCCTTTGCCTGGCCAAAAAGACCCTTCCGACCGGCATGTATTTTGATGTAGAACCCTATGTGTCAGATATTTGCCATAGAATCAAAAAACTGATGTCCGAAAACGATGCTGCCGCCATCGACGGCATTGGCATTGCGGCACCGGCGGGCAACTACTACACGGGCTGCATCGAAGGAGCCACCAACCTCAACTTCAAGGGGACCGTCGACATCGCGTCAATGTTCCACAGCCTCTTGGACGTGCCTGTCGTGGTTTCCAACGACGCCAACGCCGCCGCTTATGGCGAACTCGTTTACGGCGGCGCCAAAGGCATGAAAAACTTCATCACCTTCACCCTCGGCACGGGCGTGGGAAGCGGCATCGTGGTGGATGGCAAACTGGTGCACGGCAAGACGGGCGGTGCAGGCGAATTGGGCCATGCCATCCTCATTCCCGAAGGCCGGCATTGCGGCTGCGGAAGAAACGGTTGTCTCGAAACCTACACCTCTGCAACGGGCATCCGACGAACAGCAACGGAATTAATGAAAGCCGACCCAAACTACAACGGCCCGCTGTCAAAAGTGAGACCCGACGACCTGACAAGCAAAATGGTGGGCGACGCAGCCCAAAACGGAGACCCTTTGGCCCTCAAAGTGCTTGAAATGACAGGCTATTGGCTCGGTATCGCATTGGCCAACGCCGTGGCATTCAGCGGCCCCGAAGCCATTTTCCTGATGGGAGGACCCGTGAAAGCAGGCGAGGCTCTGATGAAACCCGTGCGCGACTCGTTCCAGAAACACCTGTGTTTTGTTTACGACGGCAGTGTGGACGTGCGGGTCAGCGAACTGCCCGACAACGATGCGGCCATCCTCGGTGCGGCTGCCCTCACAAAGGCTTGACGACACTCCGCCAATCCAACCTTGAAAAGACTAAGCCTCACTTCTTCTTCAGCAGTCCCACCATCTTGAAGCCAACGTCGGTGAAGATGATTTGGGCGTTGCCGTTGCGCTCGATTTGGCGGATGGCTTCGTCGAAAAGGGCGGCGATTTCGGACAAATTGGCTGCATTGACGAAAGGCGCAAAGTTGGCGTTGAACTTCTTCTCGTCGTCGGGAAGCATCACGATTTCGGCAAGGTTGTTGTTGAAAAGCAGCGCGTTGCGTACGATGCGCAATCCGTAGTCCAACAACTCCTTTTGCTTTTCGCGACCGATGGGCTTGACCTCTTCGGAGAACTTGATGAGGTTGACGTAGTCGGCGCGGAAACAGAGGCGCATCCATTGCTGGAAAGTGGTGAAGAAAAACTTGCGCTCCTCCGATTCCTTCACCGAATGGCAGGCCGTGAGCCAGTCGCCTTCCGAAATCATGGCGGCGTTGTGGGCCTGTTGCGGGTCGCAGCCGAGACGCGTTTGCAAGGCCGATTCGATGGCCGCCGGATCGATGGCTGGAATCTTCACCAAAACCGTGCGCGACTTGATGGTAGCCAACAATTCTTCGGCATCTTCGGCGATGAGCAGGAATACGGTCTTCTCAGGCGGTTCCTCGAGCAGTTTCAGCAGCTTGTTGGCCGTGTCGACGCGCATCTTCTCCGCCATCCAGATGATGGCGATCTTGTACTCGCCCTCGTAAGATTTCATGCTCAACTTGCGCAGCAGCGAGGCCGCGTCGCGCACCGACATGTAGCCCTGCTTGTTCTCCACGTCGAGGAAGGAGTACCAACTCGAAGTGTCGACATAGCCCTGGTTTTGAATGACATACTCGCGCCATTCCTCCATGAAGAGGTCGGATTCAGGGTTGCTCTTTATCTTTTTCGTGGTGGCCGTTGGCACCACGAAATGCAGGTCAGGATGGGCTAATTTCTGCATCTTTTGGCAGGTGGGACACACGCCGCAACTGTCGGTTTCGGTGCGGTTAGGGCAGAGGATATATTGCGCGTAGGCCAAGGCCAAAGGCAGTTTTCCGCTTCCGGCTGGTCCCAAAAACAGTTGTGCGTGAGAGACGTGGTTTTCTCGCACGCTTTGGATAAGCCTTTGTTTTACGGCGGTTTGTCCTATGATGTCTTTGAACTGCATAAAGGTTGGTTTCGGAGAACAAAATTACACTTTTTCTGCAAAATGCCTACCTCAAAATCTTCTCCAATTCTTGGTTGAACGCCTCGGGAACATCCATGTTGGCGATGTGGCCGGCGCCCTTGAAAACAATGTAGGTGCTTTTCGGTTCGTGCTTGTGCCATTGCTGCGAAGCCTCCAAGCCGCCGTTCTCAAACTCGCCAACGGCGATCATCAGTGGGTAATCGCGCTTGGGCTTTTTCTGCTGGTTGACCAACTTCTCGATGTTCGCCAGATGCCGGATCTGCCTCTTCTTGAACCGCATGGCCAATTGTCCCACTTTCTTTTGGGCTTCGGGGGTCACGACGAAGGTCTTGCACATTTCGGTGAATCTCTTTTTGGAGAAAAACGCCGCCATCATGATTTTGAGGTGCTCGCCGTTGTTCTTGAGCCGAAGGTTGTGGTCGAAGTTGTTGATGTCGTAACCGCCTACGCAGCACAAAGAAGCCACCTTGTCGGGAAACTTGTTCGCAAAGTCTGCGGCCAGCACTGCACCTATGGAAACGCCTACTATATTGGCTTTCAGTGTATTCTCCTTCTCCAAAATGGCCGAAACCACATGGGAAGTCTCCGTGATGTCGCCTTTGCCAATCGAAACCCCGTGACCTATCAAGTCGAGGGCAATCACCTTGCATCGCGGCGCGAAATAGTCGATTTGCGCATCAAAACAAGTGTGGTCCATAAAGGCAGAGTGTAGGAAAACGATGCAGGTCTCGGCGTCGCTTTGGTTCGTCCAATAGTGGATGCAACTTTTGGGAAGCGTATTTTCTATTAATTGTGTTGGCATGGTGGATGGGTGTTAAATCGGGCGCAAAGTTATGGAAAAAGGAAAAAAGAACGACGAAATCCAATCCCTTTTCGTACTTTTGCACCCAAATTCAACGCATTATGTTAAGCGAACAGGAACAAATCAGAAGAAATTCGTTGGCCGAACTCTACAAGCTCGGCATCAATCCGTATCCGCAGGCCGCGTTCCCCGTGAGCGTGTTCACCACGGACATCCTCAACCAATTTGACGACAACAACCCCGACCAATTCCAAGAGGTCACCCTCGCGGGACGTATCATGAGCCGCCGCATTATGGGCGCCGCCTCGTTCTGCGAACTGCAGGACTCGAAAGGCCGCATCCAGCTGTATATCAAGCGCGACGAGATCTGCCCCGACGAGGACAAGACGATGTATAACACCGTCTTCAAGCGCCTTTTGGACATCGGCGACTTCATCGGCGTGAAAGGCTTCGCCTTCCGCACGCAGATGGGCGAAATCTCGGTGCACGTCAAGGAACTGACGGTGCTGAGCAAATCGCTCCGTCCGCTGCCCATCGTCAAGGAGAAGGACGGCGTGAAGTACGACGAATTCAACGACCCCGAACTGCGCTACCGTATGCGTTACGTCGACCTCGTGGTCAACGACAAGGTGAAGGACATCTTCATCGCCCGCACCCG
>CAMOCK010000173.1 GCA_946610645.1 uncultured Bacteroidales bacterium
AGGAAGTGCTCGATTCGGGCTTCGTCGCCCTGCAAATGGCACGCGCTTTGATTAATGACACAGACTTCGTCAACAAACTGCACGCCGACTAGGTAACCCGTAGCTAGTGCAAGTACTCCAACTATTGCTTCGGGTGCATGTATACCTTGGAGATGAAATGTCACCGTTGCGTGGATGATGAACTGCCGAGGGCAATACGGAAAGAGATAAAAAAAGCGGAGAAAACATTATGAAATGTCACAAAACCAGCAAAACGGACAAAACCTTTTTAGTTGGGAGGGAAAGCTGCCAACCGGCGGCTTTCCGGCGGCACACGGTTGTGTAGCCGCCATGATTCAAGTGAAGTTTTGAAAGTTTTGGGAGTTTTGTGATAAAGAATAAAGCATGGATACGAAAAAATGGTTGAATCGGTTTCAGGAGGCGCACGGGCATCGGCCTTGGGCACTTATCACGGGCGGAAGTTCGGGGATGGGCTTGGAGTATGCCCGACAATTGGCTGAAATCGGTTGTAACTTGCTTTTAGTCAGCAATCAAAAGGAGGAACTTGAAAAGGTTTCCGAAGACTTGAAACGTAACACAACCCTCCAAATCGTTCCGCATTATCAGGATTTGGCCACGGAAACCGCTGCCGATGAATTGTTCGGTTTTTGTCAGGTCATGGGTCTCGAAATCGACATCCTCATCAACAACGCGGGCATGTTTTTTTTCGAGGAACTGACTGCGGAGAATGAAGCCAAAGCCCTGACCATGTTGCGTTTGCATATCTTTTCTCCAACGCGGCTTTGCGTGCTTTTTGGCGAGAGGATGAAACAGCAAGGCTTTGGATACATCATTAATATGTCGTCGATGGCGGCCAAGTTGCCTTGTCCAGGCATCACGATTTATGCGGCCACCAAAGCCTATCTGAAAAGTTTCGGCAAGTCGCTTTACTTCGAGATGCGGCCTTACGGCGTGGGTGTCACCACGGTATGCCCCGGTGCCATTGCAACACCGCTTTATAGGCTGAAACCCAGCCTGTTGAACCTTGGCGTGAAACTCGGGCTGATTGGCACGCCGCAATGGTTGGTTCGGAAAGCCTTGAACGGAATGATGCGAAAGAAAAGAGTCGTGAAACCCGGTTTCATGAACGTTTATCTGCCGCCTCTGATCGCCTTGTTACCCAATAAATTAGTAGAAAAGTTATGGCAAAAGTTCAAGTGATCATAGTGTGCCTGTTGGCCTGTTTGTCTGCCTCGGCGCAGCGTTACGAAAAGGTGCCATTTGGCGATTTCAACCAATGGGCGGTTCGTTATATCACTGAGTCGAAAGTGATTGGCGGCCAGGAAAAGGTTGTGTATATGGTGGGCCCGACGGATACCATTCGGGGGAATGTCGTTTATGCTCACGACAACACCATTTGGTCGTCCTCGAATGTCTTTGCCAAGGTGATGGGCGTGGTGAAGACCAGCACCAACGTCACGCCCGACTTCGGACCCACCGGAAAATGCGCCAAAATGGTGTCGCAGATGGTGTCTTGCAAGGTGGCTGGCATTATCAATGTAAAGGTGATGGCGGCAGGTTCCATCTATTGGGGACAGACGCAGGAACCTGTTTCGGCCATCAGCAATCCCTACGCCGTCATGACTTGGGGCATACCTTTTACCAAACGACCGAAAGCGTTGGTGTTCAATTATAAAGCGAGGATCCCCAATACGGGTAGATTGATAAGGAGCACCACATTCCGCGCCACCGAGTTTGACGGCTATGACCCAGCCGAAGTCGTTCTCGTCCTGCAAAACCGGTGGGAGGATGCGGAGGGCAACATCCATGCCAAGCGGGTGGGAACGGCAATGTGCCAAGTGGAAAAGTCGACCAATGGCTGGATTATCGATAGCAGGTTGCCGGTCATCTACGGCGACGCGAGAAAAAACAAGGACTACAAGCCATACATGGATTTGATCACCGGCTACAAAAACATGTACGCCTTCAACAGCAAAGGCAAGAAAAAGCCCATCCTCGAAGAAGCTTGGGCCGACGCGGATTGTCCTGTCACTCATGCCATTTTGTGGTTCGCCTCTGGCAGTCGTGGCGCGTTCATCGGTGCTTTGGACAATGTGCTTTGGGTGGACGAGGTGAGATTGGAATATTGAAAGTAAATTACTGAGAGACAATCGAGTTCGCCGAAATGGTGCAACAAATTAGCAATCAACATCTCAACTTCACAAACTTTTTCCTATTTTTGCACCCGTTTTTTGAAGAACAAAGTGATCAAAGTAAAAAGAATTGACTATGGATTTAACAAAGATTGTTTCGATATCTGGCAAGCCGGGACTGTATCAGATTAAGTCTCAGGCCGTTGGAAGGATTATTTTGGAGTCGGTTATCGACGGCAAGTGCATCCCCGCCTTCGCCCGCGACCGCATGAGTTCGCTCGAGGAAATCTCCATCTTCTCGACCGATGAGGACCGCCCGCTGAAGGAAGTCTTCAAGATGATCAACGAGAAAATGGGCGACAAGGTCGACTTCGAATGGAAAAAGGCCTCTAACGAGCAACTGCGCGAGAAATTCGCTTTCGTCATGCCCGACTACGACGAAGAGGCCGTGTACCCTTCCGACATGAAGAAGGTGTTCCAATGGTATCAAATGCTGATGGACAAGGGTTTGCTCGACTTCACCGTTGAGCCTGAAAATCAAGAAGAAACCAAGGAAGAAACGCCCGCCGAGAAAGCGGAATGATTCTGAAAAATGACTAAAAAGAAGCTGCTTCGGCAGCTTTTTTTGTATATTTGTGGCGCATAAAGGTCCAAAAACATGACAAAACAAATTGCAGACTTCAAATTGGTCGGAAAGCAAGATTTTGGCCGCTCCGTTTTGTTGCGGCTCCAGGCTGGGCAGGCCTTGCCCGACATCCAGCCGGGGCAGTTCGTGCAGGTGCGTGTCGACAACTCGCCAAGCACATACCTTCGTCGGCCCATTTCCATCCACGACGTTGATTTCCAGAAAAATGAAATCGATTTGTTGGTGCAACAGGTAGGCGAAGGCACAAGGCATCTCGCGCAAACTGCCACCGACACTTTTATTAGTATGGTGTTGCCCTTGGGCAATGGATTCACCGTCCCCGAAGTGGGGGAGAAGGCATTGCTCGTGGGGGGGGGCATTGGTATCGCACCGCTTTTTTACTTCGCCAAAGTGCTGAAAGAAAGAGGAATGAACCCTACTTTGCTCTTGGGCGGAAAAACGGAAACCGACTTGCTTCGTTTGGTTGATTACCAGCAACTTGGCGAAACTTTTGTGACTACAGAAGATGGTTCGTCCGGCGAGAAAGGCTTTGTCTCGATGCACTCGGTTTGGAGCAAACGGCAGTTCGACAAGATATACGTCTGCGGCCCCAAACCGATGATGAAAGCCGTTGCGAAACTTGCTGCTGAAAAAGATGCTTGGTGCGAGGTGTCGCTCGAAAACCTGATGGCTTGCGGCCTTGGTGCTTGCCTGTGTTGCGTCGAGGATACGGTCGAAGGCCATGTTTGCGTTTGCAAGGAAGGTCCGGTATTTAACACAAGGAGGTTGAAATGGTGAACACAACGATAGATTTGGGTCGCGGCTTGGTGCTGCGTAACCCTGTGATGACGGCTTCGGGCACGTTTGGCTACGGCGAGGAATATGCGGATTTTGTTGATTTGTCGCGACTTGGCGGCATCATCGTGAAAGGCACGACACTTCATCCCCGCGAGGGCAATCCCTATCCGCGCATGGCCGAAACGCCATCGGGAATGCTCAACTGCGTTGGCCTGCAAAACAAAGGAGTCCAATACTTTATCGACACGATTTATCCGCGCGTCAAGGATTTTGACACCAATGTGCTGCTCAACCTTTCTGGCTCCACATTGGAGGATTATGTGATCGGTGCTGAGATGGTGAACGAATTGGAAAAGATTCCCGCCATCGAGTTGAATGTTTCGTGCCCCAATGTCAAACAAGGTGGCATGGCCTTCGGCGTGACCACCACGGGCATCTCTCAAGTGGTTTCCGAGGTGCGCAAGGTCTATCATAAACACCTGATGGTCAAACTGTCGCCGAATGTGACCAACATCGCAGAAATCGCCTTGGCTGCCGAGGCCGCCGGCGCCGATTCGGTCTCGCTCATCAACACTTTGATGGGCATGGCCATCGATGCGGAGAAACGCAAGCCAAAATTGTCGGTGATAACTGGCGGACTTTCAGGGGCTTGTGTGAAGCCTGTCGCGTTGCGCATGGTGTGGCAGGTGGCTAAGGCGGTGAAGATTCCCGTCGTCGGTTTGGGCGGCATTTCCAATGCCACCGATGCCGTCGAGTTCATGCTTGCCGGAGCCTCGGCCATCGAAATCGGCACGGCCAATTTCATCGATCCGGCCGTTTCCGCAAAGGTGGCCAGTGGAATCAACGATTATTGTGAGCGGCATGGGTTTGAAAGTGTTGCTGATTTGACGGGGGTCTTGGATGCCTAAACGAAATTCACTTCGGGGCTGATTTGGATGCCAAATTTGGTTTTTACTGAGGCTTGGATTTTTTGAGCCAACTCAACGATGTCCTGGCCTGAGCCGCCGCCATAATGCACTAATACGAGGGCCTGTTTGTCATACACGCCCACATGCTCGTTGCGCCAGCCTTTCCAACTGGTTCCTGGGCTTGTCGAAGGGCCAGCCTGCTCGATGAGCCATCCGGCGGGGACTTTCACCTTGCCATTGGGTTCGTCGTAATGTGGAATGTTTGGAAATTCTTTTTGCAAAGCCTCAAATTGCGCCGCCTCAATGACAGGATTCTTGAAGAAACTGCCCGCGCTGCCAATCTGCTTTACATCAGGTAGTTTGGCGTCGCGGATGGCGCAAATGGCATCGTGGAGTTGGAGCAGGGTAGGGGGCTCGATGCCGTTTTGCTCCAAATAGGCTTTGATGTTGCCGTAATCAAGGTGGAAAGGGGCGTTTTTCTTCAACAGGAAATCCACCGATGTGATGATGAATTGCCCTTTCTGTTCGTTTTTGAAAATACTTTCGCGGTAGCCAAAACGACATTCTTCTTTGCCGAAAACCTTGGTTTTTCCCGTTTCCAATTCAAAGGCTTCACATTGCAAGAAACTGTCTTTCAACTCCATACCGTATGCACCAATGTTTTGCACGGGTGCCGCTCCCACTTTTCCGGGAATGTGGGCCAGATTTTCCAAACCATACCAACCTTTGCTGACCGTAAACTTAACGAAATCAGGCCAATCCTCGCCGGCTTGGGCGCGGATGATGACCTCGTTTTCATCCTCGAGAGGGATTTCAATGCCTTTCGTGTTAATAAAGATGACCAAACCGTCAAAAACATCGTCTTGAAACAAGACATTGTTGCCGCCGCTCAATACAAGATGCTTTTCCTGCTTGAAAACATCGCTAGAAACCAATGCTTCAAGTTGCTGAATGTCATTGATTTCGACGAAATATTTCGCTACGGCATTGAAGCCGAAGCTGTTGTAATGCTGGAGGTTGACGTTGTTTTTCATGGGGCAAGAGCCTATATGCTATATAAAGGAAAAACCAACCTTGTAGGTTGGTTCTCAATACTTTGTGGGACGTACTGGACTCGAACCAGTGACCTCTGCCGTGTGAAGGCAGCGCTCTAAACCAACTGGGCTAACGTCCCGCTCTCAAAGAAAAAACGCCATCGGCGTTTTGTGTGGGGCGAACAAGGATCGAACTTGTGACCTCATGCCTGTCAAGCATGCGCTCTAAACCAACTGAGCTACCGTCCCAAATGCGGGTGCAAAAATACGGCTTTTTCTGAAACTGACAAGTTTTTTTCTTCCTTTTTTCAAAAAAATTCTACCTTTGTGCAATCAAAACCTCTAATTATGAAAACTAAATACTTATTAATCAGTTTGTTCCTTGTTTTTGGAGCAATTTCGGCCTCGGCCCAAGAAAAGAAGAATTTCGAATTGGAAGACCTTTATCTGCGTCCCACATTCTCCGCAAGAAGTGTTCGTGGCATGAATTCAATGAAGGATGGAAAGACATACGCCTCTTTCGAGAAAGGCCAACTCAACATCTATAACTACAAGTCGGGAAAACTTGAAAACACGTTGTTCAAGATCGCCGATCTCGTCCTTCCCGGTGATTCCGTGCCTATTATGATGCAGGACTACGAACTGAGCGCAAATGAGGACAAAATGCTGTGCGTCACTGAAATGGAGAGTATCTATCGCCATTCTTACCATGCCGCGTATTACGTTTACGACCTTAGAACCAAAACTTTGCAGTCGCTTTCGGAAAACGGAAAGCAACGTTTGGCGACTTTCTCTCCAGATGCCTCAAAGGTTGCTTTTATGCGCGACAACAATCTGTTCATCAAGGATTTGGCGACAGGAAAGGAGAAGCAATTCACCGACGACGGCCTTTACAACCATATCATAAATGGTGCGCCCGACTGGGTGTATGAGGAGGAATTCAGTTTCTCGCAGGGCTTCTTCTGGTCGCCCGACAGCAAGAGAATCGCTTACATGAAGTTTGACGAGAGCAAGGTGCGCGAGTTCCAGATGGAGGTGGTCGAAGGCCTTTATCCCGAGTGGTACAGTTTCAAATACCCCAAGGCGGGCGAGGACAATTCCATCGTCGGCATTTACGTCTACGACCTCGCAAGCGGCAAGACGGTGAAGATGGACACGGGCACCGAGACCGACATCTACCTGCCCCGCATCGCTTGGACGAAAGATGCCAACGTATTGGCCATCCAACGCCTCAACCGACATCAGAACCACCTTGAAATCTTGGCCGCCGATGCAACCACGGGAAAAAGCCGTGTGTTTTATGACGAAACCAACGACTACTACATCGACATCACTGACGATTGGAATTTCCTCGAGGACGGAAAACGTTTCCTCATGACTTCTGAAAAGAGTGGCTACAACCACATTTACCTGTACAATTTGGACGGTTCTTTGGTAAGGCAACTCACTGATGGCAAGTGGGATGTGACGAAGGTTTATGGCTTCGACGGCAAGGAGGTGTATTTTCAAGCCGCCAAGAAATCGTCTGTCGAGCGTCAGGTTTACGCCGTTAATCTGAAAGGTCAATTACGCGAGGTGATTGGTCGCGAAGGCACCAACCAGGCACGTTTCAGCAACGACTTCAGCTACCTTATTAATATTAATAGCAGCATCACGCAGCCGCGGCAGTTCGAACTTTACACCAACAAAGGCAAGTTAGTGCGTGTGTTGGAAGACAACCACGAGTTTGCCGAAAAACTGAAGACCTTCAACCTCGGCGAGAAGAAACTGCTGAAAATCAGCGACCCCGCCTTCACTTTGCCCGATGGCCAACAAGTCGACATCGATGCTTGGCAAATCCTGCCTCCCGACTTCAACCCCTCGAAGAAATATCCTGTGCTGATTTACGTTTATGGCGGCCCCGGCCACCAAACCGTGAACAACGCTTGGGCCGACAGCGATTTCTGGTGGATGCAACTGCTTGCCCAACACGGCATTATCAGCGTGTCCATCAACAACCGTGGCAGCGGCGCGCAAGGCGAGGTGTTCAAGAAGATGACCTATCTGCAATTAGGCAAATACGAGACCGAGGATATGATTACGTTGGCCAAATACATGGCCAAGCAACCTTACGTGGATGCTGAGAGAATAGGCATTTACGGCTGGAGCTACGGTGGCTTCATGGCCGCCAACGGCATCACCAAGGGCGCGGATGTCATCAGCACGGCCGTGTCGGTTGCTCCCGTGACCAACTGGCGCTATTACGACAACGTCTATACCGAGCGTTTCATGCGTACGCCACAGGAAAACCCCGATGGCTACGACCTCAACTCGCCCGTCCACAACACGGCGATGATCAAGGGCAACTACCTGCTTTGCCATGGAAGCGGCGACGACAATGTCCACTACCAAAACTCGATGGAACTCATCAAGGCATTGGTTTCCAACGGAAAACAGTTCGACCTGATGATTTATCCCAACAAGAACCACGGCATCTACGGCGGCTACGAATACGGCGACGGCGAGAGCCGAATGCATCTGTTCACCAAGATTAACGGCTTTTTGTTTGAGCATTTGCTGGGAGAGTAAGCGATGGTCAGGGAAGAAACCGTTTTTGGGCCGATTTTCAGTCGGCGATTGGGTAGTTCACTGGGTATCAACCTGCTGCCCGTGAATGGAAAGATTTGCACTTTCGACTGCATCTATTGCGAATGCGGCTGGAACAAGGATGGGCGTGACGATACGCGAATGCCCAAAGCAGCCGAAGTGCGCGAAATGCTTGAGGCAAAACTGAAACAGCTGGTGGCCGACGGCACGCCCGTCGATTCCATCACCTTCAGCGGCGACGGCGAATCGACCATCAACCCCGATTTTCCGCAAATCATCGACGACACTCTTGCTTCGCGCAACCGTTACTATCCCTCGGCCAAAGTTTCGGTGCTGTCTAACGCCACCCAGGTGCATCGCCCTGAAATCTTCGCCGCACTGCGCAAAGTCGATAACCCAATCATGAAAATCGACGCGCCCACCAATGCGCTGGTTGAGAGAATCAACAAGCCCGCGCCCGGATACGACGTGAATAGGGTAGTGGAGGCCTTGAAAAAGTTCAATGGCGATTTCGTGTTGCAAACCATGTTCCTCAAAAGCAGGGATTTCGATTCGTTGTCGCCTGAGGTGCTCAACGGTTGGATGGACATTGTCCGCCTCTTGAAGCCGCGCGAAATCATGGCCTACACCATCGACCGACCCACGCCCGAAGAAGGCTTGCAGAAATTCACTGTCGAGGAAATGAAAACCTTCCTGGATCCTCTGATTCAGGAAGGCTTTAACTTGCAGATAAAAGGCTGATTGTACCTTTTTTCGATTCATTTCTACACCTGCTTCAACTGCTCCACGTACGCGTCGATGCGGTGCAACTCCTTCGGAATATCAATGTTCTGTGGGCAGTGCGGGGCACATTGGTTGCAGCCGATGCAATGGTTGGCTTGTCGCAATCCAGGCACGTTGCGGTCGTAGCCGATGAGAAACCGTTTGCGGGCTTGCCAATACTCGCGGGCTTCGCGGCTGCCCGTCGGCATATTTCCCTCAGTGATGCTCTTGTTGTAATAGCCGAATATGGCTGGGATGTTCAGCCCGTAGGGGCAGGGCATGCAATAGTTGCAGGCCGTGCAAGGCACGGTTTTCAGGTCCACATATTGCTCGGCCAATTTCATCAGGAAG
>CAMOCK010000174.1 GCA_946610645.1 uncultured Bacteroidales bacterium
AAAATCAAGATGGTTGAACCCATTAAGAAATCCACCCGCGAACAACGCGAAAAATGGCTCAACGAAGCCCACCAGAACGTCTTCATGCTGAAGAGCGACTATGTCTATATCGACCTGCTGACCGACAGCGGCACCGGTGCCATGAGCGACCGTCAATGGGCCGCCATGATGATGGGCGACGAGAGCTATGGCGGTGCCCGCTCGTTCTATCACATGAAGGACACCATCACCGAACTCACTGGTTTCGAGTACGTCATCCCCACCCACCAAGGCCGTGCAGCCGAGAATGTGCTGTTCAGCTACTTGGTGAAGCCCGGTATGGTCGTCCCCGGCAATGCCCACTTCGACACCACCAAGGGCCACATTGAGAGCCGCAAGGCCTTCGCCATCGACGTCACCGTGCCCGAGGCCTACGACACCCAGCTTGAAGTGCCCTTCAAGGGCAACGTCAGCCTCGAGAAACTCGAAAAGGTGCTGCAAGAGAACAAGGGCAACGTGCCTTTCATGGTGCTCACCGTGACCAACAACACCGTTGGCGGACAGCCCGTGAGCATGAAGAACATCCGCGAGACCTGCGAGCTGTGCCACAAATACGGCGTGCCGGTCAACATCGACAGCGCACGTTTCATCGAGAACGCCTACTTCATCAAGACGCGCGAGGAAGGCTATGCCGACAAGACCCTGCGCGAAATCTGCCTCGAGATGTTCAGCTATGCCGACTCGATGACGATGAGCGCCAAGAAGGACGGCCTCGTCAACATGGGCGGCTTCATCGCCACCAACAAGAAGGACTGGTACGAAGGCGCCAAGCTGTTCTGCATCCCCTTCGAGGGCTTCCTGACCTACGGCGGCATGAACGGCCGCGACATGGACGCCTTGGCCGTCGGTCTGAAAGAGAACATCGAGTTCGACATGGTGGAGACCCGCATCAAGCAAGTGCACTACCTCGCCGCCAAGCTCGACGAGTACGGCATTCCTTACCAGCGTCCCGCCGGTGGCCACGCCATCTTCGTCGATGCCGACAAGGTGCTGACCCAGATCCCCAAGGAAGAGTTCCCCGCCCAGACCTTGACCTGCGAGCTCTATCTCGAAGCCGGCATCCGCGCCTGCGAAATCGGCTACGTCCTTGCCGACCGCGACCCCGTCACGCGCCAGAACCGCTTCGGTGGCAACGACTTCGTGCGTCTCTGCATCCCGCGCCGTGTGTACACCAACAACCACATGGACGTGATCGCCGCCGCGTTGAAGAACGTGTACGACCGCCGCAACGAGATCAAGCGCGGCTTGGAAATCACTTGGGAAGCCGAGCTGATGCGCCACTTCACTTGCCAGTTTAAGCGGTTGGGGTGACAATTGCAAGAGAATGAGCATTTCGGGGATGCCTGGTAGTAATTAGGTGTCCCCGATTTTTTTTGTTTTTGTTATTCAAAAAATCTATACTTCAATAGATTTTATCGTTGCTTTTAATAGAAAAAACTGTTATATCTTTGCAGCGTCAAATCAAAACAAACACAAAAAACGCAAACATCATGAAGAAAGCACTCATCATCGTAGCACTGGCATTATCGGTGCTCAGTTGCAGCGGGCAGGGAAAGAACATCGGACAAGAAGCCATCAAGGGCAAAACGGCAACCATTAAAACAAACAATGATAACAAACAAAATCAAAAGGGTATGAAGACACAAGAATTGACAAAAGCGGATTTTTTATCCAAGGTTTACAACTACGAGAAGAACCCCAACGCGTGGAAGTATGAAGGCGACAAGCCTGCCATTGTTGACTTTTATGCGAGTTGGTGCGGTCCGTGCAAGATGCTGGCCCCAACTTTGGAGGCTTTGGCGGAAGAGTATGACGGCAAGGTGGTAATTTACAAGGTCAATACCGAGAACGAGCAGGAACTGGCTTCCGTTTTCGGCATTCGTTCCATCCCCACGATGCTGTTCATACCCGTTTCGGGACAGCCGCAGATGGCCCAAGGCGCCATGGCGAAAGCCGACCTGAAACAAATCATTGAGGACGTGTTGCTGAAATAAGCCAAACTCAAAGTTTGATGGCGAACTTCTTCAACCTGGGGTCCACCATCTCATCGGGAATTATCTCACGAACGGAGGCTGCCAAGATATTGAGCAGCCTCTCTCTTACATAGTCGAAACGCACCACAAGCGAAACCTCCCTTGTAGGCTCGGGGTTTACGATGCTTCGGGTGCGTGCTTTTTGCTCGGGCGACAGCAAGCCGACATGCATCGCGGGAATCACCGTGAATCCGCCGTTCTCATCGACGATCCTCACCAAAGTCTCGATGCTTCCGGCTTCATAAACAGAGGCCTTCTTCGATTGGCGACCGCAAAAACTAAGCACCTGGTTCCTGAGGCAATGTCCTTCTTGGAGCACCCAAAGATCGTCAATCGGCAATTCGTGGATTTGGACCTGCTCCTTTTCGAGGAAAGGATTGCCCGTCGGGAAATAGGCAAAAAACTTCTCGTAATAAACAGGGATTTCGAGCAAGTTGTTGTTTTTCAGCGGTGTTGAAAGCAAGGCCATGTCGATTTCGGCACGCTCTATCTTTTCCGTCAAAACCGAGGTGCGCGCCTCCGTCACCCGTAGGACGAGGTTGGGATGCCGGCTATGGATTGCCTTGAACAAACCGGGAAGTATGTAAGGCGCCACGGTTGGGATGACACCAAGCCTTACCTCGCCCGATTCCATCTGCCTTTCGCTCAGCACCATTTCCTCCAATTGATTGACGTGATAAAGAATGACCTTGGCCTGCCTCACCACGTTCTCGCCCGCCGCCGTCAGTCCGATAGGATGACTGTTACGGTCAAAAATCTGAAGGTTCAGCTCTGCTTCCAGCTTTTGGATCATCGAACTCAAGGTGGGTTGCGTCACGCCGCACGCCTCGGCGGCTTTTACGAACTGGCCGTATTTCTCAAGGGCCACAATGTATTCCAACTGTTGTAATGTCATAGGATATAGATTTTTTCGATGCAAAGATAAACAAAATCAATTTGATCTATATCAAAACAGTCTATATTTTTGCATCCGAAAAACATACCAACAATTAATCATTCAACAAAACAAACCAAACACAATCAACTATGGAAAATCAAGTGAATGCAATGCCGAGAATCGGCGACCTCGCCCCTGAATTCAAGGCGGTGACCACACAAGGAGAAATTAACTTCCCGAGCGACTATACGGGAAAATGGAAGATTCTGTTCAGCCATCCTGCTGATTTCACTCCGGTTTGCACGTCGGAGTTCATGACTTTTGCCTCCATGCAGGCTGATTTTGAGAAGCTCAACTGCCAACTCGTTGGATTGTCGGTTGATGGGCTGCACAGCCATATCGCTTGGTTGCGCACCATCCACGACAAGATCGACTGGAACGGATTGAAAAACATGGAAGTGAAGTTTCCGCTCATCGTCGATATTACCATGGAAGTGGCCAACCTCTATGGCATGATTCAGCCTGGCGAAAGCAACACGTCGGCAGTGCGCGCGGTGTTTTTCGTCGATCCAAGCAATAGGATTCGCACCATCATGTATTATCCTTTGTCGCTTGGGCGCAACTTCGACGAGATCAAGCGCGTGCTTGTCGGGCTTCAAACCGTTGACAACTTTGGCGTGGCGCTGCCCGCCGACTGGCGTCCCGGCAAGGAAGTCATCGTTCCTCCCGCTGGCTCGTGCGGCGTGGCCAAGTCGCGCATGGAAGGCGAGGAAAAAGACCTGCACTGCTACGACTGGTTCTTCTGCACCAAACAAATCAGCAAGGAACAAGTGGAGGCGAAGCTAGGCAAGTGAGCCGCGCCTTGAGAACGAGGCCTCCCGTTCTCCCGTTCTCCCGAATTTCAATTCGGGAGACACGAACACTCCCGTGCATCCGAATATTCGGATGCACGGGAGTGTCAGCATTTGCAATGCGGGAAAAAGGCTTGCACAAGCGGAAGAAAACCATTGTTTTGTCACAAAACAGTCGCAATTAGGAAATATTGTGTAATTTTGCGGCCTTATGACTACCGCTTCAATCATCATCAGCATCCTCTACATCGTTTGCCTGACCGCTCCTGTGGCCACGCGCTCGGTGGGGTTGGTCAGGGGGGGCGACAAGCCTTCGCTGAAGTTCCTGATACCGCTGGTTTTCGGAATCTCGCAGGGCTTGATGGCTTTGCTTGGCTATTACTTGGGCAAATTGTTGTCGCACCTGTTTGTTGACGAGTTTGCACCATACATGGTCTTCATTATGATGCTCGTGGTGACGGTCAAGCTCTTCGTCGATTCCATGCGGATACTACGAGGCAAGATGCTCTACACCGTCAGCAAGGAATGGGATTTCATCATGCTTTCCATCACTGCGGCGTTCAACACCCTGCTCATGTCGCTCATGGGCTTCTGTTTCATGCCTTTCGACTTTTGGTACATCCTTTTGGTGGCCTTGGCAGGCTTTTTGTGGTCTGCGGCCATCGTGGGCAAGGAGTTCACCCCCGACATGATCAAGAAAATGAGTTTCATCGAGTTTTCGGCTTCGGTGTTCATGGTGGTCATCGCGATTTTGTATTTGTTTACGGATTTAATCTAAAGGTTTAAAATTTAAAATTCTGGAAATGAAAAGGATAGTTGCTATTTTTGTCGGTTTGTCGTTTGCACTGGCGGTTTCGGCACAGGCTCCATCCAATTACTACAACTCCGCCAACGGCTTGACGGGTAACCAACTGAAATCGGCCTTGCACAACATCATCAAAGGCCATACCTCCATTTCGTATTCCAATATCCTGAACGCCTTTTGGAGCACCGACAACAAAGGCAACGGCGTGGTGTGGGACATGTATTCCGACCGCCCAGGTGGCACGCCGCCCTATACCTATTATCTCGGTCAGGACAATTGCGGCAACTACGATAGCGAGGGCGACTGCTACAACCGCGAACACTCGTGGCCGCAGAGTTGGTTCAACGAGCAAACCACGCCGCGCACCGACTTGCACCACATCTTCCCGACCGACGGCTATGTGAACGGTCGGCGTAGCAACTATGCCTTCGGCGAGGTGCGCAACGCCTCGTGGACTTCGCAAAACGGCTCGAAATTAGGCACTTGCAAGACTTCTGGCTTCACGGGAACCGTCTTCGAACCCATCGACGAATACAAAGGCGACCTCGCCCGCGCCATCATGTACATGAGCGTGCGCTATTACGGCGAAGATGGCGGCTGGGGCAGCAGCGACATGACCAACAAGGCAGAAATCAAGCCGTGGGCCATCCAAATGCTGCTCCGCTGGAACGATCAAGACCCTGTGAGCCAAAAGGAAATCGACCGCAACAACGCCATCTTTGACGACTACCAACACAACCGCAACCCCTTCGTCGACCACCCCGAATACGCCCGCATGATTTGGGACCCGAACTGGACCTCCGTTGAGGAGACCACAGAAGCGGTGTTTCTTTTCCCCAACCCCGTTAATGTCGGACAGACTCTTCGTGTGAGCG
Source organism: uncultured Bacteroidales bacterium (assembly GCA_946610645.1). Lineage (GTDB taxonomy): Bacteria > Bacteroidota > Bacteroidia > Bacteroidales > F082 > Limimorpha. The sequence continues at coordinate 5,481 of CAMOCK010000174.1, forward strand.
GCAACTGCAACGCCTTCGACGCGGTGGCGATTTGTGACCTGTGCGGACACACGCTGATGAAAGCCACAGGCAACGCCGTCGGCGACCTCAGCATAGCCTTGCCAAACAGCTTTGCCAAAGGTTGCTACATTGTCAAACTAATGTGCGGAAATTCCGTGGTAAAACGGGAGAAACTTTTGGTGAAATAGTTGAGAGTTGAGAGTTTTTTGTGTTTATTGGTTGGAGTTGGTTGAGGGTTTGTAGAAGTTTAGCAAACCTGAAAGCAAACGGGCTTCTTCTTCAATAAGGATATCCATGCTCAATCTGTCCTCTGGACTTATGTAATTCAACTCTTCGGCCATCTCAAATTGCGACGAAACCTCCATCAACGAGCCGTAAGCAATTTCAATAAAACGAGCCTTATCTTTCACCGAAAAACGATTCACACCCTCAGCTATATTGGAAGTAATCGAAACAGAAGCCCTGCGAAGTTGGTCACACATCGCAAAACGTTCTTCAGCCGGAAACTTTTTCAGGAGTTTATAAGTCCTCTTTACCACTACCTTTGCCCTTTGATAAGCTATCAGTTTTCTATATCCGAAAATTTCCATATATAAAGTTTTAATAACCAAACAATTAACTCTACACTCTACACTCTAAACTCTAAACTCTAAACTACATCATTTTCTTGTGCCTAAAATAAACATAGAACCCTGCCGCCACCACGGCCATGAATCCCATGATGCCCCAAAACGCCCAGGCTTTCTCCTGGAAAGGCAGCCCGACATTCATGCCGTATAGGCCCGTGATGAAGGTCAGAGGCAGGATGATGGTCGAAACGAGGGTCAGGATTTTCATCGTTTCGTTGGTCTTGTTGGTCTGCATCGAGTCGAAAGTCATGGAGAGGCCTTCAATCAGTTCCTCGTAGTCCTCGGTCATGTCCCATACCTTTTGCAGGTAGTCGAGGATGTTGCCCCAGTAGTCTTCCATGTACTCCACGTCGTCGGTGAAGCCGGTCACCTTGCCGTTCTCGAAGAGGTGGAAGAGCCTCAGCTGCGGCTTGAAGATGGTGTTGATGAGGATGAGGTTCTTGCGCGTCACGCTGATGCGCTCGATGATCTTGACTTGCTTTTCCTGAAGCAGCTCGCGGTTGATCAGTTCCACGTCGAGGCCGACCTTGCGCAGCAGATACACCGACTCGGTCATCAGTTTTTCGAGGATGCGGTAGAGCAGCAGGTCAGAAGTCTTGATGTTCAGGTCCTCCTCGTTGTGGATGCGTTCCTCGTATTCCTCGAAAAGCTCGTCCACGCCCCAAGGGTTCTTCTCGATGGAGATGATGTAGTCTTTGCCCCAGAAAATCTTCACCTCCTTGATTTTCACGAACTTGTTCTGACGGTCGAAGTTGGGGAAATGCAGGATGAGGAAGTAATAATCGTCGTAAATGTCGATTTTCGGGCGTTGGTTCACCGATTTGCAGTCTTCGATGTCCAAGGGGTGGAAATGGAAACGTTCTTTGAGGAATTCGAAGTCTTCCTCGGTTGGGTTGTTGAGATGACGCCAGGTCAAGTTCCCGATTTTCAGGCTGTTAATCATAATGCCTTCCCCCTATTTTTTTAAGTGAATACTGCTTTTTACATCGGCGCAAAAGTTTTTCGCGCCGCGAAAATACGGTTTTTCTTTGAAAAAGTGGCGAAAAAACGGGGAAAAATGAAAAATGCAGCCCAACAAAGGAATGTTTTTCATACTTTTGCAGCGAAATATGAAAATTCATACTAATCTAAAAAATCAAATCATTATGGAAGCTGAAAATGGAAAGTACATCTTTGGTGTGGTGAAAGTGGGCGAGCGCGGACAAATCGTCATCCCCAAGGAAGCCCGCGAGGTTTATGGAATCACAGCTGGCGACAGTTTGTTAGTGCTTGGCGATTCAAAAGGCATGGCCGTCTTGAAAACCGAGATTTTTCAGGACAAAATCGATGAAATGTTAGGAGGAAACTGACCATGAAACGCAAGCATTGGATTGACAATTTGCGCTGGGCTACAGTGCTTTTGGTGCTGTTTTACCACGTCATTTATTTCTACAACAACAAAGGTGTGTTTGGTGGCATAGGCGGTTTTGGCGAGTATCCGCAATGCAAACAATATCAAGACATTGTGTTGTACGTTCTCTATCCTTTTTTCATGCCTTTGCTGTTTTTGTTGGCGGGCATCGGGTCTCGTTATGCGCTGCAAAAGCAGTCGGGCAGGGAATGGTTCAAGTCGCGCACCCGCAAACTGTTGGTGCCGGGCACGATAGGGCTCTTCGTGTTCCAATGGATGACGGGCTATTTCAACTCGATGAAGCCGTTGCTCGTTGGTGAGAACATGGCCGACGGATTGCCCGCATTTGCGAAATACATCATTTGGGCCATCAGTGGCACTGGCCCGCTGTGGTTTATTCAAGTGCTGTGGTTGCTGTGTTTGGTGTTGTTGCTCATTCGGGCCATCGACCGCAAAGATTGGTTTTATACCATTTGTGGCAAAGCCAATTATGTGGTTATCATTCTTTTAGGCGTGTTGTTTTGGGTTGGCGAACAAACGCTCATCAAGCATCCCCGCCCCGAATCGGTGGACGGCCTTCTGAATTTGTATAAGCCGTTTTTCTACTTGGTTCCTTTCCTGTTGGGATATTTCGTATTTGCCCACGACGAGGTTCAGGACAAGTTGGAAAAAGCCTGGGTTCCGCTGATGGCTTGTGCCATCGTTGCAGGCACGGTGCTGATTGTCACCACTTTCGGGCAGGACTACACTTCGCCGCAATATTTGGGCAGTCCGCTCAATTGCCTCTACGGCTGGCTGATGTGCCTCGCGATGATGGGCTGGTTCAAGGCAAAATTTGACTGCACGAGTGCCTTCGCTGGCTATATGACACGCTCCAGTTACGGCATCTATATCGTTCATTATTTAGTGATTGTCTCGTTGGGCTACATAATGAAAGTGCATACTTCGCTGGCCCCGTGGATGATGTATGCCATTCTTTTCGTCGCCGTGATGCTGCTCTCGCCCGCGATTTATGAAATTTTGAGGCGGATTCCGTTTGTGCGGTGGTGTGTGTTGGGAGAGAAGAAAAATCGCTGAAAACTGCAAAAAATTGCATAGAAAAGGAAGAAAAACTTCTTTTTCTGTACCTTAAAGAATAAATTGAATTAGTGAAAATGGACGTGGTGGACTTCATTTCCGACCCTCACGAACTTGACATCTGGAGCAACGACTATTTCCTCCAGTTGGCCGATAGGATTAAGTTTGTATGACTATGAAAGACAATAAATTATATACTGAAATCTTAGCCCATCAAGACCCCGCCCAAGTCGCAGGCCTCTCTCGTTTTTTCAAGACGGGCAAAGGACAATATGGCGAGGGCGACAAGTTCCTTGGAATCAAGGTGCCGGTGACCCGCGAGGTGGTGAAGGAATGTTGGAAAGAGACTTCATTCGAGGACTTGGAAACCTGCATCCGTTCCGAGTACCACGAAATGCGTCTCGCCGCCCTGCTCTGTTTGGTGCAAATCTTCAAACACGCCAAGAAAGACATCGCTTTGCGGCAACAATGCATGGACTTCTATCTGTCACATACCGAGTTTGTTAACAATTGGGACTTGGTGGACTTGAGTTGTTACGAACTGCTCGGCACTTGGCTTTTGGATAAAGACAGAACCTTGCTTTATGACCTTGCCTGCAACGGCAAAACCATCTGGGAACAGCGTATTGGGATGGTGAGCACGATGCAATTTGTCCGCCACGGCGAGTTGGATGATACCTACGCCATTGCCGACATCTTCTTGGATAAGCCCACGCCCTTGCACGACTTGCTCCAAAAGGCCGTCGGCTGGCTCTTGCGCGAAGCAGGAAAACGCGACGAACAACGCTTGAAAGACTGGCTTTCAGAGCGATGTTCGGCCATGCCGCGCACAATGCTTCGCTATGCCATCGAAAAGTTTTCGGAAGAGGAGCGGTTGCGTTTTCTGCACGGATAAACAAGGTCTGTTTATTTCCACTCAAACGTATTAATCAGGTGGTCAATGTCTTGCCTGATAAAGTTGATGACGGGCTGCATTGAGTCGTTGTCGGGCTTGAAGTTGAAGTAGAGAGCGCCTCTGACGAAGTTCTTCGTGCTGTCGGTGAGGTAAAACTGCATCGGAGTGGCCACACCCTTGCCGTCCATCTCGATGAAGAGGCCGTAAACCTTGTGCTCGTCGTTGGAAATCAGGCTGTCGCGCACGCCGTTGGCCTTTTGCAAGTGCTTGGTTACCATGGTGTGAACGTCCTCCAGATACTCGCCAAGGTTGCCATTCAAGGGCTTGTGTGTCAGGTGGATGGAGCCTTTGAACTGCGGCATCTCGACATTGACCCAGTTCTTCTCGTCTGGCGAGTAGGGGTCGGGGGTGACGAGGGCGTATTTGGGGCACTCGAAACGGTATTTCTCGAGGGTATCGACCATCGTGTAGGACTTTTCCGGCAAGTCGATGCGGAAGTAGCCTCGCGGTTTGGGCAAGTAGTTCTTTTGTCGGTCGCACGAGGCGGCGAGGCAAACCAATGCAAGTGCTGCAAGCAATATGGAAACTTTATTCTTCATCGAAAATGACTTTAACTTCCTTGATTCGCTTGGGGTCGGCGTCGGTGATTTCCATTTGGAACTTCTCGAAGTTGAACTTGAACCCGATTTCGGGGATGCGCCCTTCGATTTCGAGAATCAAGCCGGCCAGGGTGTCGGCCTCGCCTTGCATGGGCTCGAAATAGCCTTCATCAACGCCAAACACCTTGCAGAAATCCACGATGCTGGTCTGGGCCTTGAAGAGGTAACTGCCGTCGTCGAGTTTCGTGTAGTGTTCCTCAAGGTTGGCCTCGTCGAACTCGTCGTTGATTTCGCCCACGATCTCCTCGATGACGTCTTCCATCGTAATCAGTCCCGACGTGCCGCCGTATTCATCGACGACGATGGCGATGTGGATTTTCTTCTCGCGGAAGTCTTGGAACAGGTCGTTGATCTTGCGGTTTTCGGGCACGAAGAAGGCTGGCCTGACGAGTTTTTGCCACTCGTAGGATTGCGCGTCAAGATAGGGGAGGAGGTCTTTCACATAAAGTATGCCCGTCACCTTGTCCATGGTCTCGTCATAGACGGGAATCCTTGAGAATCCGCTCTTTATGACGATGGCAAGCATGTCGAGAAACTCCATTCCTTGCTCCACGCCGATGATGTCGATGCGAGGAATCATCACGCCGCTCACCTCTTTCTCGCTGAACGAGGCGATGCCTTTCAACATTTGCTTTTCTTCGGGCGGGGTCGATTCCTCGGTGGCGATTTCGACGGCGGTGGAGAGGTCTTCCATCGAAATTTCGCCTTTTTTCTTCTCCAAGTGCTTGTCCATGAACGAAGTGGAATTGACCAACAACTTGCTCAGCGGCTTGAAGAGGCCATTGAGGAAACGCAGCGGTCGGGCCATGAAGCGTGCCACGGCCACGGGGCGGTTGCTGGCAAAGATTTTCGGCGTGATTTCGCCCACGATTAATATCAACGAGGTGACGATCACAACTTCCAGGAGAAAGGCTGCCACGGGATAGTTGGCCATGTCGAACATCTGGCTCATGACATAGGTGGCGAGCAAAGTGATGGTCACATTGACGAAGTTGTTGCCTATCAAGATGGTGGCCAACAGTGTTTTGGGTTTTTCGCGCAGGCTGAGCACAAGCTTGCTCTTGGCGTCGTCGCGCTGCTCGATGTCGTCGATGTCGGCGGGCTGGAGCGAGAAAAACGCTGTTTCGCTGCTCGAAATCAATGCCGAGGCAACGAGGAGCAGGCACAATACAACCATCCCGATGATGGCGTTGGCAGTAAATCCGGTGAAAAAGCTATGCGAATCAAGTCCGCATTGGAGAAGGGTCATGAATCCTATGAGAGGGTCAGGGTCGGGTGTTTCCAAAGTCGTGTTGTTTTTATGTTTTGCGCGGCAAAATTATGAAATCTATGGATTCGACGCTACAAAATGGGTCGATTTATTCTCGTATGTCGCACGATTCCGTCAAAACGGGAGGTCGTTGCCTTCTTCGGTGGTGTCTTGCGGAGCGTAGCCAGTCGGGGCGGGTTCTGTCGTTGTGCCGTATGGCTGGCCGTATGACGACTGCGTGGCTGGGCGTGCGGGTGCCAGTTGCATCATCTTGTCGGCGATGACTTCGGTGACATAGCGTGTAGTGCCTTGTTGGTCAGTGTATTGGCGGGTGCGGAGTTTGCCTTCCACATACATCATGTCGCCTTTCGAGTAGTTGCGGCGGCCTTCGGCGATGTCGTTGGCCAAGGTGTTCCATGCCACGATGTTGTGCCAGTCGGTTTGTTCCACCCAGTTTTGGTCGCGGTCGCGGTAGCGCTCCGAGGTGGCCAAGGTGGCACTGACTTTCTTGTTGCCGTTTTCAAAAGTGGTGACTTCGGGGGTTTTTCCGAGGCGACCGATGAGGATGACTTTGTTCAAACTTGCCATAATTTTGAGTTGTTTTTGGGTTAAGTGTTTAAGTATAAGTCGATTAGACGAGGAATGGGGTAGTGCCCCAAGTCCTTTTCAGGGCTCAAAAATATATCTTTTGTTTCAATTGGCGGCAATTCTTGTGAAAGTTTTATTTCGATGAACTGCGCGATGAGTGTGCGGTGTGTGAGTTTGTGGGTGAAAACGTGGGAGGTGTTGCTTATTGTAAATGGTTTGTTTCCAGTGATTTGTGTAAATTCTTTTGAAGATAGAACCTCTTCAACGCTCATGTTTTTTTCGCTTTCGATGCAAGGGAAGTCGTAAAGGTTGCGCCAAATGCCTTTGTCGCTGCGCTTGCGGAGATAGATGTTGTCCTCATATTTGAAAACCAGGTAGTTGAGGTAGCGTGTCTCGATTTTGGTTTTGGCTGTTTTCACGGGACGTTGCATGACGGTTTGCCGACCAAAGGCAAGGCATTGCGATTGCAAGGGGCAGAGAAGGCAATTTGGTTTTTGGGGTGTGCAGTGCAGGGCACCAAATTCCATCAGTGCTTGGTTGTAAAGGCCAGGTTGCTTCCGGTCGAGCAGTGCATCGGCGAGTTGTGCGAACTGCTTTTGTCCCTTATTATTATTAATAGGAGTGTCGATGTCGAACAAGCGTGCAAGCACCCTGTACACGTTGCCATCGACCACGGCGTGGGGCAGGTTGAAGGCGATGGAGGCGATGGCGGAAGCGGTGTAGTCGCCGATGCCTCTCAGTTGTCTAAGTTTTTCAAAATCAGCGGGAAACATTCCGCCATATTGTTCCACCACTTGCTTGGCGCAATGATGCAAGTTGCGGGCGCGGGAGTAATATCCCAATCCCTGCCACATCTTCAGCACCTCTTCCTCGGAGGCCGATGCGAGTTCGGCCACCGAAGGCCATTTCCCGACGAAACGCTGATAATATTCAAGTCCCTGGATGACCCTGGTTTGGTGCAGAATCACCTCCGAGATCCACACCTGATAATGGCTGGGATGGTGGCGCCACGGCAGGTCGCGGCGGTTTTGGGCATACCAATTCGCGAGGATTATGTGCATGGGATTTGGCTCAACAATCATGTTTATAACTTGTTAGATGAAAAAAGAACAAAAAAATGGCTCACCGTATCGAAAATGTTCTTACCTTTGCCGCAAATTTACAACAAACACAAATTCTAACCATTAAAAATAGGAAAAAAAATGACTAAAGCAGAAATCGTGGCTGAAATCGCCAACAAGACTGGCATTGAGAAAGGTGCTGTCCAGAACGTGGTTGAAAACTTCATGGAAGTTGTCAAGAACGCCATGGCCAAGGGTGAGAACGTTTATCTCAGAGGCTTTGGCAGCTTCATCATCAAGACAAGAGCAGAAAAGACTGGCCGCAACATTGGCAAGAATATCGCCATCACCATTCCGGCCCATAAGATTCCGGCTTTCAAGCCCGCCAAGACTTTCATGAACGCCGTTAAGTAAGAATCCACAAAAAACCCAATACTATGCCAAACGGTAAGAAACACAAAAGACACAAGATGTCAACGCACAAGCGCAAAAAACGCTTGAGAAAGGACAGACACAAGAAGAAATAATCTTCTTTGAAGTCGAAAGAACAATAACACAGCATTGTGAACCAGTGTTGTGTTATTGTTTTATCAAACAATTTGTTAACCCCTAAAGCTTTATCACCATGTCAGAAGAGAAAAAAGAATCCGTAGCACAGACGGAACAGACGGGAGTGATGCGCGACTTGGTCATCCATTCGCACGCTTCGGAGGTTGACATTGCTCTGTTGGAGGACAACGTTCTTGTCGAACTTCACAAAGAGAAGACCAACAACCAGTTTGCAGTCGGAGACGTGTATCTCGGGCGGGTCAAGAAAATCCTTCCCGGCCTCAACGCGGCTTTCGTCGATGTGGGCTACCACAAGGAGGCTTTCCTGCATTATCTCGACCTCGGACTTCAGGCCCGTTCCCTGCTGAAATACCGCAACATGGTGATTTCGAGCAGGGAAGAGGTGCCTATGGCCGACTTTAGGCTTGAGGCCGAAGTGCCGAAGAACGGCAAAATAGCAGACTACCTGACGGTGGGCGAACTGCTGCCCGTGCAGATAGCCAAGGAACCCATCTCCACCAAGGGACCGCGCATCACGGCCGAGATTTCCTTCGCCGGACGCTATCTCGTCCTCGTGCCCTTCTCCAACCGCATCTCGGTATCCCAGAAAATCCGCAGCAATGAGGAACGGTCGCGCCTGCGCCGCCTCATCCAAAGCATCAGGCCAGCCAACTACGGCGTCATCATCCGTACCGTCGCAGAAGGCAAGAAAGTGGCCGAACTCGACGCCGACCTCCGCTCGCTCGTGGCGAAATGGGAGCAGTGCACCATCGAAATGAAGAAAATGACCACCTTCGGAAGGATGGTCAGTGAGATGGACCAAACCTCCGTCATGCTGCGCGACTTGCTGAACGAGTCGTTCAACAACATCCATGTGAACGACGAATCACTTTATGAAGAAATCAGGAGTTACATCCAGACCATCGCCCCGCAAAAGGCCGAAATTGTGCAACTTTACACTGGCAAGGAACCCATCTTCGACCATTTCAACGTTGCCAAGCAGATCAAAGGCTTTTTCGGTAAGATCGTCTCCATCAGAAACGGTGTCTATCTCGTCATCGAACACACCGAGGCCATGCACGTCATCGACGTGAACAGCGGCCACCGATTGAACAAGGACAACACTCCAGAAGAAAACGCCTTGGCCGTCAATATCGAAGCCGCAAAGGAAATCGCACGACAGCTGCGCCTGCGCGACATGGGCGGCATCATCATCGTTGACTTCATCGACCTGCACGAGGCAAAGAACAGAAAAATACTGTACGACGCACTCGTTAATGCCATGAAAAACGACCGCGCCAAACACAACATCCTGCCTGCCACCAAGTTCGGGCTCATCCAAATCACACGTCACCGCGTGCGACCCGAAACCGAAGTGCAAGTGCAGGAAAAATGCCCCGTGTGCGCTGGAGAAGGCAAAATCCGACCAGCCATCCTGTTCATCGACGAAATCGAAAACAACCTCAAGTACCTGCTCGTGGACCAAAACGAAAGCAACCTCACCTTGCAGGTGCACCCTTTCATCTACGCCTACCTCACCAAAGGACTGTTTTCGATTCATTACAAGTGGAAGAAAAAATACGGCAAGCCCTTCAAAATACAGTGCATGGGCGACTTCCACATGCTGCAGTACAACTTCCAGAACGCCAACGGCGACGACATCAAAATCTGAAGTTGCTGACACAAAAAAACCAGAAAACCCGCTTCACCCAAGCGGGTTTTTTATTACTTTTGCCGCCAACAAATTTACAAACAGCGACTAAAAACCGATGGGCCGACGGGATATAACTGGCAATCTGAACAATGAAAAAAATGATTTTGACTTTAGTTATCGTACTTGCAACCTTGACTTCATTTTCCCAAGCCACTTTGTTGCATTCTTTCGCCAATCTTGGATCTGACATTCAGCCCGTTTTCCAACAATCAATTCGCGAATATGTTTGTGAGGTCTTACCCGAAGTGTCATATATTCTTGCTGAATATGATGGCAATGATGATAATGGTGCTTTAAGGGGTTTTTTAGTTTATGATGCGAATTTTGAATTAACGAAAGAGATTCCCTTCACTTTGAATGGGTCCTGGATTACCAGTTATACGGGTTTCGATGTGGTCATTGCAGGAAAGCATTTGTTCAACACTGACGACAAGATAGAGATTGGCCTATGTGTCATGTCAAAGTATAGCGGTGGTATCCCCACCAAAACGGTTTTCATAAACGAAGACGGCGAAATCCTGTTTTGTGAAGATGGATATTTGCTGAATGGAGTTTATAGGGTGGGCGATGAATTAAGATTCGATGTGCTTGATTTCAGCGATAATAACAGCCTTGAAATATATGCCACCCAAGGCAATCTTTCGGCAGAAGAGATGGTCATCACCCGACAAAATCCTTATCCGAACCCCGCCAGGTTTATGATTGCACTGCCCTACACATTGGATGGAAAATCAACCGAGATGCATGTATATGATTCACAAGGTCGTTTGGTGGACACCAAGAAGCTTTCGCCTGATGCCGACAGGATCCATCTCAATGTGAGTTTCTATGCGCCTGGCATCTATATTTATGAATATAATGGAGTGAGCCAAAAGTTTATTGTTGAATAAATTAACTGACAACTGATAATTGATAACTGATAACTGATGAAAGACATCGTTTTAAGCGGCATTCGCCCCACTGGAAACCTCCATCTCGGCAACTATTACGGCGCCGTGCGCAGCTTCGTGAAGATGCAGGAAGACTACAACTGCTATTTCTTCATCGCCGACTGGCACTCGCTGACCACGCACCCCAAGCCCGAAAACATACAGAAATCGGCACGAACCATCTTGGCCGAATACCTCGCCTGCGGCATCGACCCTGAAAAGGCCACGATCTACATCCAAAGCGATGTGCCAGAGACGATAGAGCTGTATCTCTACCTCAACATGAACGCCTACATCGGCGAGCTCGGTCGTGTGACCACTTTCAAGGAAAAGGCCCGCCAGCAGCCCGACAACGTGAACGCCGGCTTGTTCACCTATCCCACGCTGATGGCCGCCGACATCCTGCAACACCGCGCCAAATGGGTGCCCGTGGGTAAGGACCAGGAGCAGAACATGGAGATGGCCCGCAAGTGCGCCCGTAGGTTCAACAACATCTATGGCATCGAGTTTTTCCCCGAGCCGCAAAACTACTACTTCGGCGGCGACGCCATCAAGGTGCCGGGATTGGACGGCAGCGGCAAGATGGGCAAGAGCGACGGCAACTGCATCTACCTCTTCGAGGACGAGAAGACCATGCGCAAGAAAGTGATGCGTGCCGTCACCGACAGCGGACCGACCGAGCCTAACAGCCCCAAGCCGGAGGTGATCCAGAACCTCTTCACGATGATGAACATCGTCAGCGAGCCGGAGACGGTGAAATACTTCGACGAGAAGTGGAACGACTGCTCCATCCGCTATGGCGACATGAAGAAGCAGTTGGCCGAGGACTTGGAAAAGACCGTCGCGCCCATCCGCGAGCGCATCAACGAGTTCTCGTCCGACACAGAACGCCTCGACCGCGTCGCCCGTATGGGTGCCGAAAAGGCCCGCGAGAGCGCAGCGAAGACGCTGAATGAAGTGAGAAAGATTATTGGATTTAGAGTTTATTAGTTTGTAGTTTGAAGTTTGCAGTTGTTCAGTTGAAATGCGTGTGATAACTGATAACTGAACAACTGATAACTGAACAACTGAAAAGGAATGGGCGACTTCATAACCTACGAAAAAATCCCGGAAAGGGCAGTGCTGATTGCCGTGGCCTCGAAGAAACAAGGCCGCGAGCGCACCGAGGAATACTTGGACGAACTGGCCTTCTTACTTGAAACGGCGGGCGGCGTGCCTGTGGCGCGTTTCGTGCAGGCCATGGACCGACCGAGCAGCGTGACCTATCTCGGCTCGGGCAAGTTGGAGGAAATCCACCAGTACATCAAGGCGGAGGACATCAAATTGGCCGTCGTCGACGACGAGCTGAGCGCGACCCAAGCCCGCAACATGGAGCAGGCCTTGGAATGCCGCGTGCTCGACCGCACGAGCTTGATTTTGGACATCTTCGCCTCCAATGCCCACACGGCACACGCCAAGGCGCAGGTGGAACTGGCACAATACCAATACCTTTTGCCCCGCTTGACCCGCATGTGGACTCACTTGGAACGGCAACGAGGCGGCATCGGTATGCGCGGCCCGGGCGAGACCCAAATCGAGACCGACCGCCGCTTGATCACCGAGCGCATCGCCTTGCTGAAGGCAAAACTGAAGGACATCGACATGCAGAAGACCGTGCAGCGCAAGAACCGTGGCAAGCTTGTGCGCGTGGCCCTCGTCGGTTATACCAACGTGGGCAAGTCCACAATCATGAACCTGCTGAGCAAGTCGGAGGTGTACACGGAGAACAAGTTATTTGCCACTTTGGACACCACGGTGCGCAAGGTGGTGGTGGAGAATCTGCCGTTCCTCTTGTCTGACACTGTGGGGTTTATCCGCAAGCTGCCGCACCATCTTGTGGAGTCGTTCAAGTCGACGTTGGACGAGGTGCGCGAATCGGACATCCTGCTCCATGTGGTCGACATCTCGCACCCCGACTTCGAGGCGCAGATGGAGGTGGTGAACCAAACCTTGGCCGAACTCGGCTGCGCCGACAAGAAGACCATCGTCGTCTTCAACAAGACCGACGCCTACACTTGGGAGGAGAAGGCCCCCGACGACCTGACGCCGCCCACCAAGCGCAACGTCTCCTACGACGAGCTGAAAAAGACCTGGATGGCCAAGATGAACGACAACTGCATCTTCATCTCCGCCAAGAACCGTGACAACTACCAGGAATTCCGCGATTTGCTTTATAAGGAGATTCGCGATATGCACGCGATTCGGTATCCTTACGACAATTTCTTGTATTAAAATCATCATGATAACAAAAAAGAGAAAGATTATCATCACAGGCATTGTGTTGTTTGTTTGCGGTACTCTTGTTGCATCGGTTTGTACTTTTTTACTTCGAAAAGAAAAAGAAGTGCTTTTGACGACAGGTGAAGCAACTGTTGGAATGGTAACACGTACTTATTCTGTTCGTTCTCGTTTTTTTGGTGGTAATGATCCTTATGTAATTAACTATTCTTTCTTTATTGACGATACCATTTTGGATGGGACGTGTTCTCTTCCGTATGGAGAAAAGGAACAATTCACAAAAGCTGTTGTTGGAGGCACTTATAGGGTAAAATATAATCCTGATAAACCGAATAAAAAATCTAGGATATACATTGATGAACCAGTCTCGGTTTCTGATAAGGAGTATGAAGAATTGTTGGAAAGGTGGTTCGTGATGAGAGAAAAGGTGGAAAAGTCCAAAACTTGGTGGAAGATTTTTTGATGAAACACAATTTGGGGTTCTTTCAGATTTGTAATCGGAAAGTTTTGAATATCAGCATTTTGATACGAAATAAGAATAGAAGATGAATTTAATAGATACTCACACCCACATCTACGACCATCAGTTCAGTCTTGATAGAAGCGAGGTCATGCAACGTGCATTGGATGCTGGTGTCAAAATGATGCTCCTGCCCAACGTGGATGCTTCCACCATTGCGCCGATGCTCGAATTGCACGGGCAATTCCCTGACTGCACCCGCGTGATGATGGGCTTGCAGCCCGAAGAGGTCAAGGAAGACTACAAAGCGGTTCTGGCCTTGATGGAAGCGGAACTGGAGCGCGGTATATATATAGGTATAGGCGAAGTGGGCCTCGATTTCTATTGGGACACGACCTTTGAGCGGCAGCAACTTGACGCCTTCGAAACGCAATTGGACTGGGCCAAGCAACTCGGCCTGCCGCTTTCCATCCACTGCCGCAACGCCTTCGGCATGATGACAAAGCTCCTCGAGAAACACCAGGACGGGCGTTTGCACGGCGTCATGCACTGCTTCACCGGCACCGAAGACGAGGCCAAGGCCTACCTCGCCCTCGGCTTCCATTTGGGCTTGGGCGGCGTTGTGACCTACAAAAACTGCGGCGTGCGCGACTTCCTGCACAATATTCCGCCCGACCGCATCGTTTTGGAAACCGACGCGCCCTATCTCGCGCCTGTGCCCCATCGCGGCAAGCGCAACGAACCCGCCTTCATGGTGGCCACGGCACAGCACATCGCGGAAATGCTGGACGTCACGACAGAAGAAATGGCAAGAATAACCACAGACAACGCATTAAAACTATTCACAATAGCCCCGTAGGGGCTCAACCGAGCGTAACCGTAGGTCGCGACCTACGGCAACAACCACAGATGAAAACTGAACACCAATGACCCAACAAGAAGAAACCTCCATCCTCGTGCTCTACACAGGCGGCACCATCGGCATGATGCAAGACCCCAAGACGGGTGCCCTCGTGCCTTTCGACTTCGACAATATCTACGCCCACCTTCCCGTGCTGAAGAACTTCGGCTACCAGATCGACTTCTACAGCTTCGACCCGCTCATCGACTCGTCGAACATGTCGCCAGGTTTTTGGGCACGCCTCGCCACGAAGATAGGGGAGGAGTATGAGCATTACGACGGCTTCGTGGTGCTCCACGGCTCCGACACGATGGCCTACACCGCCTCCGCGCTGAGCTTCATGCTCGAAAACCTCAACAAACCCGTCGTCCTCACCGGCTCGCAGCTTCCGATGGGTGTGGTGCGCACCGACGGACGCGAGAACTTCCTCGCCGCCATCGAGATTGCCGCCGCCAAGGAAGACGACACCGCCATAGTGCCCGAAGTGTGCATCTTCTTCCAAGACCAGCTGCTGCGTGGCAATCGCGCCACCAAGTTCAACGCCGAGAACTTCAATGCCTTCGCCTCGACCAACTATCCCAACTTGGCCGACGTGGGCGTACACATCAAATACAACAAGGAACGCATCCTGAAGCCCAACTTCAAGCGACTGAAGGTGCACACCAACTTCGACCGCAACGTGGGCATCTTGAAGCTCTTCCCAGGCATTTCGGAGGACTTCGTGCGCCACGCCATGCAGACCCCGGGCCTGAAGGCAATGGTGCTGGAGACTTTCGGATCGGGCAACGCCACCACAGCCCCGTGGTTCCTCGACGCACTCAAGCAAGCCATAGATAACGGACTGATAATCTTGAACATAACCCAATGCAAAGGCGGCAGCGTGGAGATGGGACGCTACGAAACCAGCCTCGACATGGCCCGCATCGGCGTGGTCAGTGGGCACGATTTGACCACCGAAGCCGCCGTCACCAAGCTCATGTATCTCGTCGGCGAAGGCCTCGAAACAGAAAAAATCAGAGAATTGTTGCAAATTTCCATCCGTGGCGAGATGACCGTTTGAGCCTATCATTCAGCGGTTTGTAAATTTTGTTGAAGAAAAAACACAAAATATTTGTTTGTCCAATTGAAAAAATATGTACTTTTGGCAACGATTTCGAGGGGTAGGCAGAGGCGAGAAACCGATAGGAGAGATGTCCGAGTGGTTTAAGGAGCACGCCTGGAAAGTGTGTGTACTCCAAAAGGGTACCGCGGGTTCGAATCCCGCTCTCTCCGCAGAAATAGTATGACAACAAA
>CAMOCK010000175.1 GCA_946610645.1 uncultured Bacteroidales bacterium
CGTCGTATGGCTGCATTTTCAAGAAAGAATCGCTTGTAAGGTGGAAGAAAAAACTGGCCGACGAGGACTTGGAAAGCTATTTCACCACCGACGAGAACGGCATCGAACACCCGTTTTCGTTCGACACCATTGCGGGCGAGCTGTTTGCCGAGGCCTACGTGCCGCCCATCCAGTTCCCGAAAGACCTCACCAAGCGCGAGAAACGCCGCGACCGAGGCATCAAACGCTTCAAGCGTATCATCCCTGGCGAGTTCATGTTGCACTACGACACCGCGCAACTGCAAAGCAGCCTCTGGCGTTTCGATCCTTCCACCAAGGTCACCATCAGCGTCAAGATGCACGGCACCAGCGTGATCATTGGCAATGTGCTGACGAGAATTCCCGTGCAGATGACCTCTGCGGAACGTTGGTTCAACAAAAAAGTCAAGAAGGAAATCAAACAGGTCGGAAAACAGCGCGTCAATCCGTATTGGGGTAAGGCAAAACAGGAACAACAGGAGAAGTCATTGAACGACAAAAAGATTGCGGATTTCAAGGTCGACTATGGCCCAGTGTTCTCGTCGCGCACGGTCATCAAGAACCAATACGACTCGAAATACGGCGGCCTCACGCCGGGTTTCTATGGCCAAGACATCTGGACGGAATACGGAAACCTGATTTTCAAGTATTTGGACAAAGGCATGACGGTTTACGGCGAGATTTGTGGCTACCTCACCCAGTCGGACAGCGGCATCCAAGGCCAATACGACTACCGCTGCGACCACGGCAAGAATTTCCTCATGCCTTACCGCATCACCGTGAAGCAAGAAAACGGCAAGAAAGAGGAGTGGAATGTGCAGAAAGTCCACGACTGGACCGTGAAAATGATGCAAGACCATCCCGAAATTGCCGAGCGGCTGAAGCCCATCCCGATTTTGTATCACGGCACCGTTGGCGACCTCTATCCCGACCTGCCCGAAGGCGAGGGCTGGGGCATGGCTTTTCTTGAGCATCTGCAAAACGACATGGAGCGTTTCGGCATGGAGAAAAACGAGCCGTTCTGCAAGAACAAGGTGCCACGCGAGGGCATTTGCATCCGCATCGACGACGACCCCGTGGCCGAGTGTTTCAAGCTGAAGACCTTCGCCTTCCTAAAGAAAGAGCAGGGCGAAATCGACGCGGGTACGGTCAATATCGAGATGGCTGACGCTTACACCAACGCCTGACAATGAAGTTGAGGTTTCGGCCTCGTTTGTTGAAAAAAGCGGCCTTTGTGCGCCGCTTTTTGTATTTTTGCGCCCTATTTTCGGAGTCATGTGGCATAAAAAACTGTTTTTCCTTTGGGTTTTCATCGGCGTTTGTGTTGGCGTGTTCGGGCAAAAAGTCGGGCAGGTTTCAGGCGTTGTGCGCGATGCCGAGACCAACGAGACCCTTGTGGGCGTATCGGTTTATGTGGAGCGTTTGCAGAAAGGCACCACAACCGACGAAAAGGGACGCTATGAATTGCAACTGCCACAAGGCGAACACGTTTTGCGCGTTTCGTGCGTCGGTTTCACGACCTTGGAGAAAAAGATGGCCATTGGCGGCAAAGCCGTCACGCTCAACCTGAAACTTGCGCCCGAAACCGAAATGCTGGCCGAAGTGGAAGTGACCAGCGAGCGCAAAGACCGCAACGTCAGTGAGATGGCGATGAGCGTGCAGACCTTGGACATGATCACCATCAAGAAAATCCCCGCGCTGATGGGCGAGGTGGATGTCATCAAGTCGATACAACTTCTTCCGGGCGTTCAGGCGGCTTCCGAAGGCTCGTCGGGCTTCAGCGTGCGCGGCGGCGGCACCGACCACAACCTCATCCTTTTGGACGACGCGCCCATCTACAACGCCTCGCATTTCCTCGGATTTTTCTCCGTGTTCAACAACGACGCGGTGAAAAACGCGACGCTCTACAAGGGCGACATCCCGGCCTACTACGGCGGCAGGCTCTCGTCGGTGCTTGATGTGCAGGTCAAGGACGAAATGCCGAAAAAATTCTCCGGGCAAGGTGGCATCGGACTCGTGACGAGCCGCTTGATGCTCGAAGCCCCGCTTTTCGAGCAAAAGACTTCCGTCATGCTCGCCGGACGAACCACCTACGCCGGGCTGCTCATCCCTTTCATGGGCGAGCAGGTCAAAGGCTCCGACATCTATTTCTACGACCTCAACGCCAAGCTGACGCAACGCCTCAACGCCAAGAACCGCCTGTTCGTGTCGGCCTATCACGGGCACGACAAGTTCTCGATGCGCGACATGGTGGGCCTTGGCTACGGCAACTCGAGCGCCACGTTGCGCTGGAACCACATCTTCGGCGACCGCCTCACCTCCAACCTTTCGCTCATCGGCTCGCGCTACAACTATGCCATCGACATCCTTTTCGAGCCTTACGACTTCACCGTCAAGGCGGGAACCAAGGCGGCCAAACTGTCTTACGACTTCTTGATGCTCTGGAACGACCGCCACACCACGCGCTTCGGCCTGGCGACGGGCATCCAAGCCTATCGGCAAGGCGAATTGGAAGACCGTGGCGGCGCCGTGTCGCAATACCTCAATGTGGCGCCGCAGAAGGATGTCGTCCGCAAAGGCTTGGAACACGGCCTCTACGTCTCGCACGACTTCGCGCCCAACCCGCGCTTCTCATTCAGGGCCGGCTTGCGACTGTCGGGATTCCAAAACATCGGCGCGGAAAAGTTCTATCGTTTTAGCGATGATTATCAAGTGATTGACACCGTCAATTACGAAGCTGGCGAGGTGTTCAACACCGAAATCAACGCAGAGCCGCGCCTGTCGGCCATGTTCCGCGTCGACGAGCATTCGTCGCTGAAGGCCTCCTATACGCGCACGGTGCAATATGCCCAGGTGGCGTCGGCAGCCACGGGCGGACTGCCTTTCGACGTGTGGTTTCCCGTCAGCCCAAACGTGAAGCCACAGAAATGCGACCAGTTTGCCGTCGGCTACTTCCGCAACTTCCTCAACGACGGCCTCGAAACTTCGGTGGAGTTGTACTACAAGAACCTCCAGAATGTCATCGACTTCAAGGATAATGCCAGGACCTACGGCAACGTGCTCATCGACGGCGAGTTGCGCACCGGAAAGGGTCGTTCCTACGGCATTGAGTTTCTCGTCAGGAAAAACGTTGGTAAGTTCACAGGCTGGATTTCCTACACCTATTCGCGCACGCTGCGCACCATCGAGGGCATCAATTTCGGCAAGGAATACCGCTCGCCCTACGACCGCCCCCACAATCTCGTCATCGTGGCAAGCTATGACCTTTCGAAACGTATCACGCTGGCAGCCAATTGGATATACAATACTGGTATGCCCGTCACCTATCCCTACGGGCAATACACCATCGGCGGCGTGACCTATGCCATCTACAACGGAAGTCGCAACGAAAGCCGATACCCCGACTACCACCGCCTCGACCTCTCGTTGACTTGCCAACTCGGCAATCTCGACAACAAGAAATGGCAGCACGAACTGAACGTTTCGGTCTACAACGCCTACGCACGCCACAACACTTGGGCCGTCACCTTCGACCAAGACGACGACGGCAACATGATAACCCAAAACATGTATCTCTTCTCCGCCGTGCCTTCCATCTCGTATAACTTCAAATTCTGACCGCAATGAAAACTTGGCATAAAATCCTCATCATTAGCGCAGTCGTCGCTTTTTCCGCTTGCACCGAAGACATTGTCATCGACTTGGAGGAAGGCGAGCCGATGTTGGGCGTGGAGGCTTCGTTCACCGACGAGCTGAAGCACCACGAGGCCATTTTGAGCTATACGGCTGATTTCTACAACCGCGACGAAATAGAGATGGTGGAAGGGGCGCGGGTGTTTGTCACCGACGGCGTCGATACGGTCGTTTACCACGAGTCGGCAACGCAAAAGGGCCATTATCTCACCGACCTTGCCGCAGGCCGCCGCAACACGCTCTATACGCTGCACATCGCCGTCCCCGACGAAGCCGAAGCCGACGGCTTCAGGCATTATGCGGCCGAAAGCCTGTTGCCCGACAATGCCTCGTCGCTCGATTCGATAGTCATCGCGCCTTTCGAGTCGCCCATGCCCATGCGCGACACGATGATGTGCCTCTATCCTTATTTCCAGTCGCTCGACGACGTGAGCATTGTGTATATGGTGGACGTGTTCCGCAACGACACGCTGCTCACCGACACCTTGTCGGAGAAGCTCGTCATCCCCATGGCGGGCTACGCGGGCTACTATGTGAACGGCGAGGAGTTCCTGCAAACGAACATGCTGTTCCCGATCGCCTACTACCGCAAGAGCCGCATGGTGGCCGGCGACCGCTACCGCGCTTGCCTCTCGAGCATCACGGCTGACTACATGATGTATGTTTACGGCATCCGCTTCTCCAATGGCAGCAACCCCATGATGGGCGCGCCTACTAACGTCCCGACCAACATCCAGCCGGCGGGCAAGGCCGTGGGCTGGTTCGGCACGGCGGCGGTGATTTCGGCCGAGGTGGAATATCGCGATGCGGAGGAGCCGTAAATTCTTTTTGTTTTTTTTCCTTCGTTTTACTTTTTTTCGTTACTTTGCCACGCCAATCGCAACCAGCGCTTGGCAGACATACTAAAAGAAAGGCGTTGTACTTACGCTTTATCTGCGGCGTATCGAATCTAGCAAGTCCGAACCCAATCGTATGATAAAGCAATAGCCAACGTCCATGTATTCTGTATATACTTATTTGTATAGATGAACAGCGTGGGCAACGGCATTGCTTATCCTCGATTGGAGGCAATGCTAGAGCCTGATACGCGGGATGAGCAATAGTTCAGATACCCGCGCTTCTTTTTTCGGTGTGTTTCAAGGTTAAGCTATCAAATACAAAATGGATTTGGCGTTTTGGGTGTCGGCGCCGCCGAAATGAAAGGACAAAAAGAAATGAAAAACGTCAGACATCTTGTTTTTGCGGCCCTCGTGCTGCTTTTGGCTGTGCCGGCTTGGGCATACGATTTTGAGGTGGATGGGATTCGCTACAACATCACCAGCGATGACGCTCCGTATGAGGTGAGTGTTACTTTTAAGTATCAAGGTCTTGAAAATCTCTATTCCGGTAATGTGGTCATCCCCGCAACGGTAGTATATGAAAACAAGACCTATTCCGTGACGAGCATTGGGGATTATGCATTTTCTGGTTGCACGGGCTTGACCTCCGTCACCATCGGAAACTCCGTGACGAGCATTGGGCTTTATGCATTTTATGGTTGTACGGGCTTGACCTCCGTCACCATCCCGAACTCCGTGACGAGCATTGGGGATTATGCATTTTATGGTTGCACGGGCTTGACCTCCGTCACCATCCCGAACTCCGTGACGAGCATTGGGGATTATGCATTTTATGGTTGCACGGGCTTGACCTCCGTCAC
>CAMOCK010000176.1 GCA_946610645.1 uncultured Bacteroidales bacterium
CCATCCAGATGGGAAGGTTGGCAGGCACGTTGAAGGCAAGGAGCAGACCCGTCAGCGCGGCTGAGCCGTCGTTGATGGTCAAAGGCCCCTTGATGAGGAATTTCTGGATGAGCCATTCGGTCAACATGCAAGCCGCCACCGAAACAAGCGTGAGGCGCAACGCATACCAGCCGAAATAGTAAATGGCCACAAGCAAGGCCGGAACCAACGCGAGAAGCACACGATACATGATCTTCTGCGTGTTTTCCGAGGAATGCACATGTGGCGAACCTGAAATTGTGTATTTGTTCATTGTTGAAATGTTGGTTGTTTAATCGTTTAATTGACTCGGGACTGCGGGACATGGGACGCGGGACTCATTCCGCATTCTGCATTCTGCATTCCGCATTCCGCATTCAAATTATTTCTGGTTTCTTGTGCGGATGATGGCACCGGTCTTGGCCTTGCCGTATCTGATGTAATCTAATAGCGGGATGTTGGCGGGACAGGTGAACTCGCACGAACCACATTCGATGCAGTCCATGATGTGGTTCTTCTCCGTCTCGTCAAAATCGTTGTGCTTGGCGATCTTGTGGAGCAGGAACGGCTGCAAGCCCATCGGGCAGGCCATCGCGCAGCGACCGCAGCGGATGCAGTTGGTCACGCGACGGTCCTGGGCCTCGTCCAAGGTCATCAGCAGGATGCCCGATGTGCCTTTGATGCACGGGAAGTTGGTGACCGACACGCTCTTGCCCATCATCGGGCCGCCGTTGATGACGTCGGTGATGCCTTCGGGCAGACCGCCGGCAGCCTCGATGAGGAGGTCGGCGGGCGTGCCGAAACGCACTCGGAAGTTGCCGGGCTTCTTGACCGACTTGCCCGTCACGGTGACGATGCGCTCAATCAAGGGCTTGTTCTTCTGCACGGCTTCGTAGATGGCGTAGGTCGAGGCCACGTTGACCACGACGCAGCCCGTCTCGATGGGCAGCTTGCCCGACGGCACCTCGCGGCCTGTGACGGCCTTGATCAGTTGCTTCTCGCCGCCTTGCGGGTATTTGGTTTTCAGCGGCTGCACCTCGATGCCTTTGTAGAGGTCTTGATGCTCGCGTATCGTCTTGTCAAGCAGTTCAATGGCCTCTTGTTTGTTGGTCTCGATGCCGATGATGCCTTTGTCGACGTTGACGGCCTTCATCAGGATCTTCACGCCGATGAGGAACTCTTGCGTCTTTTCCAAGAGGAGGCGGAAGTCGCAGGTGAGGTAAGGCTCGCATTCGGCGGCATTAATAATAATGTATTCGGCTTTCTTGCCTTCGGGCACCATCAGTTTGACGTGGGTGGGGAAGGTGGCGCCGCCCATGCCGACGATGCCGCATTCTTTCACCTTGTCGATGATCTGCTTCGAGTCCAACTTGATGTCGGTCAGTAGTTCGTCGGTGTTGATGATGCCTTCGGCCCATTCGTCTTGGTCTTCGCGGTCGATGAAGACGGCGGGCTTGTAGTAGCCCGTGTGATCCATCACCACGTCGACTTTGGCGACGGTGCCCGTGGCGGGCGAGTGGACGTTGGCCGAGACGAAGCCCTTGGCCGTGCCGATGAGCTGTCCCGTCAAGACACGGTCGCCTTTGTTGACGATGCATTCGGCTGGTGCGCCAAGGCATTGTCCGAGCGGGACGATGATTTGCTTGGGCATCGGGAAGTCTTGTATGGGCTGGTGTGCCGAGAGTTTGTTCTCTTCGGGATGTACGCCGCCCTTGCTAAAAGTCTTTATCGGGTTCATGCTGTGACGGTGTTTTCGGTTTGGACTTCAGTTTTGGCCTTCACTGGGTTCGCAACCGTCTCGGTTGCCACCGGCTTAGCAACCGGTTCAGCACCCTGCAACGGCTTCGGGTCGTTGATGGGGCCTTCCGGCTTGGGTGCAGGGAAGTTGATGGCGTGGATGCTGCCGCGCGGGCACACCTTCACGCACTTGCCGCAGGCCTTGCACTTGGCCGGGTCGATGTAGGCCAGGTTGCCGCGCATCTCGATGGCCTCGAAGGGGCATTCCTTCAGGCACTTCTGGCAGCCGATGCAGCCCACCGTGCAGTTCTTCATCACGAGTGCGCCCTTGTCGGTGTTGGAGCAGCAGACGTAGACGCGACGGTCTTTCTTGCCACGCGGACGGATTTCGATGATGCCGCGCGGGCAGTTCTTGGCGCAGATGCCGCAGCTGGTGCACTTGTCGGGGTCGACGACGGGCAGGCCCGTCTCAGTGTCGATGTGGATGGCGTCGAACTTGCAGGCCTTCACGCAGTCGCCAAGGCCGAGGCAGCCTTTCGAGCAGCCGCCTTCGCCAGCGTAGAGTGTGTTGGCAAAAGCGCAGATGTCGGCACCTTCGTAATGCACCTTTGAGGGTGAGTTCTGGCAACTACCGTTGCAGCGCACCACCGCAATCTTCGGTTCGGCGGCGGCGGTGACGAGACCGAGGATCTTGCCTACCTTGCTCATGTCTGAGCCAGGGCAGGCGAGGCCGTCAAGGTTGCCTTTTTCGGCAGCTTGCTTCACGCAGGCTTCGGCCAAGGCACGGCAGCCCGCGAAGCCGCAGCCACCACAGTTGGCGCCAGGCAGCAAGGCTTCCACCTCGTCAATCATGGGGTTCTCCTCGACCTTGAACTTCTGTGCCACGAAGTACAGAATCACGGCCAAAATGCCGCCCAAGATTCCGAGAACCGCAAGGGAAATAAGTAATGTGTTACTCATTAGAATAAAATTTTGAGTTTGTTTTCAATTTGAACCTGCAAAATTACAAAAACTCCTTTTTTCGACAAAGGAAAAATTATTCAATTGTATACAAAAACTGCTTTTTCAGTTTATCTCTTCGCAGGTAAAGCACTATATAATAAGGTACAAGCGCGACGATGCTGATGAGTGCCGACAGGCCTTCGTTCACGCCGAGGCCGAGGCAGACGAAAAGCACGGCCAAAAGCAGCAGGATGGGGATGAGGTAGGCCAACACCGCCGCCTTGTTGCCCTGCCCGATGGCCATCGTGACGTTGACCTTTTGCATGAGGCTAAATTCCTTGTCTTTTGGGCGGGGCACGGTCAGTATCTTCTCGGCTTGCTCACCCATGCCACAGGCACTTTTGGCGTGACAGGCAGCACAGGCACTCTGCGCCAATATCTTGATTTCCAATTCATCGTCGGTGATTTTTGTGACGACACCCTCATGGGAAATGGTCTCTTTTTCGTTCATTATGCGTTCGATTTCATGTGCAAAATTACATTTTTTTCTCCATTGAACCAAAAACCCGTATTTTTGCAGCATAAAATTCTGTTTATGACGGACAAGAAGAAAAAGGAACCCGGGAAATTGGTCGTTTGGACAATGGAGAAGATACAGAAACTCAAGGACTGGTATCATCGCGACGACAATTTCCTTCGTATGGTGCATTTCCCAGGCACCCAGGTGCCGCTTTTGGACGTGCTCATCGACTTCATCAAGTTGTTTACCAAAGGGCGCACCATCGACCGTGCTGCGGGTGTGGCCTTCAATTTCTTCTTGGCGCTTTTCCCGCTTATCCTGTTTTTCTTTACGCTGATTCCTTACATTCCCATCCCACATCTTTACGAAAGGGTGATGCTGGCCTTGAACGATTTTCTTATCCCTTCAGGGACAATGGATTACGTGAAGGAAACCATCGATGGCATCATGAACCAACCGCATGAAGGCTTGCTGTCGTTGAGTATCTTCCTCTGCTTGATTTTCGGTTCCAGCGGCGTGGTGGCCATCTTCAATGGTTTCCGCAACGTCTATGCGAGTTATGTGTCGAGTAGGGGGATGGGATTGAAAGGCTGGCTGATACAACGTTTGTTTGCTATCATCATGCTCATTATCATCGGATTATTGCTTGTGCTTTCGGTAGTGCTCATCTCGTTAGGTGGCACGGCCCTGAAATATTTGGTGACGCATGAAATCCTGGAGGGCGGTTCGTTTGTCTTCTTCTTGTTCAGTGTCTTGCGCTGGGTAATTGGCATCTTCGCCTTGTGTTTTGGCATTTCGTTGCTGTATTATTTCGGCAATGTCAGGTTCAACGAGCATTATCGCAAGGAACTCAAACGCAGGGGCCGCAATGGCGAAATAAGATACCGTAACTTTGTGATTTTCAGTCCTGGAGCGTTATTGGCGACTGCATTGTTCATCCTTGCTACGGTGGGCTTCAACGTGTATATTTCCAACTTCTCGCGCTACAATGTCCTCTATGGCTCCATTGGCACTCTTATCATTCTGATGCTATGGATTTGGGTCGTCTCCATCTTGATTTTGGCAGGCAACGACTTGAATTCGGGTATTCGTCGCAATGCCGACAAACGAAGTCACGCCGAGGACGAACACTTGCGTCGCGAAATCGTCATCGAAGACCTGAAAAAACACATCCAAGCTTATCAAACGGCGATAGAGGTGCGTAACGAAAAGATAGTTTCATTGCGCAAACATATCGCCGAACAGAATGCGTTGATTCAGAATATGGAAGAGGATAATATGAAGAATGAGCTGATTATCAGGGAATACGAAAGATTTGTGCAGCACGAGTTGAAGCGCTCCGATGAGCAGTATTCTCCAAACGAAGCATAAGACGTCATGGGTATCGTAGCACGACAAAGCATCAAAGGCACCATTGCCACCTATATCGGGGTGGCCGTGGGTATCGTCACGACGTTTTTCATCCAGACGAAAGCCCTTCAGCCTGAACAGATTGGTCTTATTGACATCTTGTTGCAATGCGCGTTGCTTTTTGGAGGATTGGCGCAGTTGGGCACCAACTCGTCGGCGATGCGGTATTATCCTTTCTTCAAGGATGAGGATAACCGCGACCACGGCTTTTTCGGTTGGACCTTGCTCGTACCTTTAGTCGGTTTTTCATTCTTTTTGCTGGCGTTTTTCCTCTTTAAAGGCGCGATTGTGGAATTCTTTACCAAGGATTCCGAGGTGGGGGCCGAGTTGTTCGCAAAATATGTCAATTTTGTCGTTCCTTTGGCGTTTTTCTCGCTTTATATATCTGTATTTGAGACGAATAGCAATCTTTTGCTTCGCATCGTCTTACCCAAGTTTGTTCGCGAGGTGGGCTTACGCGTAGGCACGTTGGCCATTTATCTGCTCTATTTTTATAAGGTGCTCGATTTCGATGGCGTAATTGTCGGGTTCTGTGTGCTTTATGGATTGGCAACGCTCGTCAACATTGTGTATCTGTTCTCGCTCCAACGTGTCTCGTTCAAAATCGAGTGGAAATTCATCACTCCACAACTGAAGCGCGATTTCCTGTTTTACACCCTGTTTATGATAACGGCAGCCTTGGCGGGCAACGTGATGCCCATGCTGAGCAAATTTTTCGTTGCGGCCAAGACGAGCTTCCGCTTGGCAGGCGTGTTCACCATTGCCACCAACATTGCTGCGGTCATCGAGATGCCTTACCGTTCG
>CAMOCK010000177.1 GCA_946610645.1 uncultured Bacteroidales bacterium
CAGGTCTTCGGCCTCAACACCTACGGCTGCGGCGATGCCGTGCGCATCGGCGAAGGCACCAGCGCCGTGCTCCGTGGCAAACAAGCCGCCTTCGAGGTGGCCCAAAACCTCGGCATCCGTTTCAACTACGACGAATACCTTGAGATTTCGCGCCAATACATCGACTCGCAACAGCGTCCCGTCCGCATCTTGGAGGAACCCAATCTGCCCGGCGAGGAACGTATGCACGCCAAACCTTTCGTGCAATTAGACTGCCTCTACGGTTTCGCCTGCAACCCCTGCTCGTTCAGCTGTCCGCAAGGCGCCATCACCAAGGCTTCGACCAACACTACGCCCGTCGTGGATTACGACAAGTGCATCGGCTGTATGCAGTGCGTCAACCACTGTCCGGGCCTGGCCATCTTTGGTTATGACCTCAACAAAGGCACGCTTTTCCTTCCCGTCGAATACGACGTCGACGAAGGCAAGGAAGTCTACCTCATCGACAACAACGGCAAGATCTTGTGCGACGGCACCATCGAGAAGGTGTTGCGCAAGCCCAACAAGACGCACGTCGTCCGCGTGAAGGTCGACAACGCCAAGTGGCGGACGGAATTCCCCATGATGACCGAAATCAAAGGTTTCATCCTGAAGGAACGCTACCCGAAACCGATCGTCTTCAAACCCAATACCGAACCTGTTTTGACCGAGGATGCCTATGTGTGCCACTGCGAGGATGTCGACCTGAAGACCATTCTGAAAGCCATTGGCGACCGCAAGTTCATCTCCGTCGACGAGCTGAAGCACATCACCCGCATGGGCATGGGCCCGTGCCGTGGCAAACGCTGCGTTTCGAGAGCCAAACAAGTGCTGCGCGGCTATGGCATCGAGGTGGTGGGCGATTCGTCGCCGCGTGCGCCGTTGGCCAACCAAGTCACCTTGGGCGAAGTTTACAACCCCAAGGCCAAAGAGGTGTTCGTCTATCCTGCCGGCAAGGAAGCCAAGAAAGAGACCGTCGAGGTGCTCATCGCGGGCGGCGGCATCGCGGGCAGCGCGGCCTTCCGCTATTTCGCCGAGGCTGGCAAACGCCCCGTGTTGGTCAACTACGACCGTGGCTCCACTTGGCGCTGCATCGCGGGCGGGCGACCAGCCTTCTCGAACCCCGACATCTCCGATATCGCCAACCACAACCTTGAGATTTTCAAGGAGATACAGAAAGTCCACAACATCGACTTCAAGCTGACGCGCTATGTGAACCTCGTCCACGATGAAGCCACCTATAAGGCCCTGGATGCCTCACGCGCCTGGAGCGACGCCTACATGATCGACAAGAAAGACTTCCGCAAGGAGATTTCGCCGCTGTGGAACATGGACAGCAACGTCTACAGCCACGCCCTGATTTCCAACGACTGCTGGCAGGCCACGCCCGGCCGTACCATCGACTACCTCCGTGGCGTCGCCATCGAACACGGCGGCACGCTGATGGAAGACTGCGAATTGGTTTTTGTGGAGAAACAAGGCGACAAATACCACGCCCTTGTGCGCACCCACGACAAGCAGTTTGTGGAATACACCTGCGACCACTTCGTGAACGCGATGGGCTGGGGAGCGGAGAAGTTTACGGATATGTTAGGCATTGATACACAGATGTATCCAGTGAAACACCAGGCCTTCATCACGCGCCGCTTGCCCAACTTGGGTGCGAAGGGCGACTCGCTCGACATGATCATCGACCGCCGCCACTACAAAGGCTTTAACGCGGTGTATGGACAACAATTCCTCCATACCGGCCAGGTCATCGGCTGCGCCTCGCCCGACTGCGACGCTTTCGAGGCCCGCCAAAACCTGAAATACAACAGCAAGGAGTTCCTCGAAGTGGTCAGCGAAGTCTTCTCCGACTGGATCCCGAACCTCGCCTCCGTGGGCTTCCACGCGGTGTGGGCCGGCTACTACATGGAGCCGCGCTACATCGTCGACCCCGAAGTGGGTATGCTCACCGGCTTGCGCGGCCATGGCTTCATGCTCGGCCCATACTTGGCCAAGATCTACGTGGACAAGTATCTCGGCAAGGAGGTACCGAGCTACATGAAGGACTTGGCCTTGAGCGGCAAGGGACTGAGCGAGAACGCGTTCAAGTAAGTTGTCAGTTAGCAGTTAGCAGTTAACATTTAAGGCTGTCGCGGGTTGCGACAGCCTTTTTGCGTGGTTCGTGAAAAAAAAACCGAGTGGACGGGAAAAATGAGTAATTTTGCGGCTTCTTAATCCGACAACAAATGCACAAGATATTCTTACCTATATTCCGCTTTTTTAATCGTCGCAAAGCGTTGATGTACAGTATTATGGCTGTTTCGATGGCAGTTTTCCTCTTCTTTGGTCTGAAGCTCCATTTCGAGGAAGACATCTCGAAGCTGCTGCCCGAATCGAGCGTCGAGAGCCAACTGGCCTTCTCTTCGATACAGCTGAAAGACAAGATTTACATCCAAGTGACCTCAGCCGACGAACAGCTTCCGCCCGAAGTGTTGGCCGAGCGCACGGATGCCTTTGTCGACCTTTTGTTTGAGAAAGACTCTTCCAATCGATTCATTTCCAATGTCTTATACAAGATAGAACCAGAAATGGCCTTGAATGCCTTGGACTTCGTCTTGGCACACATCCCTTCGTTCATCGACACCACGGCGTATGCCGACTTCGACAAGGCCATGGAGCCCGAAGCCGTTGAGAAGCAGATGTGGGTGAATTACAACATGATGATGGAGGACGAGACCGGCGACCTCACCCAAGCCATCGCCTACGACCCGCTCAACCTGCGCGGCGCGGTGCTTGGCGATGCCATCGAGGGCGCGACGAATGCCTTCAACATCATCGATGGACATCTGTTCAGCCCCGACAGCACCGTGGCCATCGCCTATCTCGCGCCGGCTTTCCGCTCGCTCGACTCGTGGGCCTCGACGCACTTCGCCAAAATGCTGTCGAAAGCGCAAAAGGAGTTTGAGGCCGAGCACCCCGACGTGAAGGTGCACGCCCACGGCGACCCCATAGGGAGCGTGTCGAATGCAGGCCGCATCCGTGCCGACCTGTTCCTGACGGTGGGCATCTCCATCGTCCTGATATTGATACTTATCGGATTGTGCTTCAAGAGTTTCTCGTTCATTTGGGAGATGCTGCTCCCGATAGTCTACGGCGCAGCTTTCTCGTTGGCCTGCATCTATTGGATCAGGGGGGGGATGTCGCTCATGGCCTTGGGGTTGGGCGCGATAGTGCTTGGCGTGGCCATCAGCTACTGCCTGCATGTGCTCATCCACCATTTCTTCGTCGGCGACCCGGAGAAGTTGCTTCGCGATGAGTCGACGCCCGTGTTCTTGGGCTGCATCACCACCGTGGGCGCGTTTTGCAGCCTGCTCTTCACCGAGAGCGACCTGCTTCGCGACTTTGGCCTGTTCGCCTCGTTCTCGCTGATGGGAAGCACCCTGTTCGCCCTCGTCTTCCTGCCGCACTTCCTGCCGAGGCGCAACGCCAAGGCCGACAGCAAGACCTTCCAACGCATCTCGCGCCTCAACAACCTGCCTTTCGACAAGAAACCATGGTTCTTGGCCCTGATTGTGGTCATCCTCGTGGTGGGCATCGTTTTCTCGCCCAAGGTGAAGTTCGACAGCGACTTGCGCAACCTCGACTACAACTCGCCCGCCGAATTGGAGGCCGAAGGCCTGTTCAACGCCAAGAACAACGACGGCTTCTTCCACCTGTATTTCGCCACCGTCAGCACCGACATCGACGAGGCCTTGGAAGCCGACAAGCTGCTGATGGCCAAGCTCGATTCGCTGAAGCAGGAAGGTTTTGTGCACAGCTATACCGACGTGATTCCCAAGCTTTTCGTCACCCAAAAGGACCAAGAGCAGCGCATCGCCGCTTGGAACGCCTATTGGACCGACGAGCGAAAGGCCGAGGCCATCCGCATGGTGGACATGGGCGCGAAGGAGTTTGGCCTCGACCCGATGATGTTCTACGACTTCAAGGAGCTTCTCAATGCAGAATACGAACCCGCCTCGCTGATGGAAAGCGGCGTGGTGCCCGACAACCTCTTGGGTAATTTCATCGAATGCAATGCCGACAACCAATACATGGTCTTCACGGATGTTTCCATGACTTTCGACGATAAGGACATCGTGACCGACGCCTTGGTGCTCAATCCCAAGACATTTGTGCTCGAGCCGTTCTACTACTGCAAGAGCATGGTGGAAATCATCCACGACGACTTCAACATCGCCGTCTGGATTTCTTCGCTGTTCGTGCTGATCATTCTGCTGGTCTCGTTCCGCAACCTCATCACGGCCCTCCTCTCGTTCCTCCCGATGGTGCTCAGCTGGTTCATGGTGCAAGGCTACATGGTGCTGCTCGGCTTGGAATTCAACCTCATCAACATCGTCATCGCCACGTTCATCTTCGGCGTGGGTGTCGACTACAGCATCTTCATCACCGAGGGCTTGCTCGCCCAAGCGCGCACGGGCAGCCGCGACATGCTCACCTGGCACAAGATCGCCATATTCTTCTCGGCGGTCATACTCGTCATCGTGACGGCTTCACTGCTCTTTGCCGTGCATCCCGCCATCCAGTCCATCGGCCTCATCACGCTCATCGGCATGGCCTCAACCATCATGATTTCCTATTCGTTGCAGCCGTTTGCGTTTAGGCAGCTGATGAAGATTTCTTGGTATCGGAAGAGCGTTTTGAAAAAGAAAAGCAATGCAAATCAATGAATTAGATAGCCTTGCTTTCGCCTCAATGCTGCGCCAAGGCGCGGTGCAGTTGGGCAAAGACAAAAAAGTGGTCAACGACCTGAACGTCTTTCCCATCCCCGACGGCGACACGGGCGACAACATGCTGATGACCCTCAAGGCGGGCTGTGCATCATTGCCCGCTTCGGATTCGCAGTCGCGAGGTGGAAAGACGAAACTATCCCTATATGAAGTGGCCCAAGCCGCCTCTTCGGGCATGTTGCTCGGCGCAAGAGGCAATTCCGGCGTGATTCTCTCACGCATCTTCGCGGGTTTGGCAAAAGGGCTGCAAGGCGTTGTGGAAGCCGGCACAACTGCTTTAGCGAAAGCCATGCAAGCCGCTGTGGACGAGGCTTATAAATCCGTTCCCGTTCCCGTGGAGGGCACCATCATCACCGTGCTTCGCGAAGGCGTGGCAGGCACCGATGCCTGCGGCGACCTCAACCAATATTTTGAAACGCTTTTGGAGGCCATGCAGACCTCGCTCGACCATACGCCCGAACTGCTCCCAGTGCTGAAAGACGCTGGTGTGGTCGATAGCGGTGGCGCAGGCCTGCTGAGCATTTTCCGTGGCATGAACGACGCTTTGAACGGCATTGTTTCTGAGGAGGAAGTGGCACTAACGACGGTTGCGGCTCCAACGATAGAACTCGACAAATTCAACGAAAACAGCACGCTCGAATTTGGCTATTGCACCGAGTTTCTGCTCCGCCTGATGCGCTCCAAGGTCGATTTGGACAGTTTTGACGAAAACGTGGTTTTCAACTATTTGAACAAGGTGGGCGAATCGGTGGTGGCCTTCCGCGAAGGCACTATTATCAAGGTGCATGTGCACACCTTCACGCCCGGCGCGATTCTCAACGAAATGCAGAAATACGGCGAGTTCCTGACCATAAAAATCGAGAACATGGCGCTGCAACACCACCAATCGGCCAATCAAGACAATGCCTCGTTTAAGACCCCACCGAAGAAATACGGTGTCGTCACAGTGGCCACAGGCGAAGGCCTCATCAACGCCTTCCGCGAAATCGGGGCCGACGAGGTGATTGCCGGCGGGCAAACCATGAACCCTTCGACGCAGGATTTCATGGACGCTTTCGCCCGCATCCATGCGCAACACATCCTCGTATTCCCCAACAACAAGAACATCAAAATGGCCGCCGACCAAGCCGCCGACCTTTATAAAGGTGCTGACATTCATGTGCTTCCTTCGGCCACCATCGGCGAAGGCTACTACGGCATCGGCTCCATCGACCGCGACAACGCCAATGTTGAGGAAGTCGTTGCAAGTGTCACGGAAATCATGCAGCAGGTGGTGACGGGCATGGTCAGCACCGCCATCCGCGATGCCGAAGGCGACCAAGTGAGCGTCCGCACTGGCGATTACGTTGGCTATAGTGGCAAGCAAATCCTTTCCGACAGCCCCGACCGCGAAACCGCCGCCAAAGGCCTCATCGAGCGTCTTGGCGCCGCCTCACGCGACGTGATGCTCGTCTTTTTCGGAGAGCAAGTCCCTCAAAATGAAGCAGAAAGCCTCGTCGCCGACCTGCAAACCCAATACAAGAACCTTGAAATCATGTTGAACAACGGCGCACAGCCGGTTTATGATTATATAATCGTTTGTATATGAACCTCTTGACGCAAGACTGCGAGACTACGAGACGGACAATATCCCGAAGTCCCGTGTCCCGAAGTCTCGAAGTCAAAAAAAACACATACTATGTTGACGTTCTTTAGCGACACCGATTGCGACATCACTCCCAAGGAGTGCGCCGCATACAACATCAAACTCATCTCGATGCCCTACACCGTGGGCGACAAGGTGATTTATCCCTACATCGACTTCGACGAGTTCGACTCGCGCAAGTTCTACGACATGCTCCGAGCCGGCACCATGCCGACCACAAGCGCGATGAGCGAAGAGGCTTATACCCAATACTTTGAGCCTGAATTTGCTGCGGGCAACGACATCCTTTATGTACATTTCTCATCGGGCACTTCCAACACCTTCACCATCATGAACCAAGCGGTGGAGAAACTGAAGGCGAAGTATCCCGAAAGGAAATTCTACGAAGTTGACACGCTGGGCATCAGTGCGTTATGCTACAATATCGTCCTCGAAGTGGCCGACCTTTTGAAAGCGGGCAAGACCGCCGAGGAAATCGTGGAGTGGGCCAAGGTGGAAGTGCCGAAATTCCCGATGTATTTCTTCGCCGACGACCTGAAGTTCTTCCGTCGCAGCGGTCGCGTGAGCGGCTTGGCCGCCACGATGGGCGGTTTCATCGGCATTAGGCCCATCATCCACCTCAACGACGAGGGCAAGATGGTGAGTATCGGCAAGGAGACGGGTCGCGCCAAGGCCATCGCCCGCTTGGTGCAATACGTCGAAGACCTCGGCGAGGACGTGAAAGCCCACCGCGTGGTCATCGGCCACAGCGATTGCCCCGACATCGCCGCAGAAGCCGAAAGGCAGCTGAAGGAGAAGTTCGGCCAAGACCTGAACGTGCTGACAACCGTCGTCAATCCCACCATCGGCAGCCACTGCGGGCCTAATGGCTTGGGCATTTGCTTCCATGCGAAGCATCGGTGAACAGACTTGTGCGGGTGCATTCGATGCGTCCCTACAAGACGATCCGGTTATTCCACCACGATTTTCCGCGTCTGTCCGTTCAATTTCACGAAATACACCCCGCGCGGCAATCCGATGCTTTCCTTGCCGTCGATTTCGCGGACGAGGACGGTCTGCCCAAGCACATTCGTGATGGTCAGGTTGCCCAAACCTTCAACGGTGAAGCGTCCGCTGGCGGGGTTGGGATAGACAATAAGGCCGCCTTCGGCGTACTCTTCCACGCCGACCATGGTATAGCGGTTGGAATACGAGCGGCTACCGTCGCCGAAGACTGCGGCAACCACCACCTCGCCGTCGCCCGCATACTGACTTGCGTCGCCCGTGTAGTCGGTGGCCGAGGCAGCCACTTCGTCCACTACGGTCACCGCCTCGCTGGCCGCGTCGTAGAGGCAGATTTCAAAGCCCGCAACCACGTCGCCGATGCCAGGCTCCAGGTAAGGCGCGTTCCAGTGGATGTTCAGGTAGCCATCGGCGTCCTGTTCATAGCTGGCGTGGATTGTGCCTCTCTCGTAGCTTGCCACTGGGCAATCCTGGCCTTCTTTCGAGACGGCTACGATATGGTAGTCCCGCGCAACATCCTCAATGCTGGAAAACAGGTAATGGCCTTGGGCGTAAGGCGCGCTATAGGCCGATCCGTCATAGCGGATGACTTTCACTTTGTCGATGTAGTCGGCCTGCTCGGGGTCGACGCGCCAAGTCACCTTGTCGCGGCCCGTCTTCAAGTCAACGGTGGCGAGGGCTATTTCCACGTTGTCGCGCACCACAACGGCGTAGGTGTCGGAGCAACCGTGTGCCTCAATCCCCACGGAATAGGTTCCCGCCTCGGCTACCTCGATGTGGTTCGTGGTCTCGCCGGTCGACCAAAGGCAGGCGATGTCGCCCGAAGCGTAGGCCTCGTCGCCGATGGCGGTCAGGCCGACGGCTTCGCCGTTGTGTTTCCATGCGAAGGGAGTCTCGAAAGGATTGTCCCAAACGGGGGCGTAGAACAAGACGCGGAACGACACGTCCTTGTCGCAGCCGTGGTAAACGACGTCCCAGCTTCGGGTCTCGTTGGGGATGTCGATGGCGATGGAGTCGCCCGCATGGCCGAAGTGCTCCCCGTTGCTTTGCCATTCCCAGGTCTGCTGCTCGCAGTCGTTTTCGCCGAGCAAGGCAATGAAAGGCTGGTTCCCGTAGTCCGACAGGCAGTATTCGTAGGTATGGCCTTCCTCGACCTCCTCAATCCGCAGGGCCTCGTAGGGATAGGGGTAGAACGGATAGAACGGGTTGATCACCTTGTTCGACAAGGAGAACAATTGATGGCTCCCGTCCTCCAATTCTTTCGCCACCCCGCATTGGTAGAACGGGTGCGCAATCATGTCGGGAGAGATGGGCCATGAGGCGGGTTCAAACCAAATTGGCTGCAGAACCACGGGGTCTCCATTTTCATCTGTAACGGGATGCCTGGTGCCATTACGGTCTACAGTGTAAATTATATATACAAAGTGATCATTACTAAAATACATCCCTGCGTTTTCATGTTGGAAGATGCTTCTAAAAGTTAGATGCCCTTCTTCCTTTCCTAATAACACTCCTGGTATTTTGTAACCAATTCCAGAATTACAAACGTCATATATCGAAATATCATAAAACCAGAGGGAATCTTCAGAGAATGTAGCATCAGTGTCTTTATAAATCCATTCTCCAGGGGAAGGGAAAAAACCTTTATGATATGTGAGTATTCCTGGTTCGATACCTCGTGATAAATACAATTTATGATGCTCTTCGGCGGCTATGCCGTGGAAATTAGCATGGAGATCATCATCGATTTCCATAACGAGATTCTCCATCGGAGGCAAATCATGGTTGCGTACGTTGAACCAGATGGAGTCAGTACCAGTGTGGCCGTAGTTGTCACCAACAGTGACTTTGATATAGCCACTGTAGTATACATCTGCTACAACAGTATTGCTATTTTCATGCTCAAAAAAGGATGATTCCCACGAATACCATGAATACGTTTGACTCGTTGTAAAAGCATCAAAAAAAGGGCATGCTATACCAGTTGCGGGATGTGTGGGGTGGTCTAGATTATTTCCACTAACTGATACAATCTCGACACTTAATCTATTTTGGCATAGAGTGTCTACTTCTTCATAGCCTTTGGTCATCATGGCAGGCTGGGCCATGGCTATGCTGATCGTTGCGAAAAGCATGAGGAAGGAGAGGATGTGTTTTTTCATGGGTTTGGTGTTTTTATTGGGGACAAATATAGTGCTTTTTTTTTGCACGGCGGGCGATTTTTTTCGGGAAAATGGCCGTGTTTTGTAAAAATGTTGTAATTTTGCGGGCAGAAATAAGTCAGGAATCAGGTATGACTTTCCGAAAGTCCGCGCGGTGGCCTATCGTTTCAGTACGACTTACCTCCTGCATTCTGCGGCAACTCTAAACCGTCGGACGGGAAATGGCGACTGCCAAGCCCTTTATAACTCCGGCGGTTTTTTATGTGCTTATTGCTGTAATACAATACTGTATCTTCATTCCTGTTTTCTTTTTCACACCAACAGTCAATTTCGCCGTTCCAATACCAACTAATGGACATTCCATAATGAGCATTTTAGAAAACTCACTTTGGTTTTTATTGTCTGGTTTAGGTTCCTGAGGTTTGCCGACTTGATATGCGTTTTTCAAAATCAGGTCAAGTTGGAGAACTGCCAGTGTTGACAAATATGACATGGAAGCGTGGTGAACGGTTTCATTAATTGACAAAAACCGCACATTGATATAATCTTTCAAATGAGGGTTATAAGCCGCTTTTGAAGGATTCGCTTCATACCAGCATCTGTACACATCTGAAATAATGGCCTCTCTTGCCTTAATGTCTTCTCTTGTGTTCCCAATAGGAACCTCAATGGTTTTGTTGTCTTTTGCATCCATAACAATAGTATTAATTGGTTTCTCGCTGCAAAAATGCAAAACCTGTCAAGACCAAGCCGTTGATTAAACGTTTGTAGTCGTTTGTAGTCGTTTGCTGTCGATTTCGTTATTGATTTTCAAACAGAAACAATTTTTTGATTGTTTTCAAAAATAACCGAAAAAATCCCTTTGGCCGAATGTACAAAGGGATTTTCCCTGTAGGGACACACCGAGTGTGTCCGCCGATTTGTAGGGCTGTCGCATTGCGGCAGCCGTTGTTGGCGTTGCGGCATCCGTCATTGCGAGGCCGTAGGCCGTGGCAATCCAGAAAAACGCGCTTGTTCTCTGGATTGCTTCGTCACTGCGTTCCTCGCAATGACGCAAAGCGTGGACGTTATTCCACCACGATTTTCCGCGTCTGTCCGTTCAGTTTCACGAAATACACCCCGCGCGGCAATCCGATGCTTTCCTTGCCGTCGATTTCGCGGACGAGGACGGTCTGGCCAAGCACATTCGTGATGGACATTTGGCCCGTTCCCTCTACGGTGAAGGTGCCGTTGGTTGGATTCGGATAGACTGAAAACGATGAAACCTCGTTTTGTACAATACCATCACTATCAGGCCAAGGATTTGGCACCTTGTTGGATAATGATAGTAGCTCGTAGCTGCCATCTTCCAACTGTCTTCCGACCCCACATTGATAGTAGGGATCAATATGGGGACCTGGAATCTGCCATGCTGTGGTCCAAGCTGGAAGCGTTACAGGATTTCCGTTGTGATCTGTAAATTCATGCCTATTTCCATATTCGTCTATTGTGTGTATTGAATACAAGTAGCTAGAACTAAATGAGAAGTCGCTTTGTAATGAAGATTTCATGGATAGATACCATTTTTCATCCTCATTATAGACATTTAGCAGTAGCCCTGGTACGACAAAATAACTAGTTTCGTTTCCGCACGTATTCAATGTCCTAATTCCATACACCCACAGTGAATCTTCGCTGTATGATACATTTGTATCTGTATAGGTCCATTGTTCACCAGGAGATAAGTAAAAATCCTTCCCGTAATTGTATTGCAATGGTACATAGCAACGCATTAATATTAATCTGTGGTGGTTCTCGGTAGCTACGCCGTAGAAGTTAGCATGTAGTTCGTTATCGATCTCCATGATGAAGTCGCGAAGAGGCTCTACCTCATCCTTTTGGACATGGAACCAGATTGAGTCTGATCCAGTGTGTCCGTAGTTGTCACCAACAGTGACTTTGATGTAGCCGCTGTCATTTACTTCAGCTCTGACAACATCACTATTTGTCGGATCAAAAAACGATGATTCCCATTGATACCATGAGAAAGATTGTGTAGTTTCAAAGAATCTCACAAATGGGCATATAATACCGGTTGCTGGGTGTTGTGGATGGTCATAGTGTATGTCGCCAGTGGAAATTATCTCAACACTCAGTCGAGTGTCATTGCATAGAGTGTCGTTGCCTTTTGTCATCGTGGCAGGCTGGGCCATGGCTATGCTGATTGCAGTGAAGAGAGTCAACAGGATGGTGAGGAGTGTTTTCATGGCGTTTCCCAATTTTAATTTCGGCAAAGGTAAGGATTTTTTGTTTCGTCAATGTTTTTTTGTGCGTAAACCCGTTCAGCGCAGGTTCAATAGAGTAACCACAAAATTACTCAAAAGAAACGAAATGCGCAAGTTTTCAAAAGATTTGCCTATTTTTGCACCCATCAAAAAGCCCTGAAAGGGCGACCCTATGTTGTCGGGAGATTTTAATCCCCGCATTATCAAGGTGCCATGGTGCGACAACCCTATAACCGAACAACTGCAAACCGAACAAATCCAATGATAACCGTTGAAGAAGTTTTGACCCAAAAACAGCAAAAGGAGTTCATCGACTTCCCGCTGAGACTCTACAAGGGCAACCCTTACTACACGCCGCCCTTGTACATGGACGAGAAGAAAATCTTCCGTAAAGACTTTGTTTACAACGACATGTGCGAGTCTGTCCACTTCAACGCCTACAAGGACGGCAAGATGGCCGGACGCATTTCGGGTATCCTGCAAAACGCCGCCAACGCCAAATCGGGCAAGAAACAGGTGCGTTTTTCGCATTTCGACTTCATTGAGGATGAGGAAGTCGCTCGCGTGCTGCTGAAAACCGTCGAAAACTGGGCGAAGCAAATCGGCATGGACGAGGTGATTGGCCCTTTGGGCTACTCCGACCTCGAGCGCGAAGGACTGCTCATAGAAGGCTTCGACTTTCCGGCCACCTTCGAGGAAAGTTACAACTATCCTTATTATCAAACCTTTATAGAGAACTTCGGCTACCAAAAAGATGTCGATTGGACAGGCAGCCGACTGCGCATCCCGAAGGACTATGACGGCGAGGTCGACAAGTTGGCCGCCTTCGTGATGAAGCGCTACAACCTGCACATCGGAACGGCACGAAACACCAACGACTTCATCAAGAAATACGCCGACGGCATTTTCGGGTTGCTCGACAAGTCGTACGAACAGCTCTACGGCACCGTGCCCTTCACCGAAGGCATGAAAAAGATGATGATCGACAACTTCAAACTCGTCATCGACGTGAAATATGCCGCCGTCATCCTCGACGAAAACGACAGGATGATTTGCTTCGGCCTGGCTTTCCCATCCATCGCCGATGCGGTGAGGCCTTCGGGCGGGCGGCTAACACCTCTTGCATTAATAAGGCTGCTCAAGGCGCTGAGGAAACCCAACGTCATCGACCTTTGCCTTATCGGGGTGGAGCCGGAATGGCTCAACCGGGGCGTGAGCGTCATCATTTCCGCCGAGATGATGAAGATGCTCAAACATGTCGATTACGCCGAAACCAACGGCAATCTTGAGGATAACTACGCCATCCAAAACCAATGGAAGCGTTTCGACGAACAGAAGATTAAACGACGTAGGTGCTATGTTAAGCAATTGGATAAGTAATTCATTCACAAAACCCTCAAAACTTTCAAAACAATGGATATTCCTATGAAAAATGTGCAGCGGCTCCACAACCGTGTCGCCGACGGAAAGCAGCCGGTTGGCGTGCTTTCCAACTTCAAAAAAAGTTTTGTCTGTTTTGTAAGTTTTGTTACAAAAAAGAACTGAGCATGATAAAAATCCTCATAGACTGTTTCGGCGGCGACCACAGCCCCGAGGCCAATGTGGACGGAGCATTAGCAGCAATGGCCAAAATGCCCGACCTGCACCTCATCCTGACGGGCGACGAAACCGCGTTGCAGCATTGCCTGAAAAACAAGACTTACGACACTTCGCGCTTGGAAATCGTCCACGCGCCCGAAGTCATCGGTTGCGAGGAACGCCCCATCGATGCCATCCGACTGAAAAAGGAAAGTTCGATGATCAAGGCCGTGCGCCTGCTGCGCGACCGCAACGACATCAACGCGATGGTCAGCACGGGTTCGACGGGAGCCTTGGTGGCCGCCGCATTGACCCGCATCGGGCGCGTGAAAGGTGTCATCCGACCCGCTTTCTGCCCGCTTTTGCCCACCATGGACGGCGGCATCGTCGGCATTTGCGACAGCGGGGCCAACGTGGAAGTCACGCCCGAACATCTGAGGCAATTCGCCATCATGGGCAGCCTCTATATGGAAAAAGTCTATGGCGTTGAAAAACCGCGAGTTGCGTTGCTCAACGTAGGAAAAGAAGCAGAAAAAGGCGACGAAATCCGACAAAAGGCACACTTTTTGCTGAGTGAAACGCCCGAAATCCATTTTGTGGGCAACATGGAGAGCCGCGACCTGCTTTCGGGGCGGTATGACGTGGTGGTTTGCGACGGCTTTTCAGGCAATGTGCTGGTGAAAACTACAGAAGGAACAGCCCTCGAACTGTTGAAAAAGCTGAAGAAGGACATTTGTTCGAGGCCGATTTACAAGCTGGGTGCCCTGCTGATGAAGCGGATGTTCATGGAAGAAAAGGAGTTCATGAACTACCAAAACTACGGCGGCAGCGTCCTCCTCGGCACGGAAAAGACAGTGGTGAAAGGCCACGGCTCCAGTAAGGCCACGGCGGTGGAGAAGTGCATCGAGCAGGCCTACAAGATGGAAGTCAGTTCCTTGTCTGCGAAGATGGAGGAAATCATTATGCGCTATGAGCATTATGAATATTGAATGTAGAATGCAGAATGTAGAATGTAGAATGTAGAATGAATTTTGAATCTTAACTAAAACTGATATGTACGAAGAAGTTAAAACCATCCTTGCGCGTCAGTTGCGCATTGCGCCCGAAAGGGTCACGTTGGACGCGCAAATCAAGCGCGACCTCGGTGCCGATTCCGTCGACATCCTGCAACTTCTGATGCGTCTTGAAGACGACTATGGCATCACCATCCCCGACCAGGAATTGGCCAAATTTGAAACCGTAAACGATGTAGTCACTTTTTTAGATACTTTACAAAAATGAAGCACATTACACTGATTATCATTGCCTTGCTGTTTTCAGTCTCGGCATTCGCACAACAACAAATCGACACCGATTTCACCCAAACCAAGCTGATGAAGGTTTCGGGGAAGACCACCGACAAAGCCGGCCACATCACTTTCGACGGCAACGACCAGCTTACCATGACTTACACCCAGCCCGAAGGCGACTATTTCATCATCGAGGGCACTATGGTGAAAATCAACATGGACGGCAAGAAGGCCGAACTCGACGCCGAGAAGGTGAAGATTGTCAAGCTGCAACGCGCCACGCTTCTGAACTGCCTTTCGGGCAACTGGGAGCAAGCCGCCGCTGACAACAACGCCGAAACGGACATCACGGAGGCCGATGGGCAGAAAACCATTTCCATCGTTGCCAAGGGCAAGGTGCCAAGGGGTGGCTATAAGTCGGTCGAGCTGACTTATAGATTGTCGGACAACGTGCTGACCAAGATGGTTTTGGAAGAGGCCATCGGCATCATCAACTCCTATGAGTTGAGGTGATTTGGACGAACTGAAGGTTTTTTGCGGCCATAACAACCTGTTTATCATGGAGTGCAATAAGACGTTCCTCCTTTGGCGCGAGAAAGCCGACAAAACGGAGTATTGATGCATATTGAGGAGCTGCAAGGCTTTTGCTTGACGCTGGGCGAAGTGGAGGAGAAGATGCCTTTCGGCAAATTCAAGCACGGCGACTCATACGAAATCGTAAAAACGGAATACACTAAAAAGAGTAAAAACCATGAACTACCACATCGTTGATGCCTTCACCGACCAGCCTTTCGGCGGCAATCCCGCTGGTGTGGTGTTACTTGAATCAGAGCACTTTCCCGACGAAAAGTTGATGTTGCAAATTGCTGCCGAATTGCGCTATTCCGAAACGGCTTTTGTTAGGAAGGATGCTTACAAGGAGTTCACTGTCAGATATTTTACGCCTAAAGCGGAAGTGGAGCTGTGTGGTCATGCCACCATAGCATCATTCTATTTGTTGCACCATGAAGGTTTGGCTTCGGGGACTTGCCTCTGCCACACCCTTGCCGGTAACTTGACCGTGGAAGCAGGCGAAAAAGTGATGATGCAGATGGCCACGCCACGCATCGTGGCTACGATTAAGACTACTGGAGAGATTTATAAGGCATTGAATGTCAATGGTTACCAACAAAATCTTCCTGTCCAAATCGCTTATTCAGGCTTGCCCGACTTCATGATTCCCTTGCCCGATGTGCAAACCTTGCAGACGTTGAATCCCGACATGGAGGCCATCACTGCCATTACCAAGAAATACGAGGCGGTCAGTTTCCATGTCTTTGCCTTCGCCAACGATGGCTACACGGCCCATGTCCGCGACTTCGCACCCTTGTACGGCGTGCCCGAGGAATCCGCCACGGGTACCGCCAACGCAGCCTTGACCTTTTATCTGCAACATAATGGACGTCTCGGCGCAGAAGCGGAATGTGCTTTCTTGCAAGGTGAGGCTATGGGGCGGCCTTCGGTGGTGGCCACACAAATCCGAAAGGATGGTGCCATCTATGTGGGCGGCACGGCGGCCATTGTGGCAAAAGGCGAACTTTGCGTATAAGAGGCAAGATGCTGAAAAAATGAATATCTTTGCACCTTCAGAAATCGTTAAACCATGAACACCCCATTCTCTATCCGTCCTGCGAAGCCCGAAGAGGCAGGCCTCGTCCTTGAGTTCATCAAAAAACTCGCTCTTTACGAGAAATGTGCCGATGAGGTTGTGGCTGACGAAGCCACCATCTACCACTCCTTGTTTGTGGAACATTCTGCCGAGGTGGTCTTTGCCGAGGAAGACGGCGAGGTGGTTGGATTCGCCCTGTTTTTCCACAACTTCTCCACCTTTGTCGGACGCAAAGGCCTCTATCTCGAGGACTTGTTCATCCTTCCCGAGAAACGCGGTCGGGGCTATGGCAAGGCCTTGTTGAAATATTTGGCCAAGATAGCCGTGGAGCGCAACTGTGGTCGCATGGAGTGGATCTGCCTCGACTGGAACAAACCCGCGCTGACCGTTTACCGCAGCATTGGAGCCATTCCGATGGACGAATGGACCGTGCAACGCTTGGACGAAACGGCCTTGAAAAAGTTTGCATCAGAGGATTGACGATGGACGTGTTCCGCTATCCGACCCAAGAAGGTTTCGATGACCTGCTGATGAGCACCGACGGCAAGGTGCTGACATGCCTTTGGTTTGCGGGTTCGCGTGACGAAAACAAACATCCATTGGGCGTTGTAGAGACGCGCCATGGCACGTCTCTACCGCCCGTAATTCATGAAACCTGCCGTTGGCTGGACCTCTATTTCGCAGGCCGGCAGCCTGATTTCACACCAGCCTACCGTATGGATGGCCTGACGCCATTTCGCAAGGCGGTGTTGGATATCGTGAGAGAGATACCTTTCGGAAATACCATGACTTACGGAGATATTGCGAAACGGTTGAAAACCAATTCTGCACAGGCGGTGGGTGGCGCAGTAGGCTGGAACCCCATTTGCCTCATCGTTCCCTGCCATCGCGTGATGGGCGCCAACGCCAACCTTACGGGTTACGGAGGGGGTATTCACAACAAAATCGCGTTGCTGAAACTGGAAGGATGGGGGTGTTTCCAGTAGAAAAGTAAATAAAATCTCTGCTGAGAATCAGATTGCGTTTGGATTTCCGTATTTTTGCACTCAAATAACCAAAACATTAGGGAATATGCTGCAAAAAGGAACCCAAGCCCCTTACTTTGAAGGGCACGACGAGAACGACAACATCGTGAAGCTCTCGGACTTCGCTGGAAAGAAACTGGTACTTTACTTCTATCCCAAGGACAGCACGCCCGGCTGCACTGCCGAGGCCTGCGACCTGCGCGACAATTATGAGCGTTTCCTCGCCTTGGGATATAACGTGCTGGGTGTCAGCCGCGATAGTGCCGCCTCACACCAACGCTTCATCGCCAAATACAACCTCCCTTTCCACCTCATTGCCGACACCGACCTGACCATCCTGAAAGCCTACGAAGCCTGGGGTGAGAAGAAGATGTACGGCAAAGTGACCGAAGGTACCCTACGCACCACCTATGTTATTGATGAGCATGGTGTTATCATCGACGCCATTGGGAAAGTGGATACGAAGAATCATACAGAGCAGATACTATGAGCTGGATGTCAGAACACAAAACAGATGTTTTCCAACAGAATCAGTGGCTCTCAAAAACATTCGGTGCAAAATGCTGAAAACCAACTGAAAATCTCATTACATTACACCATGAAGAAAACAATATTTACACTCATCTGCCTGACAGCAAGCCTTTTTGCGATGGCATTCGATGCCGAACCCGTCAAAC
Source organism: uncultured Bacteroidales bacterium (assembly GCA_946610645.1). GTDB lineage: Bacteria > Bacteroidota > Bacteroidia > Bacteroidales > F082 > Limimorpha. The sequence goes on from CAMOCK010000177.1 coordinate 18,084, forward strand.
TGCAAAGCCCCGATGGACAACTGGAACTTAATTTTGAACTTCGTGATGGTGTGCCTTACTATACCCTCAGCCGCGTCGGGAAGCCCGTGGTCCTGCCCTCAAAGATGGGCTTCACCCTCGAATGGCGCGACGACCTCGCACACGCCTTTGTGCTGAAAGACACGCAATACAGCACATTCGACGAGACGTGGGAACCCGTTTGGGGCGAAGAGGCGCAAATCCGCAACCATTACAACGAACTTCTGGTAACAATGGAGCAACCTGTTGGTTCTGTGGAAAGTATGGACGAGTCGACGAAGAAGAAACCCACCGTCATGCAGGTGCGTTTCCGCCTTTACGACGACGGCCTCGGCTTCCGCTACGAGTTCCCGATGGAGAACGCCTTGGCCTATTTTTGGATCAAGGAGGAACTGACCGAGTTTGCCATGGCGGGCGACCACACGGCATGGTGGATACCGGGCGACTACGACACACAGGAATACAACTACACCGAGTCGCGGCTGACAGAAATACGTCGTCTTTACGACGACGCACACTGGGGTTGCGGCTGGCCGTGGAAGAACTTCTCGCCCACGGGCGTACAAACTGCATTGCAGATGAAAACCGCTGAGGGTCTGTATATTAACATACATGAGGCCGCCGTGCTCGACTATCCCACCATGAACCTCGACTTGGACGATCGCAACCTTGTGTTCCGTACCCATCTCTGCCCCGATGCCACTGGCTACAAAGGCCGTATCCAAACGCCTTGCCACACACCTTGGCGCACGGTGATGGTATGCACCTCGGCCACCGATGTGCTCGCCTCGCGCCTGATTCTCAACCTCAACGAACCTTGCGCCATCGAGGACGTTTCGTGGATCCATCCCGTGAAATACATGGGCGTTTGGTGGGAGATGATCTCCGATAAGAGCACTTGGGGCTATACCAACGATTTCCCGTCCGTCAAATTAGGCCAAACCGACTACACCAAGGCCAAGCCACACGGTCGCCATGCGGCCAACAACGCCAATGTGCGCCGCTACATCGACTTCGCTGCCGAAAACGGCTTCGACGCCCTTCTCATCGAAGGCTGGAACATCGGCTGGGAAGACTGGTACGGCAAGGAAAAGGACTTCGTCTTCGACTTCCTCACGCCCTATCCCGACTTCGACTTGCCCGCTTTGAACAATTATGCCCACCAAAAAGGCATCCGATTGATTATGCATCACGAAACTTCTTCGTCCACAATTAATTACGAGCGCTGGATGGAGAAGGCCTACAACCTGATGAACCAATATGGCTACAATGCAGTGAAGAGCGGCTATGTGGGCAAGATTTTGCCTCACGGCGAGGGCCACTACAGCCAGCCTATCATCAACCACTACCATTATTGCATCACCGAGGCGGCCAAGCACCGCATCATGGTGAACGCACACGAGGCCGTGCGTCCGACGGGATTGTGCCGCACCTGGCCCAACATGATCGGCAACGAAAGCGCGATGGGCACCGAGTTCAGGGGACGCATCAAGCCTGGGCACGCCACGATTTTGCCCTTCACTCGATTGCAGGGCGGCCCGATGGACTACACGCCCGGCATCTTCGAGACCGACATGGAGAAAAACGCCCATTGGAACAAAGGCGACCTGATGCGCCACACCATCTGCAACCAATTGGGGCTTTACGTCACCTTCTATTCGCCGTTGCAAATGGCCGCCGACTTCCCCGAACACTACGAACCCTTCATGGATGCCTTCCAGTTCATCAAGGACGTGGCCGTTGACTGGGACAAGAGCCTCTATCTTGAGGCCGAACCAGGAGCTTACATGGTCACTGCTCGTCACCCCAAAACCGCTACCATAAACATGGCCGCTGAGGGTGTCGGCACCTTGATAGACGGCAAGAAAGGTGTGGTTTCCAACACAGCCAAGTTCGTGTATGCCCTGCCCGACGACGCCAGCGTAGAAGACCTGTGGCACTCGCAGCCGCACGACGTGTGGTATGTGGGCGGCATCACCGACGAGAACGCACGCGAGGTCACGGTGAACTTGGATTTCCTTAAACCAGGCGTGAAATACGAAGCCATCGTTTACACCGATGCCGACAATGCCAGCGGATTGCCTGGCGAAGGCTACAACCCACAGGCATACACCATCAGCAAACAGACTGTGACATCACAGTCGGAGCTGAAGGTGAAGATGGCGCCATGCGGCGGCTTTGCGGTCTCGTTGCGCTCGCTTTGACCTTGATAGAAAACCACAGCTTTTAGATACAAGACTCCTTAAACAAAACAACTTGCAAGAAAGCAAATTTTTGGGCTGTTTTTAGGCGGATTCAAATGGTTTTTTTGTAGGCTCTGCGCCGCATGAACGGCACCGTCTTGTAGTCGCCGAACAACGATTGCACTTTGTGGTTTTCCTCCAACTGAGGATTGAGAATGACCTTATCGACCCCTCTTCTTACGCAGTTCTCGTGCAGGTACTTGAACAGCAACAAAGGCACACCACAACCTTGGTAATTGGGCGCCACCCCGATGATGAGGGCTTCCAAAGTGTCGTTCTTCTTCAACGCTTTGAGGATGTGGAAGAAGCCAAAGGGCAATAGCCGTCCGTTGGCCTTTTTCACCGCTTTTGAGAGCGAAGGCACACAAAACAGGAACCCGACAGGTTTGTCCTTGTTATCGACAGCGACGGCCACGAAATCCTTGTCCAAGATGGGGACGTAGGTGGCCAAATAGTTAGCTATCTGTTTGTCAGTCAAGGGGGAGAAACCCATCAGCGGGGCGAAGGCCTCGTTGTACATGTGGAAGATTTCCATGCCGTATTGCTTGCTCATCTGGCGCATACTCTTGGGTCGCACCACATGAATGTCATAACGCTCTTCGATGAGATGCGCGAATTTGTAGGTGGGCGGCATCTCGCCGTCAAGCAAAAGCACGCGCTGTGTCCAGTCCACATCTTTCACGAAGCCGAGTTTTTCCAGCATGGCACCGTAATAGGGGAAATTGTAAAGGCAGGTGAAAGGGCTGAGGTTTTCGTAGCCTTCCACAAGGAGACCTTCCTTGTCCATGTCGGTGAAGCCCCAAGGCCCGATAACCTCGGTGCAGCCGCGTTGCTTGCCCCAGTCGGCGACGGTATCAAGCAGGGCTTTCAGCACTTCTTCATCCTCGATGAAATCGAGCCAGCCGAAGCGCACTTTTCTTACGTCCTTGTTGGCCTTGTGGTTGATGATGGCGGCCACGCGCCCAACGATTTCGTCGCCGCGATAGGCCAGGAAGCAGTCGGCCTCACAAAAGTCGTAGGCGCCGTTTTTCTTGGGGTTGAAGGTGTCGTATTCGTCGCCTTCCAAGGCAGGCACCCAGTTGGCGCAGTCCTCGTACAATTTGAGTGGAAAAGCCACAAACTTCTTCAGTTGCTTGTGGCTTTCCACCTTTTCGATTCGGATTCTCATGGGTTCAACGTGGTTGCGTTTGAGCAGATATGATCAATCACTTCGCCCACCGTCGTGAACCTTGGCGTTCCTTCAAACTTGAAGCCAAACTTGTTCTCGATGGCAAGGCTCAGCAAAAGGATGGTCAGCGAATCGAGGCCCACGTCGCGCACGAGCTGCGAGTCGTCGTTGACGTTAGTGAAGTCAGCCGAGGGCTTGATGAGTCCGAGGATGCCCTTCAGCTCCCCAAAAACTGTTTCTCTTTCCATAACTTATTGGTTTCGTAATACTTTCATGGCGCCGCTGCGTTTGAAGTCTTCCTTGCGCACGGTCACTTTGTTGATCCAGTGGGTGGTGGGCATCGTGGCGTTCACCTTGTCGACAAGTTTGTGGAAATAGGCTTCCACTTCTTCCCACGGCGTGTCGCCGAAGTCGTCGATGCGCGGATAAATCTCTATGGCGATGATGGGCCTGCCGTCCACTTCCTCTTCCTTGACGAGGCAGTCGCGGAGCTTGGGGTCTTTGTAGAAGGGCTCCTCGATGCTTTCGGGGCTTATGTTTTCGCCGTTGCCGAGGATGATGAGGTTCTTGATGCGGCCCACGATGTACATGTAGCCGTCGTCGTCGAAGCGGACGAGGTCGCCAGTCTTCACCCATCCGTCCTCGGTCAGCGTTTCGGCGGTCTTCTCAGGTTCTCCGTAGTAGCCGAGGAACACATTGTCGCCACGGTACCACAGTTCGCCGTCAACCACCTTGGCTTCCTGTTCGGGATAGAGCTTGCCTACCGAGGTGGGGTGTGTCAGCACATCGATGTTGCCCGTGGTCAGGTTGGCGCCTTCGGTCATGCCGTAGCCTTCAAAGAGATGGATGCCAAGTTCGCTGAACTCGCGGATGAGTTTCGGAGGCACGTTGGCTGCACCTGAGATGATGTAGCTTAAGCGCCCGCCTATGAACTGCTTGCCGTACATCTTGACCAAGCCCAACAGGATCTCGCAGATGCCCGGAACGGCCACGAGATAGGTCGGGCGAATCATCGGGAACTTGGAGATCGTGTCTTTTACGTTGGCAGCGGCCACCCATTCAGCACCTTTGTAGAGTGCCGACAAGGTGCTGCAAATCAGTCCGAAAACATGGCTGAGGGGCAACACGCATGCGTAGACATGGCAGCCTAATTGCTTGCCTGGGGCGTAGCAACCATTCAAGGCGCCGCGCATCAAGGCACGGTGAGGAAGGGTGGCACCTTTGGGTGTGCCTGTCGTGCCGCCGGTGAAGAAGATGGCGGCAGGGTCGTTCTTGTCAACCGTGGCAACAGGGGCGGCATGGTCGGCTGTATCGGTGATGGCAATGGTCTTGCATGGTGCATCTTTCACAACTTCAATAAAGTCTTTTCCATAAGCCAACACTTTCACGCCAAACTTCATGCAGCAGCCAACGATGGCTTGCGGAGGGAGTTGCGAAGGCAGGTTGATGGCCACATAGCCAGCGGATGTTGCTGCCAGAAACATCTCGACGGCTTCACATGTGGTGTTGTCCAGAATGGCCACTTTGTCGCCTTTGGTGAGACCCATGTCGTTGAGAAGGGCACGTTTGCGGGCTACGATGTCGCAAACTTGCTTGTAAGTCAATGTGTTGATCGTATCGGAAAGACATGGCAAATCAGCCCATTTATGTTCAATCCAAGTTACAAATTCAGATAGGGTAGGGATGTAGCTTAACTGTGCTAGTTCTTCGGCAGGAAGCATGGAAGGGAAATAATCGTTGTTTGTCATGATTTGATCGGTTTTGATATAACAATTGCAAAATTAAAAAAAATAAATAAGTCCACAAAAAAAACCGAGGCTTTAGGGCTTCGGCTTTCCTTCGCTGGTTCTGAAATTGCCTTATTCGGCAGGCGTTTCCGAAGGCATCTCGGCAGCGGGGACTTGCGTGGGTGCGCTCGGAACCATGTTCTCGATTTGTTGGCGCATCTCGGTGTCGTAAGCATCGCCGGATTTGACCTTCTTGGGGATGGTAATGCTCGAGATGAGGCAGAGCACAACCAAAACGCCCGCCATAGTCCATGTGGCTTTTTCGAGGAAGTCGGTCGTTTGGCGGACTCCCATCATTTGGTTGGCACCTCCGAAATTGGAAACCAAGCCACCGCCTTTTGAGTTCTGCACAAGGACGACCAATCCCAGTAAAACGCTGACAATCAGAATTAAAATGACTACTAATGTGTACATGTTTATTGAATTTATGTTTGACTTTCTTTTAAGTGCTCAATTTGGGCTGCAAAAGTACTACTTTTTTCTGGATATTTCACGCTTAATTTTTCATAAATTGAAATTGCCTTATCAAAATAGCCTTGTTTCTCGTAGATTTTGGCCAAGGTTTCGCTGACGATGTTGCCTTGGTCGGTGATGCTGTTTTGGGCCACGGAAATCGGGTTGTAGAATTCGGCCTTGGGGCGGGTGATGCTGGGATTTTCAAGGATAAACTTGTCTATCAGTTCCTTGCGCGACAGCTTCTTCGGCTCGGCGGCTTCGCTTTCCTTGCGCTGCTTCTCGGCCTCGATTTCCTTCAAGCGGTTGGCGATGATGGCTTTCAACTCGTCGATCGACTTGCGCTTTTCGTCCAATAGGGCCATTTCCGCCGAAAGCTCCTCATGACTGCCGCTGAGGTCGATTTCGGGGATGATGAAGACCTTCTCACGAATGATTCCGCTGATGGTTTCTTCTTGTGTGTCAATGGGTTGGATGGAAGAAAAGACATTGTCGGTGATGGGCATCTCATCGGGAAGGGCCGTGATTTCTGGCTCGCTTTCAAGGCGATGGCGGGCGATGACGGAAAACAGACGGAGCTTGTCGCGGCTGGGGAAGGCGGCGGCGGCCACTTTCAATTGGGCATCGTATTTCGGGCTGTCGGTGTTTTGGTAGGCAATGGCCAAAAGAGCCTGGCCGATAGCGAAATAGGGATAGTCGGCCACCAAGTTCTCCACCTCCTTGACGGCCTTGCCTTTCATCCGCTCAGGCATCTTCATGTATCCTATCACTTGCTTGCTATCCATCTTCTTCAGTTAGCAGTTGTTCAGTTTTCAGTTTTCAGTTTTCAGTTGTTCAGTTGTTCAGTTGTCTCGTGTCTCGCAGTCCCGCGTCCTTTTTACCAATTCACCAATGCTTTGTTGAAAATGTCTTCCACCAATGCCTCGATGATGGTCGCGGTGAGGCTTTCCTGCACGGCGTTGAGGTCTTGGTCGCTGGGGTAGTCTTCGTAATGCGAGAAGCTTTGCTCGAAGTCCTTCGTCTCGTCGAAACGGTTGCTGAAGCGCACTTTCACGGTGACGGTGAGGCGGTTCATGGCGGCGGTTTGCGAGGCGGTGATGGCCACTGGGGTGGTCCTGTAGTCGGTGATTTCGCCCTCAAAGGCGAGGTCGCCGCCCTCATCGACCATGTCCAACGGCGTCTGGTTCATCATCGCGTCGCGCAAGGCGGTGCTGAAGTCGTTGCTCAGCATGGGATTGACCAACTGGGCATGGTTGGGGAAGTAGGCCACCGAAACGGTCTTGGCCTCGGCGGGAATCGATGCGCCAGAGAAGGAATAGATGCCGCAGCTGTGGTAAACGAAGGCCAAAGCCGCAACCAAAACCGCTATCTTCGCCTTAATCCTCATAAACTAATGCCGTATTCGTTGATTTTTCGGTACAAAGTGCGCTCGCTGATGCCCAAGGCCTTGGCAGCGTCTTTTCGCTTGCCGCGATGGGTTTCCAATGCCTTGATAATCATCTCTTTCTCGTGGTGTTCGAGCGAGAGGCTTTCGGTCGCTGAACCTGTCGAAACGCCATAATGCGTTTCTTCGGCTGGAACAAACTCAGTATATTCCTGTTCGTGTACTTCCTGCTCGTCGGGGTTCACGCGGGTGACCACCGTTTCGCCGATTTGCGTGACGGAATTAGGCTGCACGTATGTCGGCTCCATCGGGCGGCCGCCACTCATATTATTGACTTGCGCTCGCAGTTCGGCGATGTCTTTCTTCATGTCGAACAGCACGCGATAAAGTAGGTCTCGCTCCGACATGCCTTCGGGCGTGTCCTCGCGGGGCAACAGGACGGGTAGATTGCTTACTACCCTGTTAGGCAGATACTTGGCCAAGGTCTCCATCGTGATGTTGCGGTCGGTTTCCATGATGGAAATCTGCTCGGTGACGTTTTTCAGTTGGCGCACGTTGCCGTCCCAACGGTAGTTTTCCAACATTTTTACAGCCTCGGGTGTCAAAGTGATGGCTGGGATGTGGTTGCGCTCGGCAAAGTCGGCGGCAAACTTCCTGAACAACAGCGGAATGTCAGTCTTCCTTTCGCGCAAGGCGGGAATATGAATCGGGATGGTGTTCAACCTATAATACAGGTCTTCGCGGAAACGTCCACGC
>CAMOCK010000178.1 GCA_946610645.1 uncultured Bacteroidales bacterium
AAACGCATCACATAGACACCGGGTGCCATTCCCTTTGTAGAGACGTTGCGCGCAACGTCTGTACTAAGAACCACGCGACCCATCATGTCAATCACCTGCACGGTGGCGTCGGCGGAGGCGTTGACGACCCATGCGCTGCCGTTGTGGAAGGCGAAGTTGTTAGCGTTGTCGCCCTCGAAGGCCGACTTGGCCGCAAACACCACCTTGAAGCGGCTGCGGTAGTCCGTCGTCTTGGCCTCGAAGGTGTAGGTGGCGGGGGTTGAATCCCCCTGGCCTCCTTTGCAAAGGGGGATGAGGTCCACGTCGGCGCCGGTGAGGTTGTCGATGAGGTGGCAATACACGAGCTCGGTGTCGTTGAGGCTGATGCCGAGGGTGTAGGTGCCGTTTTCGGCGGCCTCGAAGTTGAGCGGCATTTCGCCGGCGGGCTCGCTGCACACCACGGCCATGTCTTTGCCGCCCTGCGGGATGTAGAGGCGGTTGGCGTCGGCCATGAGGTCGAGGTGGCCCATGCCACTGCCTTGGCTGAAGCTGATGCGGGCGCGGTCGATGGGCGTTGCGCTTGCCGAAGCGCCGTCGCGCGTGCTGCTTTGCTTGCTCACGGTGAAGTCCATGGCTCCACGGCCCCTTTGGGGCTGGGTGGTGGTGAACCAAACGGGATCAATATCGTTGCTGCCGTTATCGGTCACTTGCACAAACACGCCTTCGCAAGGCTTGATGGGCGTTCCGGCCTCGGCCAACACGATGCGGTCGCCGGTGGCGTTCATCCTGTAGTAGGCCATGGCGTTGCCTTCAGCGTCTTTCACATAGGCATTGGCCGTGTAGGGGTTGCCGATGAGGTTCCAGCCGGCAAAGGCGGCTTCGGCATCGTAAACCAATTCATCATATTTCACGTCTTGTGTGGTGGCGCGGAAAATATTATCACCTGCAATGGCCTTAAATTCGAGCGTTCCGTCGTCTTGGCGGGCGTAGAGATAACCTTCTTTAGAATATACAATCAAATAACGAACATCATTACCATGGTTGTAATAATCTTTCTTTTTATTGATCCATTCCAAATCTGCACTTTGGTTGAACCCATACAAGTCCATTTGCTCGACGACATATTCTTCGCCGTTCATAGGCACCAAGCCCATATGAGCGGCTCCACCTGCCTCAAGCGGTGCGATGAGGTTCCAGCCTGTGCTTTGGTTCACGTTTTCAGCGCCGTAGCCGGTGATGTTTTTGTAGTAAGTACCGAAGAACGGGTTGGAGCAGTACACCTGTCCGCCGTCGTTGATGACAAGGTTCGGCGTGGCTGTATAGTCGTCTCCGGCAATCACAACAGCATGGATGACACCGCCGTCATTGACCTTGACAGAACCTTCAGCCTGCGGAACAAGTTCGCCCGCCATGACAGTGCCAGACACTTGCAGCGCATTAGCCTTGTTGGCGGTAATCTTACTAAGCGCACTGTTGAGTGACAAGGTTTTATTTGCCCGTACCATAAGACTTCCATTGGTGCCAAACTCAATGTTGTTCGCCTTGCCTAGGTCTACATTCATCTGAACACTTGAGCAAACCAAGACATTGTCGCTGTAATCGGGCAGGCCTTGGGGATAGAATTTGTTAGCTTGCCATAAACACAACTTATCACCGATAACCTTATCGTAGGCATTTGCCACAATTTCGATGTTGTCTATGCTGTATTCAGTAAGCAAGCCTGGATCGAAAGCGATTTTCACGCTGCCCGACGACATGAATCGGCACAATGAAAAGACACATTCCTTCCAAGTGTCAGCCGACAAACTGGTTACAGATAAAGTACCAATATTGACAGGTGAAGTAAAATCATCGTCGGAAGAATAGACGAAACAAATGGGGCTGTAACTACTATTAGGAATAACACCCTTCGCACGGAAGCGGATGATAACATTGTCGCAGCTCTCGTGGAAGCTGATTTCAGGCGAAAGCAAATATTCTCTATTGTTGCTTATATGTGCTGCGCAGTGGCCGCTTTCGTGTCCGCCATCGTAATAGGTATCCCAGCCTTCGGGGACGGTCCAGCCACTGGCATACGTCTCGAAGCCGAACTCGTATGGATGGCCTGGGCTGACGATGAAGAGGGCTTTGTCGGTCCATTGGGAGTAAATGTTGCTGCTTTCCGACCAAATAATGGTGTTACCCGCCGCGTTTGGCATCACGGAGAAGACACGGAACTCGTAATAGGTGTTAGGCTCGAGACCGTCCACCGTGAGTTGCACAACCTGCTCGTAGGGTTCCTCGTTATCGAAGGCCTTGGGTGTCCAGCTGTCGGTGCCGCTGATGCGGTAGCCCACCTGGAATCGTTGCGAGCCACTGCCGTTTTCGTAGGCATTGTCGATGACGCTGAGGGTGACGCTGTTTGCCGTGGAGGTGGCGTCGGTGATGTAAGGCTTGTAGTTAGATAAGGGCTGCACGGAAATGTCGTCCAGGCAGAGGATTTGCTCGGTGTAGGTTTCAGAGCAGACGAAGCGCAAGCGCACATAAACATGGGGTGTGTCGGGAGCCTCGCCAGAGAGTTCGATTTTTCCCACAAAACGGTTCCAGGCATTCTCGCAGATGTTGCAATACAAGCTGTTTGCTAAAAACCAGTTTTCGCCGTTGTACGAATAGGCAAGCTGAACGCCTTGCAAGGGTGCTGTATTGGTGTAGAGCCAGAAGCTGACTGCCAATTCGGTTGGCGAAGAATTGTAGAACACGGGCAGCACCACGCTGGCGTAATCGGAGTTGTTGCCGTTGCGGTGGAAGTAGAGATACTTGCTGCCGCCGTGGGGGGCGATGCCTGTGGTAGCCTCCTTGCCGATCTCAAAGCGGTTCACGTTCTCGATGGTGCCGCTCAGGTTGAGGCCATCCAGCGGGTCATATACGCCTCCTTCGAAATTGAAAGTAAACGGATAGTTATTGACTGGATTAGCCGCGACGATGGAGAACTCTTCGGTTTCATACCATTCGCCGGTGGCTATGGTAGTGTTGCCCTCCATGATACGCATCCTTACTCGGAACTTGTGGTTGCCCACGGGCAGGTAGGAATAGGAATTCTGATTCGTAACCGATCCCATGTCGTGCCATGTAACCTCTTCGCCGCTGATGGCTCCCATCGAGCAGTCGTACAGTATGCTTTGGCCTTCGTCGAGCGTGATGTTAGCATGATCCCAATCAAATTCTGCATACACTGTTGAAGCCCAACTACCATCGTTCAGCCAAACAGTGATATTTGGGAGCGACATGCCAGAAACCGTAATTTCATCCACGCGCAGGTTGGAGTTGTTGGCATCGGGCACAAAGGCGACTTTCACCATGTCCGTGATGTATTGGTTGAGCGAGATCTCGAATTCCTTCCATGACGACGAGATGCCATCCAGGGGGATGATTTCCGAGTTGGCGTAGTCGGTGCCGTAATAGACCTTCAGCGCGGCACCGGCCGAGCCTTTGGCATAGAAGCTGATGCTGGCCATGCGGCAGCCGCTGAAGCTAAACCCAGGCGAAAGCAGTTCGCTGGCCTGATCGTCGTTGTAGGCGCATCTGCCGCTGTAGCCGTTACTCTGGTTAAGGGCCCAGCCCTCGCCTTGCCAGCAAGCCGAGTGGACGACATCCTCGAAGCCTTCGGTGTAAGGTTCCGAAACGGTGATTATGTAGTCGCCGCAGTCGGTGTTAACCGACAGGTTGTCCATTCTAGTCACGCCTGTGCCCGTGAAGCGAAGGCGCACCCAAATCTCCTCATCCGTTTTCGGAAGGATGCGGCTGTAGTCTTTCCATCCCGAACTGGCGGCTCTGACATAGATCGGCGAGCCGATTTGTTGCCATGCAGTGCCGTCTGTGGAGTAATCCACGACGACATTGGTGAGTGCGTCTTCCCATTGGTCATGATACAATTCGAATTTCAGCCATGTGTCGCTGCCAGTGCCGGGAATGACCTTAGGCAGCATCACGCAAGTTTCTTCGTCGCCGGAAGCTTCGTAACCTTTATACTCCAGACAATAGTTTCCTGCAAAGTAATCCCTCCCGTATATGCTCAGAGTTTGGGTAGCACCCGAAACGGTGAGGTTGTCGTGGAAGTAGTATTCGTTATCATAGATGGTGTAGTCATCAAAATCCACGGTGTAGGGGAAATCGGCGGAGGTGATGGCGTTTTGGGGGCCGGTGATGGTGAATTCGAACAGCTGCATTCCACCATAGTCGGAGTATGCCACCGTGCTCGAGCTGTGGTCCGCAAGATGCGCCCACAAGCGAATCTTGCAGTTGCCCACGGGAATCATCGGCAGCGTCACATTTTTGTTTGCCAAGCCGCTGACTTGCTCACCCCAGTCTATGGTTGTCATCCCGGGGATAGTCGGACTGGGCACCACGTTGCCCAATTGATAGGCATAGGCTATTTGCTTGCCTTCGGGCAGTTGGATGTTGTTGGTGTTTAACTCCCAGGCAATCTTGGCCCACGAGGTGCCTTGATCCGTCACGCTAACGTTGGTGGGTTTGGGCAACAACGTGGTGGCCACCAGCGGATCGCTCCAATCGCTGTACCAGAACGAATTGCTTGCCGCGCCGGTTCTGGTGTATTTTCCACGCACCTTGACACTATAGGTTGTGTAAGGTGACAAGCCATCAATCCGTTCAGCATTGGCAAACGTTTCAGTGTATTCTATCGTTTGGGAATCGTTGGTGGCGGTGTTGGTATATCTGATTTCTTGGCAGACGAGGGAATAGTCAGCGGGGACAATGCCATTATCAACTTTCCAATTGAAAGAGAGATGGTTGTCGCTAATGCTATACAAACTCAAGTTGTAGGGCTGGGGCAGGGTAAGAGCGAGAGTGGTGGCCACCAGCGGATTGCTCCATTCGCTGTACCAGAACGACGTGCTTGCCGCGCCGTCTCTGGTGTATTTTCCGCGCACCTGAATACTATAGGTTGTGGCAGGGGCCAAGTCATCAATCAGTTGAGAATAGTCAGAGATGTTAGTGTGTACAATCGTTTGGGAACTGTTGGTGGTGGTGTTGGTGTATTTGATTTCTTGGTTGACGAGGTTGTAGCCCATGGGTACGTATTGGCCGTAAGTCGTCCAATAGAAAGAGATGGAATGGTCGCTGATGCTTGTCTGAGTCAAGCCATTGGGCTTGGGCAGGGTGGGCGGATCGATGGTGAATTGACAAATTGGCGAATAAGCGGTTTCGGCATAATAAATGTTGTTCCCGATTGTGTAGCGATATTTGGCCATCACACGGGCTTGATGTCTTCCGGCAACCAAGTTACTGAGGTTCCAGCTTGTGGTTGTTAATTCGACTGATGAGTAATTGGAAGGGCTGCTGTCCAAGTTGCAGTATTCCAATCTATAACAGAAAGGCGATCCGGGCATTGCATTCCATTGCAGTTGTGCGCTATTGGTCGTGATGTTCGTGGCGGTGAGGCCTTGCGGCGTATCAACAAAATAAGATACAGCCCTCAACACGACGTTGTCGATGGCACAGGCCATGCCGGTGCGAACCATACTGTTTTGGTAGTATGTAGAATTGTACCAGGCAAAAACCAATTTGTAGTTTCCTGATTCATTAACGTTAAATGCCCACTCGTCGTTCTGCCATGTCGCCCAATCATTCAGTTTTGCCCAAGGCCCAGAAATGCTTTCCCAGCCCGTAGGAGCACCACTACCCAAAATAAGGTCTAAGTTATCGGGCAAACTCGAAGCATCAGGCACCAGATAGACACGCAAAGCAGCATGTTTGGCACCACCACTTCCAAAACTGAATCCGTGGCCGCCGGCGGCGTAGTCAAAGTTGAGGCTATATTGGCCCTTGGGCAGGTAGAACTTTTTGTAGGCATACACCACGCGGGGAGTATAATTGTCTGAGGCATTGCCCTCCACTCCGTCACAGTATTCCATCTTGTAGTCCGAGGGATTCCCCACAACCAAGCAACTGCCGTGGGCGCTCCAATCGGTTCCGTAAGCTGATGGGGGTGTACAATTCTTCCAGATTTCTTTGCATCCGTTACGCTCTGGGGCAGTTTGTAAAGTCCAATTGGATGAAGAAGGGAAGTTGTCGGAGAAATAGTGGTTTTGCCCCGGTCCGAATTGGTAGGTGCTTTGCGCTTTTGCCGCCAAGGGCAAGAAGAGCGCCATCAGCAGCGTCAGAAGTAGATTTTTTCTGATCATAGTTTTGTTGATTTTAAGATTTATGATTTCAAGATTTCAAGATTGGGGACGATGACCATTGACCATGACCATGACCATTTCGGGCTGGGGCGCGGTGGTTGGCGCTTTGGGTGAAGCGGTCAGGGTCAGCGGTCTGGGTCGGGGACCATGACCATTGACCATGACCATGACCATTTCGGGCTGGGGCGCTGTGGTTTGCGCCTTGGGTGCTGGGGTCGGGGTCAGGGTCACCGGTCTGGGTCAGTCGTTTTTCGTTTGCCATATTATATTAATTAAGGTGTGGTGGTCACGGTCGATGGCACAGTCCACACATTCACGCTGCAAAATTATAACGATTTTTTCGGACAATTACAGGAGAAAACTCCTCGATTTGGGGTTTGGAGGTGAAAAAAAATGGAGTTTTTTCGGGGAAATTTGTAATTTTGCGGGTGGAAAAACGACAACGCCATGAGCAAGAACACGCAAAAGATGATAGAACTCATCGCCAAGTATTTCGAGACGCAGCCTGTGCTGAAGGCATGGCTGTTCGGCTCGTTTGCCCGAGGCGAGGAAAAGCCTTGGAGCGACGTGGACATCCTTTTCGTCCCCGATTATTTGGGCAAACCCTTCACCCTGCTCACCATGGGTGGCATGATTGTCGATTTGAGGGAATTGCTCGGCAGGGACGTGGATTTGGTGGCCGACGGTTCCCTGCGTCCCTACGCCGTCGAGAATGTTGAACGCGACAAACAATTGATCTATGAGAGAGCGAGCTAAAATCACAGGCCTTTCCGACATAGAAATCATGGAGCTTTGACAGACAAAACGCCTTCCAAAACTACAGCATCATCGGCGTGCTGGGACGGAAAAACATCACGAAATAAACGGGAACATACTCCTTGATGCCCTCCGTGCGGAACTCCCGCTCGTTCGACAGCACCACGGCCCGCTTGACGTGGTAGTCGGGGTTGGCGATGAACTTGTCCAAAGCCTTGTGGCGCGCATAGTCCTTGCCCGACTTCACCTCCACGGGCACCGCCGTAAGCCGGTCGTAGTCGTCAATCAAAAAGTCCACCTCGCCCTTGCCCTTGTTGTCATAATAATAAAGGTGATAGCCGTGCGCCAGCAACTCCGACGCCACCACCGACTCATACACCGATCCGAGATTGATGCTCCGCTCGTCGTCGAGCACGGCGCGGATGTTGTAGCGGTATAGGATGTTGGTCAGCAGCCCGACGTCGTTCAGATACAGCTTCATCAGGTTCTTCATCGTCGACTCCACCAAGGGGAACCTTGGGTTGGAAATCGACTTCACCTCGATGGCCACACCCGCCTGAATCAGATACTCGAACTCGTCGGCGTATGTGGCAAAAGTCTTGCCTCGCTTGCCTTCAATCTCGTTGAACTGCACCCGCTTCTTCTTGTTTTCGAGATTGGACGGAATCAAATCATATATCCTCCTGATCTTCAACTTGTTTTCGGCATCATACTGGGCTGCGTCCTCGCGATAGAGCTGCTGGATGGCATCGTGGACGCGGCGTACCTCAACGATATTGTTCGACGCGACAAAACGATTGACGGCATCGGGAAGGCCGCCCACAAGAAGATACTTCCTGAACAGGTCGAGAAAGACGCGGTGCATCGGTTCATCAAGGCTGCGATGGGCTTCGAAGGCCTCCTGAAGCTGCCCGATGGCCTCTGCTCCCACGCCGTTGGCCCATAGGAACTCCTCGAAGTCGAGCGGGAACATGCGCACGATTTCAATCCTACCACCAGGCTTCGAGAGCGTCTCGTTCAAGGCGATGCCCAACTGCGAGCCACTGACGATATAGGTGTAGCGGTCGTCGTCCTTGAGAAACTTGAGCATGGTCAGCAGTTCGGGATAGGCCTGGATCTCGTCGATGAAAACCAAGGTGTTGTTTTTCTTCTTCAACTTCGGCCCGGCAAAGGTACTCAACCTGAAATAAAAGTCCTGCACCGACCCCGTACCCTCAAAAAACTTGTCGCCCGTCTTGTCGTCATACATATTAATCTCAACGAAATTGGGAAACAACTCTTTTCCCAAATTCCTGATGATAAACGACTTGCCTACTTGACGCGCACCGTCAACAATCATGATTGTACGGCTGTCGGAGGTCAGATGTTGCCTGATTCTGTCTTCAATTCTTCGCTTCAGCATGACACTTTTCCATTGGTTTTCACGCTGCAAAAATACACTTTTCCAATGAAAAAAGAGCAATTTTCGTGACTTTTTCCAAGTTTTTCAGCTGATTTTCGTGACTTTTTCCACTTTTTTCAGCCGATTTTCGTGACTTTTTCCACTTTTTTTGGCTGATTTTCGTGACTTTTTCCATTTTTTTAAGTTGATTTTCGTGACTTTTTCCAAGTTTTTGGCGAAGGTCTAACTCACCAGTCCAACGCGGAAAGCGTAGAGAATCAGCTCATTGGTGGATTTCACGCCGATTTTTCCGAAGAGGCTGCTCTTCATGTTCTCGATGCTGTGAGGCGTGACGCACATTTCTTCGGCAATCTGCTTGGTGTTCAGTCCGCTGGCGCACAGCGAGATGAGTTCAATTTCGCGGTGGGAAAGGGATTTCATGGTTTCGTAGTCGTCCTTCAGGTCGCTCTTGATGCGCAGATGGGCCTCGTTGGTGCAGTCGTTGCCTGCCATCACCGAGCGCAGCACGCTTGTGATTTCCTCCGGCCCGACGCTCTTGCTCATGAAACCGTTCACGCCGGCCTCCATCAGCTGCTTGAGGATGGCACCGCCCGCCTCGCCGGAGAGAATCACGATTTTCGCCGCCAAGCCCCTTTTCTTGACCGCGCTGATGACGTCCATGCCTGTGCCGTCGGGGAGCACGTAGTCAAGGATGATGAGGTCGATTTGCGGACCGCAACTTGCGAGCTGCCCGAGGGCCTCGGCCACCGTGGCGGCTTCGGCCAACACTTGGTGCTCAATCTCCGACTTGTCCAAAGTCATGCGAATGCCCATGCGGCATATCGGCTGGTCTTCGACGAGGAGGATGTTTAGTTTATTTTGTGGTTGTACTATCATTGGACTTTTTATTCTTTATTTACCTCTGACTATGACCTTTGACTATGACTATGGCAGGTTTGACTTAATAATTTACAGGACGTACATTGTTAATGAGGTTGGTGAGCCTTTTTTCGATGGATTGAACATCATTTATAGACTTCAAGAACTGCTCTTTAGTAACATATCCCAAACGGACAGCTATCTCCATCTGAGTTTCTACTTCATAGGCAGAGCCTAAAGATATTTCTAGAAAATGTGCAAACTCGTTTGCTGAACGGCGCGAACAACCTTCGGCAACATTTGATGGAATAGACACTGCCGCCCTTTGCAATTGATCACTCAAAGCGTATGTTTCCTTCTTTGGAAATTGCTCGGTTATCTTGTAAACATCAATCGAAAAATCGACTCCGTCTGACCAAACATCGTAATTCCTAAAGTTTCTCATATTGTAAAGTGTTTATAATTCGTTTCCAGTAGTCATTGTCATGGTCAATGGTCATAGTCCACAAATGCAAAAGTACAAAAAAACAAACTAACCACAATTCCTGACACTAAACCTCACCACCGTGCCTGCGTCCTTCGCGCTTTCGATGGTGATTTCGCCGCCGATCTTGTCGATGAGGTGCTTGCTGACGAAAAGCCCGATGCCCGTGCCGGTTTCGCCGCCTGTGCCGCTCGCCGACGAGGTCATGAACTTGAAAATCTTCTCCAACTTCTTCTCGTTGATGCCCATGCCGTTGTCGGCCACGCTTATCCAGATGCGGTCGCCCTTGGCTTCGGCCTTCACGCTGACTTCGCCTTCGGGGAAGGAGTATTTCACCGCGTTGCTGAGCAGGTTGTGCAGCACGAGGCGCACCACGTTGGCGTCGTCGTGGGCGGTCATTTCCTTTGGCACTTCATCGCTGACTTTCAGCGACTTGGCTGCAATGGTCGTTTCCAACGCCTTGATGCTTTCCCCGACGATTTCCGACAGGTTGAAGTCGGCAGGCTCGGCTTTTTCGTTGTTGCCCAATTCGCCCTTCACCCAGCGGATGATGTTCTCCATGCGCTCGTTTAGTGCCTCGGTGGTGGTGTGCAGCATGACGAGCTTGGCCTTGCGGTCGGTTTCGGTGAGGGTGTCGTAGTCGGTGGTCATCGTGCGCAGCACTTGGCACATGGCTCCGACGGGCGTTTTCACGTCGTGCGACACGATGCTGAGCAGGCGGTCTTTGGTGGTGTTGAGGTGGGCCAGTTCCTCGTTGCGTTTCTTGCGCACTATCGCCAAACGGTGCAACACCGCGGCAATGGCGAGGATCAGCAGTGCAACCACAGCCAACACAATGATATACAGCCTGTTTCGTCTTGATTTCTCGCGTTCCATCGCCAGCTCGTGTTCCTTTTCTTGCGTGGCGTAGCGCACTTGGTAGTCGCGGATGAGCTGCTGCTGGGTTTCGTTGAAGATGGAGTCTTTCATGGCCATGCTGCGTTCGTAATAGTCGAGTGCCAACCGCGGATTGTGCTCGCGTTCAATCAGATAGGCATTTTCGAGTGCCTCATGCAGCAAGCCGTCGTAATGGTTTTCCTCGGCCATGGCGATGGCTTTCCTGTAGCATCGTTGCGCCTCCGCAAAATTCTGTAGTTCAGCCTCATACTGTCCTTTTTGGATGTAGATATTGGCTTCGAGGAAGGTCTCGCCGTTGTCTTCCGCAATGTTCAAGGCCTCTTCCATGAGTTGAAGGGCTTTGTCGGTGCGTCCGCTTTGGAAATAGGCTTTCGACAGGGCCACCAAGCGGTTGATGATCTTGTGTGGTGTGTCCTGATAGCGGCGCGATAATTCAATCGATTGTTCTGCAAACCTCACAGCATCAGCGAGGTTGGCGGTATCAGTTTGCTTCCCGTTTTGGCCAAGCCGCACTTCGACGAGGTTTTGGTAGTAGGTGGCCAAGTCGAGGTTGGAGACGGTGTCGCTCACGTCCACCGCGCCGAGCATTTCGATGCACTTGTGGTACATTTGCTCCGCGAGGTCGAACTCGTCCATCGAGAGGTGGATTTCGGCGATGTTGTTGATGACGTAGCGTTTGTTCACCTCGGCCATCTCGCCGCCGATTTCGTCCATGAGATTGCAGCACTGGTTGTAGCAGTCGATGGCCTTGTCAAGCTGTCCAAGGCGATGGTAGGCGTTTGCTAGGGTCATCGTGCAGCCCGCTTGGTTGAACAGGTCGTCGATTTTGCGGTAATGCTCGATGCCGACTTCGGAATACTGCACCACATGCTGGAAGTCGTTGTTGTTGTAGAAATGGAGGATCATCGTGCGCAACAACTTCAGCTTGATTTCGTCCTTGTCGGTGTCGGCGTCGAAGTTCGGCTCGCGCCCAAGGGACTCGTCGATGGCTACGGCTGCATGGTAGGCCGCCTCTCCCCTGCCTCGTTCAAACACTTGGTAAAGGCTGTCGATGTCTTGGGCCTTGGCGAAGGCGAAACAGGCCAGTAAGCCCAACAACAATGCTCCCTTTTTCATGTCAATCAGTTTTCGTTAGGCTGCAAATTTACAATTTTTTACATAACAAAGCCCATCGGAACAGAAAAAACTATTGCACCACGAGGCGGCGATACAGCTCCACGCCGTCCTCATCCACACAACGGAGGTCGTAGGCGCCTTTCTCCACGTCGATGGGCATCTGGTGGTTGAGGCGCGTTTGGCCCAAAAACGTGTCGTTCAGCGACCAGAAGATGGTCTTTTGCGGGTTGCGATGCGCGACTTCGAACACCACCTGCTGGCGGTCGCCACGGATACCGATGGGGATGGTCACCTTGGCGTCGGCCTTGGGGTAGACGAAGTCCATCACGTCGTCGGGATGGGCCGTGCCGCAGCCCGGATAGAACGCCGGCAGCGGACGGAACAGCGGCGAGTGCTTCTTGTAGAACCACTCCATCACGGGCGGCAAGACGAAGAACACGTCGTAGCATTTCTGGTCCACAGGATAGCAGTCGGCCAGCACGCGGTATTGGCGCGACTCGTCCAAGAAAACTTTTTTGTGGTACGGGCACACGCCGGTTTGGTTCTCCACGTTCACCACGCGGACCTTATTCACACGCGGGCAATGCTCCGACTTGGGATAGCCCGACTCGGCACAGACCTCAATCTCGACGCTTTCCGACGTGTTGGCAGGATAGCTGTAGCTGCTGTTGAGTTTCCCCATGACATCGAACAGCAGCGGTGCCGCTGCGCCCACGCCCGTCAGGCCCGGGCGGCCTTCGCCGTCGGCATTGCCCACCCAAACGCCCACCACATAGCGGTCGGTGAGGCCCACCGCCCAAGCGTCCTTGAAGCCAAAGCTGGTGCCCGTCTTCCAAGCCACCTGCCGCGACGAGGCGAAACCGCCCCACCCTACCTGGCTCACCGGGCGTGTCAGGCCGAGCATCACATGGAAGGTCTCGGCAATGGCCTCCGCCGAAAAGGGCGACTCGGATTCGTCAATCTTAACGTCGTAATCCTCATTGACATACGAAGCCAACTTGCGACCCATCTTGGCGTAGGCGTTGGTGATGTCGAACAGCGAGGCCTCCGCGCCACCCACGATGAGCGACAGGCCGTAATGCTCGGCACTGAACACAATGCCGCGCAGCTGCAAACGCTTCAGCAGAGCATGGAACTTGGGCTGGCCAAATTCGCGCAGCATGTGCACAAACGGCGCGTTGAGCGAGTTCTGCAAGGCCTTGTCGGCGGGCACCGCGCCCCAATATTCGCCGCTGTAGTTCTTCGGTGTGAAACCCGAAAGGCTCATCGGCACGTCGGGCAGCATCATCTGCGGAAGCAACGTCCCCTCGTCGAGCATGGCCGCGAAAAGGAAGGGCTTGAGGATGCTGCCCGTGGAGCGTTGCGCCCGCACCATGTCCACCATGCGGGCATCGTCGGCCTCCCAGTTGTTTCCGACGTAAGCAAGCACCTCATCGTTAAGGTAATCAACCACATACACTGCCGCATTGTCGATGCTGTTCAGCACGTTCAGCGCGTGATGGCGCTTCATGATGTCGATGACCGACTGCTGAAGGTTGGCGTCAATCGTGGAAGCGATATGCTCGCCGTGGTGTCGTCTTTCCTGTTCTGTGAGGTAATGATAGGCCAGCATGGGCATGTCGTAAGGCCGATTGGGGATGTCCTCCATCATGGCCAATTCCGCGTCTTCTCCCGAAAGTTTAGGCACGTCGAAGCGTTTGGGAATGAAGGTCTTGGAATTGGGAAGACGCTGAAGCAGTTCGTTCCGTTTTTGTTCCAAGCGGTCGCGTGAGCGGCCAGGGTGAATCAGTGCCGGCGAATTGGGCAGCACCGCGAGGGTGGCCGCCTCGCCCCACGAGAGGTTGTCGGGCGTGGTGTGGAAATAGCGCCACGACGCCGCGTCGATGCCCACCACGTTGCCCCCGAAAGGCGCGTTGGCGGCATACATGTTGAGGATGGACCTTTTGGAATAGCGCAGTTCGAGGCGCATGGCCAAAACCACCTCCCACAGCTTTTCGGCGTAGGTGCGTGGTGGGTTGTCGCGCGACATGCGCACCACCTGCATCGAAAGTGTGCTGCCGCCGCGCACCACCTCGCCGGCCTTCACGTTGTCGACAAACGCCTTGACAAACGACACGGGGTTGAAGCCCGGATGGAAGAAGAACCAGCGGTCCTCGTACTCAAGGAGGCAGGCGACGTACTTCGGGGAATAGTTGTCCGAGGCAGGGAAACGCCACTGTCCGTCGTCGGCAATCTTCGCGCCGAGCAGTTCGCCGTTCCTCGCCGTCAGCACCGTCGAGTAAGGCTTCTCGAAGCGCGGCACGGGGACGCAGAGGAAGGCCAGGAAAAGGCCAGCGATGGCCAACGTTAATACTTTAAGTTTCTTATGTTTTGCAAAAAAGTGCATTGGAAAGGTTGATTTATTCCCTCATTTTTTATATCACAAATTATCATCTTGATTTACAATATAACACCCAACTTCTCCTCAATCTCCCTGATGGTCGGTATCGTTCCTTCCACTTTCTCGGGATAGAACTTTTCCAACTCGTACTCCGAGATCCCCAAAGGCTGGCTGCTCGATTCCAAGGCATATTGGGCTTGGATGCGGTCTTTCTCCTTGCAGATGAGCAGGCCAATGGTGGGATTGTCGCGGCCTTCCTTGCGGAGAATATGGTTGCACGAAACGACATAGCCTCCTAACTGGCCCACATCGGCAAACTCGAACTTCCCGATTTTCACCTCAACAACCACATAACACGACAGATTCAGGTTATAGAAAAGCAAGTCCATAAACTGCTCCCTTTCACCCACTTGTATGCGGTATTCCTTGCCGACGTATGCAAATCCCGTTCCGAGTTCCACCATAAATTGGGTGATATTGTTCAGCAAGGCATCCTTCAACAAACGCTCGTTGTAACGCCCCGTGATTCCCGTGAAAGCGAAATCGTAAGGGTCTTTGGTCAGTTCCTGCGCCAAGTCGCTGGTCTCTTCGGGAAAAGTCCGTTGGAAATTGGTCAGGGCCTTGCCTTGCCGCTCATAGAGGTCGGTGTCGAGAAAGTTCAGCAGCATATTGCGACTCCAACCGTTCACAACGGTTTGGTGGACATAGAAAAGCGCTTTCGCGGGATTGTCAGAAAACTTGTCAATGATGTATTTATGATGTCCCCAAGGCACAGAGAAAACGTCTGACATAATCTTATCAGCCACTTGCTGAGCAATTCCCGAATCGTCTGCATTGTCTATATGATTATCTGATTTTGCCATAACTTGAGGCAAAAATTCGTTTTCGGAAAAAACTCCTGTTTGTCCCTCAAATTGGGGGACTTTTCCACTTTGTCCCTCAAGTTGGGGGACAATTTGTCCATCATCTTGCCAATCTATTTTAAACTCTTGTGAATAAAGCAAATAGAACTTCTTGACATAATAGAGGTTCGTTCGGGAAAAGCAATGGGCTTCGGGAATCTCGCGTTGCAAATCTAAAGACAATGTCTTTATGACTTTTTCACCCCAACGATCTTCGATGTGCATCTCAACAATATCCCGCCCCAGTTCCCAATAGAACCGAAGCATCTCCTCATTCACCTTCACCGCCGCCTTGATCTGGCTTCTGCGGTAGCGGCCGCCCAATTCCTTTATCCACTGTAGATAATCCTTGTCCAAAATGTTTATCGACTTGCTCATGACTTTTCCTTTTTGAACTGCAATATTAAGCAATTTTCCCCAACCTTTTCCCGCCAACACAAAAAATAGTGGCAAGCCGCAAGGCCTACCACTATTTTCCGATTCAGAGTCACTACGCTTACTTCACCACACACCCACGGGCCGGAATCTGGTAATAGATCTCGGCGTTGTACATGTCCTCGCAGCGCACGGCGGGAATCATGTAGTTGCCCTCGTAGGTGGCGTTGGCCTTCAAGGTGAAGGTCTTGCGTGTGTTGGGCGCGAGGTCGAAGTAGAAGTAGGCACGATCGTCGCGGTAGTCGATGTGCTTGGCGCCGGTGTTGGTCTCGCCACCGGTCATGCGATCGTTCACCAACTCCCAGCCCGAAGGCAGGTAATACGACAGGGCCAACTCCGTCACCCGATACTCGCTCGGGTTCTGCACCGTCATCTGGATACGGAGGTCGGTGCCAATGTTCAAGTTGGTCAAATTCACGGGATTGCCGTTCTTGTCGGTGTAGTTCACCGCCATGCGAATGGTGTTGCCACCTTCTTCCATGTCGTATTCGGCCACTGCGGTCTTGGTGAACACGTTTGCGACCAACTTCTGGCTGCCGTTGTTCTTGATTTCCACGGTGTTGCTGCCCACCTTCGGCACAAAGCCGAAGCCTGCTGCACTCATGTTGGTGTTCAGCGTGTGTTCCTCTCCATTGGCTTTCACCACGGCGGAGAGGTTTTCGCCCGAAACGCCTTGCTGCTCGGCGTATTTGCCCAGTACAAAGAGCGCGAAGGCCGTCGACTGGGTGTCCAACCAGCGACCGCTGTTCAAGATTCCGCACAGCGCGTTGATGTTGCTCCTGACGGTTTGCGCGTCGATGCCGCACAGCATCTGGGCATAGGTCAGGAAGGCGAGGTCGCGGGTGGTGGAGCCAAACGAAGTGTAGTAGTCCGACATCTGCTCACCCTCGCTAACGTAAGGCATCAGGTTTTGCGCCACGGTGGTCTTGCCGGTCTGCGCGAAGGCGGCTGCGGTGATGGCTTGCGTGAGCGTGTAGTTCATCTCCATTTCCTTGAAACGGTTCATCGCACCCATCTCAGGAGCGCCAGCCAAGGCCAACACGAAGAGGCGGTAGGCCTGGATGGTCTCGCCCTGCTTGTAGTCGGGGTTGTTCTTCCACTGCTTGGCCTTGCTTGACTGATAGCTCTTGAGGCCGTCGATGAAGTATTGCGGCACGTCGAAGCCTTGTTTTTGGGCTTCAACGAGGAAATGCAAGGCGTAGATTTCGGTCCACGGGTCACTGTAGGTGCCTCCGGCCCAGTTGGTCAGGGAGTTATCCGACTTCTGGTAGGAGCGCAGGTTGGCGATGGCGGCCTCGATGTTGCTCCGCGTGTTGGCTTGGCCGTTTTCGTCCTGCTGCATGAAATAGCCGAGATACAGTTGCGGGAAGGCCTTCGAGGTAGTTTGCTCGAGGCAGCCGTGCGGATAGGAGGTCAGGAAGTCGAGACGGCTGAACAGGTCGACAGGCAGCAGCGACGACACCGTCACCTTGCCTTGTTGCGTGCCGGCCATGCCCGCGAGGTTGAACGGGATGCTCAGCGACTGTCCGCCCTCGATTTCCTTCATGATGGTGTTGCGACGCTCGGCGTAAGGCATTCGGATGGGCATCGTCGTCGACGACTCGGCGGTGTAGCTGCCATCGCTCACGCTCACCTTCATCACGGCGTTGCCAGTGGTTTGCGGGACGTTGGTCTGCACGGCTATCAAGCCCTCGCCGTTCTGGTCGATGCTGACCGAGGTGGGCAAGGTAGAGGCGGCGTTGAGGTTCTGGTTGTCGAACTTCACCGTCAGCCTCTTGCCCTTGAGCGTAGGCGCAAGCACCTGCACCTTCATCGTCAGTCCGTCGCCGGGGGCCACCACACGCGGTGCGGAGGCATAGAGCGTAATCGGGTCAATCACGGTCATCTTCTTCTCGGAACTGCCGAAGGCTTTCTTGTCGCCCTTGGCCACCACCATGAAGCGCAATGCGCCAGAACATTGCGGCACTTCAAACTCGTGCGTGTTGCTCGCGCCGGCCTTCAACTCGAAGGGGCCGAGGGTGACGGCGTAGGCCTTGAAGCGGTTGTCGAGCGTGATCTCTTGGTTGAGGATGCCGTCGCCGCCAATGGCGTAGACCGAACCCAACTCACCGCTGAAGGCGTCGATGACGGAGGCGTAGTTGTCCCAAGTGCGCACCAGCAGCGACTGCTTGCTGTTGAAGTAGCCGTAAGGGTTGGGCGTGCTGAAGTTGGTCAGGCCGAGGATGCCCTCGTCGACCACAGCCAAGGTGTAGGTCATGGCTTGCTTGTTGGCCTCGCTCACCTTCACTTCGATTTTCTTCTTCGTGTTGGCCGTTTCGGGCATGGTGAGGGCGGGTTGCAGTTGCATCTTCTTGTCTTCCACCTTCACGGGCACCACGCCGTAGAGCCTGATGGGCAGATCGTTGGCGGCATCATGGGGCTGAATCAGGGCGACATAGACATACACATTCGGGACCATGTCGGCGGTGGCGGTGAGTTCCACGCGGCCTTCTTCGCCGAGGTTTTCGAGCAGCATAGTTTGCATCACCTTGTCGTTGGCCTCAACAGTCACAAGGGCCTTGGCCTTGTCGTTGGCGGGGAAGGTCACCACAATCTTGTCGCCCACTTGGTAGCTCTCGGCGGAGGTCTTCATCGAGAGTTGCGCCGGAGCGCCGGCGGCAGTCGCGCTGTGGCCATAGCCCCAGTCGAAGCTGATGACCTTGGCAAAGGTGTGGCCTCCCTGCGTGTCGTTGACGACGAGCAGATAGCTGCCCCAGTTCTCGTTGCTGATGTTGAACGTCACGGAGGTGGTGCCGTTGCAGGTCAGCTTGCCGTTCTTGACGGGTTTCTTGTAAGTGCCTGACGCATAACGCTGCAAGGAATAGTCGTCCTCGCTCGACCACCACCAGTAGGAATCGAGTTTGTAGAGCGCATAGTCGAGCGTAACCACGGTGTTGTTCAGTTTCCCGTTTTCGTTGACGACGGCCATGTTGAACTTCCAGTCCTTGCCGGTGTCGTAGTAGCTGCCGTACTTTGCGGTGCTTTCGGGCAATTCGACGCCGACATAGCGCGAATAGGGCGACAGCATGGCCTTGAATGACGCAATGCTGAAGTCGCCACCTTGTTCAAAGACCTTGGTGGTGAACACGGCGTTCATCATTTGCTGCGAGTAGACCTCGCCCAACGGGTCGAAGCCCACGTTGGCCATGCCTTCGCTGCCTAAGGAGCCGCTGAAGAGCGAGAGCTCGGTAGGTTCGAAACGCTCGGTTTCGTTCTCAAAGCTGTATTTCTCGAAGCCCTTGAAGCTGGTCTTTCCGCTACGCACCTTCACATCCACTTCAGCTTTCAATCCATTGGCTTTCAATCCATTGAGCCACTTCGACACCAAGGCCACGCGCTCTGGCTTGCTCAAGCTGATGACTTCGGGAAGCTCAAACCTGATTTCCAGTCGGTTGGGCTTCACGGTTTCCACACGGAGGCTCTTGGTGATGGTGGTCGTGCCCACCTTGAAGCGGGCCGTCCAGAGGCCGGTCTCGTCGCTGACGTTGGTCGGCACGTTGTAGCAATAGATGCCGTTCACGGGTTTGGCGTTCACTTGCTTGGCGTAGAGGCGGCCAGAGGCATCAACCACCTCCAGCACAACGGGATAGTTGTCGGGCAATTGGCCTTCGGCATCGGCGAGCATGAGGTTGAGTTGGAGCTCGTCGCCGGGGCGCCACACGCCACGGTTGGCGTAAGCGAAGCCGATGACACCCTTTTCGACAGGCTCGCCATCGACGTTGAAACGGCTGTACGACAGCGCGTTGCCATCGCTCAGCTTAATCACCGACTTGCTGCCTTTGCGGTCGGTGGCCACGATGAAGGCGGGCTTGTTGGCACATTGCATTTGCACATGGCCCTTGCCGTCGGCGCTGCCTTTGGCGATTTGCTGCTTCTGGAAGTTGTAGGCCAACACCTCGGCACCCGAAGCGGGCGTGGCGTTGGAGATTTGGTAGACATACACGTCGACCATGTCGTTGCGGCCCATCTTGGCGGTCACGGCCAAGTCGCTGACGATAATATTCTTCTTCTGCTCCACATAGTTATAATAGTAGTAGCCGTTGGGGTCGCCCCACTCGCCTTCGTAGCGGTATTCCTTGTAGTCGTAGCCGTCGCCGTCCCAGTATTCGGCCTCGAGCTGGGCACTTTCGGTCACGGCGTTCCGCATCTCCTCTGAGGCAAAGATGTAGTCGGCTGGACCGAAGTTGAGGCTCAGCTGGTACATCGCGCCGGGTTCCACGTTGATATAGTCGGAAAGCACGATGGGGAAGGTTTTCCATTGCGTTGGGAACGGGTTGTCCAATTGCAGGCGCACCTTCTTCTCGAGACGGCCGGCCTTATGCACGCCGTTGGTCTCGCTCAGGTCGTTCTCCTGAATGAAGGAGAGGATGTTGTCGTCGAAAATGCGGACGATCCTCAACGTCACCCCGTCGAGGCACATGGCATCGAAATACACTGTCGTTTCCTTGATGTCGGGCACGATGTTGCCTTCGTCGGTCCAGCGCACCTTGGGTTCATAGTCGGTGAGCGAGAACTGGAACTCCGCCTCGTCTTGCAGCACTTGGTTGTCGGCGCTGCGGATGCCGCTCACGGTCATGGTGATGTCTTCCATCTGGTAGCGATAGAGGCTCGACTTGTCGAAATAGAAATCGATCTTGTTGCCTTGAATGTCAGACTTGTAGCCTAATTTGTCCTGATCGAAAGCGACCAGTCCGTTGAGGTTCTGCCCTGCCTTCAGCGGCTGGCTGAAGAACAGCATGGCATGGCCGGAGGCGTTCTCGACCTCGAAGCTGATGGGTATGAACTTGTTCTTGGCATAGACCGTCAGGCTGCGCTTGATGCTCGATTCCGAGCCGACACTTTTGCCGTTCAGCACGACCTCAACCTGATAGTCGGTGTCTTTGCGCTGCATCGACTGCAACGTGAAATCGTACAAGTTGTTGCCCAAATAGTTGGTCGCGATTTGATACTGGCTGCGGGTGGTCTCGTCGAAGATCTTTACGGCATCCTCAGCCTCGATGGGCGTGGCGAAGGCCACAAACAGATGGTAGCCCATCACGTCATTGGCTTCGCACACCGGATCGACGGCGGCTAAGCTGAAGGTCTGACGGCGCACGCCGAAGCCGAACTCCAAGCTCTCGGACGTAGCGACATCAAGCATTTCGGCCACCTTGAAATGGCAGACGTACTGCTTCGTGTTGTCGATTTTGTCGTACTCGAAGGCCACCGTGTTCTCGTCGACCCACACGGCCTTGCCCTTCAGTTCGGGCGTAAAGTTGAAGAGTTTGGAGGGCAGTGCCTCGCCCTGGTGCACTTTCATTGCCTGCGGGTCCTTGAAGCGCACCACGATGGGTTCGCCCTCGGTGATGACCCCCGAAGTGTAGCTGTCCAACAGGGGCAGCAGCGCCTCGCTGACTGGGCTGATTTGCTCCACAATCTTGGCGGGACCCGCCGATGTCTTGCCACTCTTGCCGCATCCCGACAAGAATCCGAGCAGCAACACGCCGACAATCAGGCCAATGCCGCTCAACTGTTTCAAATGTGTTTTCATATTTTGTAGGATTTGAATTGTTTTCGAGCCTACAAAAATAGGAAACTAATCGATACGACGCAAGAATATTTCAGAATGCCACCGACATTATTCTGCTTCAATACTTCCCCTCAAAGCTCAAGCCGAACCAGAACCTGTCGACGGGCTCTTTCACTTGCAGGTCGTTGTCCATGCGGGCGAAGACGGAGAGATAGTGGCGGCGCGAGAGGCGGGATTCCACCGAGGCCACCGTGCGCAGGTTGTCGACAATGCGGCCCTTGGGGTCGTTGGTGAGCCAGAAAAGCTCGGCACTGAGGCTGTACTTGAAACGGCTGTTGGGCATTTGGTAGCTCGCTTGCAGGCGGTTGCGCCAATACAGCTTCGGGTTGACGCGGTGCTCGCCCGTCAGCTCGTCGTAGAACGTTGCAAGCAGCTTGCTCCGGATGCCGAACTTGAAGTGGCGGAAACTCTCGGCATAGGTCACATACAAGCCTGTGCGCCAGCGGTTTTCGTAATAACCCTCAGTGTTGTGGCGGCGGATGTAGTCGGCGTTGAGGCCCACCTTCATCCGGTTGGCCATGAAAGCGTACTCGGCCCCGACGGAATTGAGCCAGCGGTTGAACTGCGTGCAGTTTTCGTAAAAGCGCAATTCCTCCTCCACCGACAGCGCGAAACGGGAACTCACGTCAACCGACACCTCGGCGGAGGCAATGCAGCCCACGTCGGTCGTGCGTCCGCTTTGGGCGATAACGTTTGCCGACAGGAATAATAACAGCACTATGTTCGCTAACCTTCTCATTTTCTTTATTTCACAAAACCTTCAAAACTTGCAAAACCAATATTCCGGTTGGGGAAAGCTTGCCAACCGGCAACTTTCCGCCGGTCGTCCGGTTGGGCAGACCAGCCTGACGGATAAGGTTTTGAGGGTTTTGCGTGTTTTGTTCCCAATCACTCAGAGAAATCCTTCAGTTTGGTTATCGTGTCAATCGTGTTCACCTCGCCGTCGATGGGCTTGTAGTAGACCTTGACGTAAGCCACGTCGCGGAGGTAGTCGATATGCCCCACTTCCACCTTCTCGATGTCGAGGCCCGTGCGCTCGATGAGGTCGGCCTTCAGGTCGGCTTCCTTGCCGTGCTTGGTGTTCTCGATGCGGTCGTAAAGCACAATCTTCATGCCCGTGTGGTTCAGCCACTTTGTACCATCCAACATCCAGATAATCAAGACGATGAGCAGGTTTACGATGAGCAGTTCGAGATAGCTAGTCGAGAGGGCCATGCCGTTGACTATCGATAGGCCCATCACCACGAAGAGGTAGGTCATCTCGCGTATCTTGATGGTCTCGGTCCGATAGCGTATCATGCCGAAGATGGCAAACAGGCCGAGGGCGTAGGCGATGTTCATCTTCATGTTTTCCATCAGCGAAATGATGAGGAAGATGACCACCGCGAACATGATGAAGGTGAAGTAATAGTCCTTGCGGTTGGCCTTCTTGTAGTAGAAGCAATGGATGATGACCCAGCACACCAAGAAGTTGAAAACGAAGCGGATGAGGGTCGTCCAAAGGCTTTGCGGGTCGATGAAAGGCACGCCGAGAAAGTCCATCCCCGTGGCGCCGCCTCCAAATTCGCGGGCGATTTCGTCGTCGAATTCTTGTCCGGGAAGTAAGGCTTGAAGTAAATTCATATTGTTGGTTGTTTAATTGTTTAATTGTTTAATTGTTAGGCTATTGGCTGCCGACTTCTATCTGTTGCCCATGTTTCTTCAGAGCTTACGGCTTATAGCTTACAGCTTTCATTTTCTCTATCACGCGCAATTTCTTCTTAAAACGGTTCTGTTTCACGTCGGGGCGGGTCAGGCAGGTGCCGATGCAGTATTTGCTGATTTTGTAGGGCTGGATTCTCAGGTCGAGAAGCACTTCCTTCAGCAGCGATTGGGCGCGTCCGTCTTGTTTCAGTTCCATCACCACCAGAGGCGACATCGAGGCTTTCGCGCCGTTGCGCAGGTTCTCGAAGCGCAGGTTGCAGTCGATGGTGAGGCGTTCTGTCTTGCCGTGGTTCACCAAGGTGATGCGATCGAAAAGGGTGACCAAGTGCGGGCTGAGCGAATTCACCTCGTAAGGCTGCCTTTCTGCCAAGAATGCCGCCACCTCGGGGTTGTCGATGATGTTCGGGATGGGTTCCACGGCGATGCGTTTCTTCTTCGTGCGGCCTTTGTTGCTCTTGTGCTTCACCTCACAAAACGTCAGATGCGAGTCGACGTAGGTGCGCACGCGCACCTTGTCGCGCACCAAATGGCGGTTGTGGTGGATGAGGTACATGGTCAGGTCGGGGGTGTCGTAATACACCGTCGAGTAGGCCGCCAAGCGTTTGCCTTCCAACTCTTGGGCATAGTAGCCCTCGCGGATGCGCTGCAGGATTTCCTTCAGCTGCGCCTCCGTGACGAGGTATTTCGTGTCGACGCGGTTCATCAACTTCACGCCGCTCATCTCGCCAAGCGTTATCGGCTCCATGCCGCCCACTATGTCGAGGATCGCCTCCATCACTCCTTGAAAATCACCTCAAAGGTCTTCACGGATTCTAGTTTTCCATTGGGATAGTAGTTGAGCTGGCGTTTCTTCGAGCCGTCTTCGTTATACTCGAACTTTTTGATTCTCACCACCTTGTCACGGTCGTTGTACTCAATTTCGCGCAGCACTTTGGCGGTGATGTCGCTGTTTTCGGGATATTCGAACACCACGCGCGACTTTTGTCCGTAGCTGGCATATTCGATTTCCTCGATTTTGCGCCCCATTTCATCGTAGGTCGTCACATGGTCGAGGAAAGAGCGTTTGCTGCCGGCCTGTGTGTTCCATTCCTTGATGGTCATGCCCTTGCGGTTCTCGCGCTTGATGACGGTGGATTCCGACACCGTTTGCGAGTAGCCTCCGATACCCATGGCCAAAAGTGCAAAAACAAACATTATCCTTCTCATATTCAAAAAAATTATAGGTTTACTCTAACATAAAAGGCTTCCTCAAGTCCATAGATTTGCCCCGGCTCGCCCACCGTGACCGTTTGGGATACAAGCGATGGCATCTCGTCGGCATCTTCCGTAACGGTGAAGACCTCGTATTCGCCAGGCTGCAGCTTTTGGAAGGCGAAATGGCCGTCCACTCCAGTGCGGGTGTCGTCGAAATGGACATCCTCCCCCACCCTCCTGATATACACGCGATGCTCGTAGGCCGGGCCTTCGCTGTGCCACTGCCACGCGCCGTCGCTTTTGATGAAATAGGACGCTATCACACGCCCTTTCACCACCGACGTTCCGTAGGCCTTGCCGTCGTGGATGTAGATTGTGGGCACTTGTGCCACCGCGCCACGCGGCAGTTCAACCGTCTGGCTCACAGCCACTTTCTCGCCCGAAGGCAGTGTGGAGTAGGAATAGACGGTGTAGTTGCCCGGCGTCAGGTATTCGAACTGGTACATGCCGTCGGCACCGGTCTCCACGTCGTCGCCGAAATAGGCGTTGTTGCCGTAGACGAGGAACACGTCGGTCTTGGCGGCTGGCATCGTGTCGGGCGTCAGCGTGAAGTCGTCGTCGGGATGGTGCACCAGTTTCACGAAGCCTTGCAAGGTGCCCGAGCCGCCCTTGCCTTCGGTCTTGTTGCAGGCAGGCAGCAACGCAACCGCGACTAGCAACAGCAATAATTGAAAGATTCTCTTCATATTCATTTAAGTTTTGGACTGCAAAGATAACCATTCAACGATTTGAACGTGTAAAAATTGCCCAATAGCAATGTCAATCCGTGAAAAAAGCGCAAAAAAAAATCCCACCCAGCCAGGAGGGATCTTTTTCTTATTATTCGGGATGAACTTTCCTCAATCGCGGCTGCCTTTCTTGCGTGCAAAGTACATCACCGCCATGCCAAACAGCAGAGCCACGCCTCCATCAAGGGGCGATGTGGCTGGCTGGTCGGTTGGCATACCATGCTCAGCAGGCAACATCGGTCCGCCACCTCTGTAACCGTTTTCTGTCATTTTGGGCATATCGCCGCGTTCGAAAAGGCCTCCGCCTTGAGCTGTTGCGCCGATGGCAAGTCCGAGGACGATGGCGATGGTCATTACAGTCTTTTTCATAGTATTTTTCGTTTACTTGATTTACTTTTTTTAGTTTGTGTTGGTTTTTGAGGCCGCAAAGATACACCAAAAAATCCAATTGGCAAGCCATTATGGCAAAAAAAACGTTTTTCCTCAAAAAAAAACCGAAATCATCCTAAATCGCCAATGTTGCCGCAAATCTTTTTCAGCACCGTGACAAAGGTGTGCACATCCTCCTCGGGGATGTCTTTGAGTGCCAATCCCATCGTATTGATGGCCAGTTGCTTGGTGGAGTCCTTCAGTGCCATGCCCTCGGCGGTCACGACGATGTTGTTCACACGACGGTCTTCTTTGGCCACGCTGCGCGCCACGAGACCCTTTTTCTCCAAATTGTCGATGAATTGGGTCACCGAGTTTTTGTCTTTCTGGATGATGTAGGCGATGGCCTGCTGGGTAAGGGTGCCCTCGTTCCAAAGGGTATCCATCACCAAATACTGCTCTGCCGTCAGATTGACTCCATTCTTCTTGAAGACCTCGGCAAGGCACTTTTTCAACTTGCAATTCAGGATATTGACATAGACGCCAGCTTGTTTTACGAGTATCATATTGTCATAATTATAGGATTATCACGCCTCATTGAAAGTGCAATAATACGGATAATAATGACACGCTGCAAGAAAATCAAAAAAAAATCATCTATACCGTGCCTCCAATTCAGCGCGATATTTGTCGGCGACAGCCTTAGCCAAAGCAATGCCATCGCCTTGAGGTTCAGCGTTGAAGGTGCCAAGTCGCTCACGCCACCACTGGCCTTCGTACTTGCAGATGCGGTCGTGATAGGCTCTTTCGTCAAACGGCTGACCCGCTTCGATGGCGGCATCCACATCTTTGAAGAACTCCTTCCAGCGGTAGGCGTAGTAGGTGGCGGTGAGACCGGCCCAGGCGCGACTGGCGTATTCGTTCAGCAAGGCGTCTTCCTCGCCCCAAGTGGTGATGATGTTGCGGGCATTGCTCTCGAAATAGTTCTTGTCCTCTTCCGTCGTGCCGATGGCGCGTGCATCGCGAATCCAACGACCAACCAAAAACGCACTTTCGGTGGCTAAAATCGCATCGGTGTCGTCGAGGATGTTGGTCATGGTCCGCTCGATTTGGTGCAGCTTCCCGTAATCGCCTTCGCGATAGGCTTTTACATAATCGGCATAGAGATCGCTGAAATAGTTGCCCAACAGTTGTCTCGTGATGTTCACCACATCAAAATGGCGGGTGCGGGTGTTGCAATCGGC
>CAMOCK010000179.1 GCA_946610645.1 uncultured Bacteroidales bacterium
ATCGTCGATGGTGCCCACCAAGTTGAAGGCGGCCTCGGGATATTGGTCCACTTCGCCGTCCATGATCATGTTGAAGCCTCGGATGGTCTCCTCTATCGGCACCATCACGCCTTTCAGGCCGGTGAACTGCTCGGCCACGTGGAAGGGCTGCGACAGGAAGCGCTGCACACGACGGGCGCGGTGGACGACGATTTTGTCCTCCTCCGATAGTTCCTCCATGCCGAGGATGGCGATGATGTCCTGCAATTCCTTGTTGCGTTGCAGCAGCTGGATGACGCGCTGGGCGGTGTTGTAGTGTTTCTCGCCAATGATGTTCGGGTCGAGGATGCGCGAAGTGGAGTCGAGCGGGTCCACAGCGGGGTAGATGCCCAACTCGGCGATTTTACGGCTCAATACGGTGGTGGCATCCAGGTGCGAGAAGGTGGTGGCAGGGGCGGGGTCGGTCAAGTCGTCGGCAGGCACGTAGATGGCTTGCACCGAAGTGATTGACCCGTTTTTCGTTGAAGTGATGCGCTCTTGCATCTGACCCATTTCGGTGGCCAATGTAGGCTGATAACCCACAGCCGAAGGCATACGGCCCAACAAAGCCGACACCTCCGAACCGGCTTGCGTGAAACGGAAGATGTTGTCGATGAAGAGCAGGATGTCGTCGACGCCGTCGTTCTGTTCGTCGCGGAACGACTCGGCCACAGTCAGGCCCGAAAGGGCCACCGAGACGCGTGCCCCGGGAGGCTCGTTCATCTGGCCAAACACCAAGGTGGCCTGCGATGTGGCAAGGGCTTCCTTGTCGATTTTCGAGAGGTCCCAGTCGCCTTCCTGCATGGCCTTGACGAACTCGTCGCCGTATTTGATGATGCCCGACTCGATCATTTCGCGGAGCAGGTCGTTGCCCTCGCGGGTGCGCTCGCCCACGCCGGTGAACACCGAGTAGCCGTTATAGCCCTTGGCGATGTTGTTGATGAGTTCCATGATGAGCACTGTCTTGCCCACGCCGGCGCCTCCGAAGAGGCCGATCTTGCCGCCTTTCAGGTAAGGCTCAAGCAGGTCGATGACCTTGATGCCCGTAAACAAGACCTCTTTCGAGGTGGCCAAGTCTTCATACTTGGGTGCTTCGCGGTGGATGGGGTATTCCGTGCTGCGGTCGAGATTGCCGATGCCGTCGATGGCGTCGCCCGTCACGTTCAGCAGGCGGCCTTTGATCTGGTTGCCGACGGGGATGGAGATGGGTTTGCCTATCAGGTCGACCACCATGCCACGCATGAGGCCGTCGGTCGAGTCCATGGCGATGGTGCGCACCGTATCCTCGCCGATATGCTGCTGGCATTCGAGCACCACACGCTTGCCATTGGGCCTGGCCACCTCCAAGGCA
The DNA here is from genome assembly GCA_946610645.1 of uncultured Bacteroidales bacterium. GTDB lineage: Bacteria > Bacteroidota > Bacteroidia > Bacteroidales > F082 > Limimorpha. The sequence continues at coordinate 1,370 of CAMOCK010000179.1, forward strand.
TCGTGGATCTTGGGCAGCGAGGCCTCGCCTTCTTCAAAGTAAACATCGACCACGGGGCCAATGATTTGCGTGATACGTCCTTTGGCTTTTTGTGACATTTCCTCTGTTTGTTTTTCTATTCCTATTTAATAAATAAGCCGCAAATTTACCAAATTATTGTATATCGTCTGGCTAATTTCGATGAAAATTGCCCAAATTTGTCCGAAACCGCAGAAAACGGCACCAGATCCGACGAAACGGGCCCGCAGATCGACGAAGGACCGTGGTTGCGCTATGCATCAAGTAGGTTGCTATTATCGGCAATTGGTTGAAAAATAACCCTTTTACAATGAAAAACCGTGTGTGTTTTGTTTATGTTCGGTATTTTTGCGAAACAAATAAACGGTAATTATGGCAAACAAGGAAAATTCGGTTAGGATCCAGACGTCGTTCCTCAACGCGGCAGAAAAGAAAGCCCTCGTTTGGCTTGCCGAGCGCCAGCCCAAGTGGGTCGATTCCGACATGCTGACCTTCGTTGGGCATATAGGGGCGGCCATCATCGCCTTGGGATTCATCTTGTCGAACCTCGGCATCCACTTCCTGTGGATCAGTATCTTGGGCTTTGTCGTCAACTGGTACGGCGACTCCTTGGACGGCACGCTTGCACGGGTGCGCAAGCAGCAGCGACCTGTCTATGGCTTCTACATCGACCACACGATGGATGCCATCAACGAGGCCCTGATGTTCATGGGGGCTGGCCTGTCGCCCTTCATGCGCTTCGACTTGGCTTGCGTCCTTCTTGTCGTCTATCTCATGCTGACGCTCAACGTGGCCATGAATGCCCATCTCAAGGGCGAGTTCCGTCTGACCTACGCCAAGCTCGGCCCCACCGAGTTTCGGCTTATCTGCATCATCGTCTGCCTCATATTAATAGGTGTGAAGCCCCTGCGAGCCTTTGTGATTGAGATGCCGTGGCTGGGAGGACTTTTCGTGATGAACATCCTCGACATCATCGGCCTCGTCATCCTGCTCGTGCTGATGGCCATCTATTTCATGACCATCATCCAAGATGCGCGTTACTACGCCAAAATCGACCCGAAGCATAAGAATGATTGATCTCAGGGTGTTGATATTGAGACGTGTGCCGAAATTCGTGCTTGGCAACTTGATAGGCACCTTGGTTGACACCTTCGTGTTGTGGGTGTTCTCGCATTTCGTGTTCGACGGATATGTGGGCGAGGTCATCATTTCGCCCGTCATCTCTTTCGAATGCGCCGTGTTGGTCAACTTCCTCTTGTCTTACCACTTTATATGGAGAGATCGCGTGCCGAACATGACGGCTAAGTCGTTTTGGCACCGTTTTTGGCCCTACAACGCCTCGTGCATCGGCGGCTTCCTCATCAAAATGGGCGCGTTGATGCTGATCCAGTACCTAACCAAGTGGGACGTGGTGATTTGCAACCTTTTGGCGCTCTGCGTATCGGGTACGTTCAATTTCATGATGAACGAGTTCGTGGTGTTCAGGAAAAGGAAGGAGAATTGACGATGGCACTGGTTACGATAGACGAAATCGAGGCGCTGTCGCCCGTTTTCAAAGGCGAAAAGGGACACAAGTTGGCCCAACGGCTGATGCATTTCATCGGCATCGACCAACTGGCCGATAGATATGGGCAGCATGAAGACCTTTCGGGGCCGGATTTCGTCGACGCTTTCCTCAAAGACCTGAACGTCAACTACGAAGTGGCCGGAATGGAGCATTTGGCCGACTTGAAGGAAGGCCCGTTCATCACCGTCAGCAACCACCCCTACGGCGGCTTGGACGGATTGGCGCTGATTGACTTGATGGGCCATTTTCGTAGCGACTACAAGGTGATGGCCAACCAGATCCTCACGCTGGTGAAGACCATCAAGGACAACTTCATCAGCGTTGTTCCCGCCACGAAAGACGCGGCCAAGGCCACCAAGGAGAGCGTTGCCGGAGTGCGCAAGGCCATCGGGCAGGTGAGGGACGGCCATCCGTTGGGCATCTTCCCGGCGGGTGCCGTCTCCGACTTCCACCTGCGCGACTTCCGCATCTACGACCGCGAGTGGCAAAAGTCGGCCATCCGCTTGATACACAAGCTGAAAGTGCCTGTGGTGCCCATCCGCTTCTTCGACCGCAACTCCGCGTTTTTCTATTTCCTCGGCCTCGTCAACTGGAAGGTGCGCACCTTGCGCCTGCCCATGGAAGTGCTCAACAAAGCGGGCCAGCGCGTCCGGATCGGCATCGGGCCGGTGGTCACTGCCGATGAGCAAAACGAAGCGGAAAACCTTGGCCAATTGCTTCGCAACGCGGTTTATGGCATGGGCATTCCGGAACGTTTCGTGCCCCGAAACGAACTAAATTTTGATTTTTTTTGAGTGTTGAACGCAATAAAACCCTATTTTTGCAAAATGGTTACACAGATAAAAGAAGTTGCCACAAGGAAGGAACTGAAGGCTTTCGTCCATTTCCCGAACCAACTGTACAAAGGGAATCCGTATTATGTGCCTCAGCTTGAGTCGATGGATTTCGACACCCTTTCGCCATCGAAAAACCATGCCTTTGAAGTTTGCGAAGGCAAGTATTGGCTGGCCTACGACGAAAAAGGCGGCATCGTGGGGCGCGTGGCGGGCATCATCAACCACAAGTACAACGAGAAGACCGGCGAGAAGCACTGCCGCTTCGGCTGGATTGATTTCGTTGACGACCGCGACGTTAGCAAGGCATTGGTGGACACAGTGGAAAGCTATGCCAAGGCGAAAGGCATGAACGTGATGAGCGGCCCGATGGGCTTCCTCGAGTTTGACGCGGCTGGCGTGTTGGTGGAAGGCTTTGACAAACTGCCAACCGCATACGGCAAATACAACGCGCCATACTACGAGAAGCACCTGACGGCCTTGGGCTACCAGAAAGACGCCGACTATGTGGAGTATCTGATCAAGGTGCCCGAAATCATCCCCGACCGCTATGAGCGCATGGCGCAGCTGGTCTCCGTCAAGAACAGCCTTCACGAGGCACCCATCCACAATCGAGCCGAGTTGATGCCTTACCTCGATGGCATTTTCAAGTGCATGAACTCTGCCTATTCGCAACTTCACGGCTTCTCGGAACTTTCGCCCGGCCAGTGCGCCGACCTCAAGAAGCAGTTCGTGACCAACATCAACGTCGACTATGTGTCCGTTGTGCTCGATGCCGACGAGCAGGTGGTGGGCTTCGGTGTGGCGCTGCCCTCGCTTTCCAAGGCGATGCAAAAGGCCAACGGCAGCCTGTTCCCCCTCGGCTGGTACCACATGCTTAAGGCGTTCAAGCAAAACGACACCATCGACCTGCTGCTGATCGCCATCGACGAGAAATACAAGAACAAAGGCGTGAACGCCATGATTTTCCACAAGTTCGCGCAAGGCATTGTGAAAAACGGTGTCAAATTCATCGAGTCGACACGTGAGCTGGAGGACAACACAAGTGTGCAAAACCTCTGGCGCTACCTCGAACACGACCTGACCAAGAGAGCAAGAACATACATCAAACAAATTTAATTCATAACACGATGAGAACGAATCTGTTACAAAAATCATGCGCAAGATATAGAGCCCCACAAGAAGCCAAGGCCAAGGGCATATACCCTTACTATAAGCCCATCGAGTCGGAGCAAAGCACCGTGGTGAAAATCAACGGCAAGGATGTGCTGATGTTTGGATCCAACAGCTATCTCGGCTTGGCCAACGACCCGCGCCTGAAAGAAGCCGCCATCGAGGCCATCAAGAAATACGGCACCAGCTGCTCGGGCTCGCGTTTCCTCAACGGCACGTTGGACATCCATGTGGAGTTGGAGGAGAAATTGGCCAAACTCGTCGGCAAAGAGCAGGCCGTTTGCTTCAGCACGGGCTTCCAGGTCAACTTGGGCGTGGTTTCGGCACTCTGCGGTCGCAACGACTACCTGCTTCTCGACAGTCTCGACCATGCCTCCATCATTGAGGGCAGCCGCCTCTCGTTCGGAAAGGTGTGGAAATACAACCACAACGACATGGAGCAGCTTGAAGCCAAGCTGAAACTCTGTAACCCCGATAGCGTCAAACTCATCGTGGCCGATGGCATCTTCTCGATGGAAGGCGACATCGTCGACCTGCCCAAGATGGTGGAACTGGCCGACAAATACGACGCCAACATCATGATTGACGACGCCCATGCCTTGGGTGTGCTCGGGCAACAGGGGCGCGGCACGGCTGACCATTTCGGCCTGACCGACAAGGTCGACTTGATTATGGGCACGTTCAGCAAGTCGTTCGGCTCGCTCGGAGGTTTCATCGCCGCCGATTTCGACGTCATCAACTTCCTGAAGCACAACGCACGCTCACTCATTTTCAGCGCCAGTATGCCGCCCTCAAATGTGGCTTCGGTGAGCAAGGCCATCGACATCATGCTCAGCGAGCCGGAGCGCATCGAGCACCTTTGGGACTTGAGCAACTACGCCCGCAAGCAGTTCCAAGACCGTGGCTTCGACACGGGCCACAGCTGCACGCCCATCATCCCGCTCTTGGTGCGTAATTCGGAAAAAGCTTTCTGGCTGTGCAACAGGCTGTTGGACGATGGCGTGTTCGTCACGCCCGTCATCGCGCCCGCCGTGCCCGAAGAGGACGTGTTGATTCGCTTCGCACTCATGGCCACGCATACCTTCGAGCAGGTTGACGAAGCCGTGGAGAAGATTACGAAGGCATTCAAAGAAGCGGGAGTGATTTAGAATAAATAGGATTGCTTTCGGTTCGCTTTGCGTCATTGCGAGGCACGAAGCAGTCCAGATAATTGGCAATTCCTGCTCTGGATTGCTTCGTCGTTCCTTTTTGCAATGACTTTAAGCTATGCCTGTAAAATCCGTGAAATCTGTAGTTAAATGAATAAGTCGGTAGTTCTCATCACTGGAATTTCGTCGGGCTTTGGCCTTGAAACGGCGCGGCTGCTTGCGCAGGAAGGCCACACCGTTTACGGTACGGTGCGCCGCTCAGTGGAGCCGTTGCCCAATGTGCATTATCTGACGCTTGATGTCCGCGACCGCGAGGCCGTGGCGAAAGCCGTTGATGAAATCGTGGCGAAAGAAGGCCGCATCGACGTGTTGGTCAACAATGCTGGCATGGGCATTGGCGGTCCGCTTGAGTTTGCCACCGACGAGGAAATCCGCTTGCAGATGGACACCAACTTCATGGGCTTGGTGCATTGCGTTGATGCCGTTTTGCCCCACATGCGCAGGCAGGGGAGGGGCAAGGTCATCGCCCTCAGCAGCATCGGCGGCCTGATGGGGCTGCCGTTCCAAGGTTTCTATTCCGCCAGCAAGTTCGCCATCGAGGGCTATTGCGAGGCTTTGCGCTTGGAGACGAAATCGTTTGGCTTGCAAGTCGTTGTGCTTCGCCCCGGCGACTTCGCCACGGGCTTCACAGGCAGCCGCAAGAAGGTGGCCGATGAAGCCGCGCTCGAAGCCTATCCCGTTTATAAAACCGCCATCAGCAAGGTGGAACACGACGAAAACGGTGGCTTGAAGCCAGTCGTTTTGGCCCGAAGAATCAGCAAAATCATCAGGAAAAAGAACCCACGCAACGGTTATGTGGTGGCTTCGTTGGAGCAAAGACTCTCCGTTTTGCTGAAGCGCATCCTGCCCGCGAAGTGGTTTGGGAGGATTTTGGGGTCGTATTATAAGATGTAGGGAAACAAATCTTTGGTGTGTAAATTAGGCCAAAACCGCGAAATTTTAGCGGTTTTGGCCCAAACTCGCTTGTTTGAGGACGTTGTAATTAATGCGCAAAAGGCTGACGGTTTCGGTGATTTATAAAGCCCTTTCGGTGAGTTCCATGAAATTTTTCCCGTTTCTTTTCGTTTTCTTGTTTGGAATGCTTAATTTTGCCCCCTAAAACAAAAAGCAACAGACAAAACGAAAAATATATGCAAGACAAACTTCAAGAACTGACCGACAGATTGTATAATGAAGGTCTGTCGAAAGGAAAACACGACGGCGAGGAACTGCTGCAAAAGGCACAGGCCGAGGCCGACCGCATCGTGGCCTACGCCAAGGCCGAGGCCGACCGCATCATTGCCCAAGCCAACAAGGAAGCCGACGAGCTGAAAACCAAGGTGACCGCCGACGTGAAGATGGCCGCCACGCAAAGCATCGCCGTGACGAAACAGGAAATCGAGAAAATGATCGTGACCAAGGCCGCCACTGAGGGCGTGAAAGCCAACATGGGCAACGCTGCCTTCGTGAAAGAACTGATTTCGAGCGTGGTGAAGGCCTTCAACCCGCAAAACGCCTCGCCCGTGGCTTTGGATCTCATCCTGCCCGAAAAACTGAAGGCCGAGGTAGAACCTTTTGTGAAGAACGAAATCGCTAACCAACTCAAGGCCGACGTAAAAGTGGACTACTCCAAGAAGATGAACGGCGGCTTCAAGGTCGCCCCTAAGGACGGCGGCTATGTGCTCAGCTTCACCGATGAGGAGTTCACTCAGCTCATCGCCAACTACCTGCGTCCCGCCACCAAGAAAATCCTCTTCGGCTGATGGATAACTACGTTTATATCGTGGCCGGCTTGCCGGAACTGACCTCGGGATTCGAGACCACAGGCTTCGACTATGCCGCGCTCAAGGAATCCGTCATGGAGCTGCTTTCCGAGAAAGACCAACAACTGGTCGAACTCATGGAGGAGGGCTTCGATGAACAGACCCTCGGTGCCGACTTCTACGCGAAGGCCGCCGAGAGCAAGAACCGCTTCATCCGCGAGTATTTCGACTTCGACGGCCGCCTGCGCAACATGAAAGTGAGCTATTTGGCCAAACGCCTCGGCAAGGACGGCAATGCTTTTGTCGTCGATTTCCCTGAAGCCGACTTCGAGGAGGAACACCAAATCAAGGAAATCCTTGAGGATGCCGACTTCGTGAAGCGTGAGCAGAAGATGGACGAACTGAAGTGGGAAAAGGCCAGCGACATCGCCCGCATGGACTACTTCAACATGAACGCCATCCTCGCATTCCTCGTCAAGGCCAAGACCGTCCAGCGCTGGGCTGAACTCGACACGGCGAAGGGCGAGGAGATGTTCCGCAAGTTGGTGAAGGAGATCCGTGGGACGAATGCGGATTTGGATTTGAGTCTTAAATCTTGAAATGCGTAGCATTCGATGAAGTCAATTTTAAATCTTAAATTTTGAATTAAGAATTACAATATATGAAAACAACAGGAAAAGTTACAGGAATCATTGCAAACCTCGTCACTGTGGAGGTGGACGGCCCTGTGGCACAGAATGAAATCTGCTTCATCGACCTCGATGGCGTCGAGCTGATGGCAGAGGTCATCAAGGTGAACGGGAACAAAGCCTCGGTGCAGGTGTTTGAGAGCACCCGTGGCCTCCAGATCGGTGATCCAGTGGAATTCCAAGGCTACATGCTTGAAGTGACCTTGGGTCCTGGTTTGCTATCGAGCAACTTCGACGGCCTGCAAAACAACTTAGCCACGATGGAAGGCGTCTTCCTGAAACGTGGCGAATACACCAAGCCGTTGGACGAGAATAAGTTATGGGACTTTACGCCTATCGCCAATGCCGGCGACCAAGTCATCGCCGCCGACTGGCTGGGCGAAGTCAAGGAAGGCTGGCTGTCGCACAAAATCATGGTGCCGTTCAACTTTGAAGGGACTTACACCGTGAAAAACATGGCTGCCGCTGGCCAGTACAAAATCACCGACACCATTGCCACGCTGACCAACGCGGAAGGCGAGGAGGTGAAGGTGACGATGATGCAGAAATGGCCCGTCAAGGTGGCCGTGGGCGGTTATGTGGAGAAACCGCGTCCCTTCAAAGTGATGGAGACGGGCGTGCGTTGCATCGACACGCTGAATCCCATTGCCGAAGGCGGCACGGGCTTCATCCCCGGACCTTTCGGCTGCGGCAAGACCGTGCTGCAACACGCCTTAGCAGAGCAAGCCGATGCCGACATCATCATCATGGCGGCTTGCGGTGAGCGTGCCAACGAGGTCGTGGAAATCTTCACGGAGTTCCCCGAACTGAAGGACAAGCACACAGGTCGTTCGCTGATGGAACGTACCATCATCATTTGCAACACGTCGAACATGCCCGTCGCGGCTCGTGAGGCTTCGGTCTACACGGCCATGACCCTCGGCGAGTATTACCGTGCCATGGGTATGAAGGTCTTGCTTCTGGCCGACTCCACCTCGCGTTGGGCACAGGCCTTGCGTGAGATGAGTAACCGCTTGGAGGAACTGCCGGGTCAGGACGGCTTCCCCGTCGACCTCTCGGCCATCATCTCCAACTTCTACGCCCGTGCAGGTTTTGTGAAACTTAACAATGGTTCTACAGGTTCCATCACCTTCATTGGAACGGTGTCGCCCGCTGGCGGTAACCTGAAGGAACCCGTCACCGAGTCGACGAAGAAAGCCGCACGTTGCTTCTACGGCCTCTCGCAGAACCGTGCCGACAAGAAACGTTATCCCGCCGTCGACCCCGTGGACTCCTATTCGAAGTATCTCGAATACCCCGAAATCATCGAGTATTTGGACAACAAGATCGAAAAGGGCTGGGTCGACAAGGTGACGAAGACGAAATACATCATCCGTCGAGGCAAGGACGCCTACGAGCAAATCAACATCTTGGGCGACGACGGCGTGCCGATGTCGTACCACGAGCAATATTGGAAGTCGGAACTTATTGATTTCGTGATTCTTCAACAGGACGCTTTCGACGAAATCGACGGCTCAACGCCACTCGAACGCCAGAAGTTCATGCTCGACTTGGTGCTCGGCATCTGCGACCGCAGCTTCAAGTTCGAGGACTTTGAGGAATGTACGACATACTTCAAGGGCTTGATCAACATTTGCCGCCAGATGAACTACTCGGAATACAAGTCGGAAAACTTTGAAAAATATCTTGGACAGTTAAAGGAGGAACTGAAACATGAGTGAGAAAGCCTTTCAACGCATCTATACCAAGCTGAGCGCCATCACCAAGGCCACCGTGACCCTTGAGGCGCAAGGCGTGGCCAACGACGAACTCGCCCTTGTGGCAGGCCGTTTGGCTCAGGTGGGGAAAATCAAGGACAACGCCGTCACCCTTCAGGTGTTTGGCGGCACGGAAGACATCCCGACCAATGCCGAAGTGACCTTCTTTGGCGAACCGCCCACCTTGAACGTGAGCGACGACCTCGCTGGCCGTTTCTTCAATGCATACGGCGATCCTATCGACGGCGGTCCGGCTGTGGAAGGCGAGAAACGCCACATCGGCGGCCCTTCCGTGAACCCGTACAAACGTCGTATGCCTTCCGAGCTGATCCCGACGGGCATCGCCGGCATCGACTTGAACAATACCTTGGTCTCCGGCCAGAAGATCCCGTTCTTCGCCGACCCCGACCAACCATATAACCGCGTGATGAGCATGGTGGCTCTCCGCGCCGATGTGGATAAGATCATCCTCGGCGGCATGGGCCTGACCAACGACGACTACCTCTTCTTCAAGAACGAGTTTGAAAGCGCGGGTGCCTTGCACAAGATCATCAGCTTCGTGAACACCACCGACCAGCCGCCCGTCGAGCGTCTGCTGATTCCCGACATGGCCCTGACTGCGGCTGAATATTTCGCCGTCGACAAGAACGAGAAGGTTTTGGTGCTGCTCACCGACATGACGCTGTATGCCGATGCCTTGAGTATCGTGAGCAACCGTATGGACCAAATCCCGTCGAAGGACTCCATGCCCGGCTCGTTGTATTCCGACTTGGCGAAGATCTACGAAAAGGCCGTGCAGCTGCCCGATGGCGGTTCCATCACCATCATCGCCGTGACGACCTTGAACGATGGCGACATCACCCACGCCATTCCCGACAACACGGGTTACATCACCGAAGGCCAGCTGTTCCTCCGTGCCGACCCCGATTCGGGCAAGGTCATCGTCGACCCGTTCCGCTCGCTGTCGCGACTGAAGCAACATGTGCAGAACAAGAAGACCCGCGAGGACCACAGCGCCGTGATGAACACCTCGGTGCGCCTCTACGCCGACGCCGCCAACGCCAAGACCAAGTTGGAGAACGGCTTCGACTTGAGCGACTACGACTTGCGCTGCCTCGACTACGCCAAGGAATACGCCACCCGACTGCTCGCCATCGACGTCAACATCCCGATTACGGAGATGCTCGACACCGCTTGGGAGCTGTTCGGCAAGTATTTCACCAAGGCCGAGACGGGTTTGAAGGAAAAGCTCATCGAAAAGTATTGGAAAGCAACTGAAA